>CAZONI010000003.1:0-109536 GCA_964581175.1 uncultured Desulfobacteraceae bacterium
GCCTTTTCCTGGACTTGACAAATGTCTCTCCTGGATATAAACTTTTATCTTTAGCATGCGCTCAGGCAGATAGATTGCGAATGAGTTTTCAAACTACGGGCCTGTGAGGTCGCGCGGGGGAGAGTCCCATATGAATACCAGCCGGGAGCTAGTCAGAATAATTGGAAGATGACTCTGGTCAAGGCCTTGTGGGCCGGCTGAAATCCTTGCTCAGAAAAAAGGGGCATCTGGGCGATAGCAGTGATCTCACGGAAGAGATCCATGATCTGATGGACGAAGGCCAATCCAAAGGCCTCGTCAGCAACGAAGAAAGCGATATGGTTTTCGGGGTTCTGGATCTCAAGGAAACCAAGGCCCACTCCATCATGATTCCCCGAATCGAGATTTCTTCCGCCCCATTCGATGCCAGCCTTGGCGAAATAATCAAACTTGTGGCCGAATGCGGGCATACGAGAATCCTCATACACAAGGAGAATATCGATCAGATTGTGGGCATCCTGCATGCCAAGGATCTCCTCAAGCTGTGGGGGGAAGATCCCTACACCGTCATCCCTGCCGAAATTCTCCGGAAGCCTTATTTCGTTCCTGAAAACAGACTGCTGAGTGATCTCCTCAGGGATCTGAAGGAGAGGAAGAACCATCTTGCCGTGGTGACCGACGAATACGGCGGCACCGCGGGCATCGTTACCATAGAAGACATCCTGGAGGAAATCGTTGGGGATATCCAGGACGAGCATGATAACGATCTTCCCCTTGTTACCAGGCTGGACCAGGACCGTTTCCTGGTGGATGCGAGGCTGGAGGCAGAAAAGCTCGAAGAAGATTTTGGGGTGAAACTCCCGGAAGCGGATTTTGAATCAGTGGGAGGATTTATCATTCATCTGCTCGGGAGAATCCCTGACAGCGGCGAGACATTCTCTTTTGAAAATCTTGACATTACGATTCAAAGTGCAGATCAACGAAAAATCAACAAAGTACTCATACAACGAAAGCCTCCCCCTTCAGAGCCTTCTTCCTAACCCGAACAGTTCACCCCTCTCTCCTTATGCCTAAAATTAAAATACGCGAAAATCGAACACGCGAAAGACAACTCCTCGCTGTCTTTTCCGGACTTCTGCTGACAGGCCTTTTCCCCCCCTGCGGTCTTTCGTGGCTCGCATGGGCAGCATTGCTTCCCCTTTTTATCTCCATTGAAGGGACAACCCCGACACAGGCCCTGAAACTTGGCCTTCTCGCCGGCATGGTTCACTTCATGTCCCTCATCTATTGGATAATATTCGTTCTTGACCATTACGGAAACCTGAACTTATTTCTCAGCCTCGGTCCGTATCTCCTTCTCTGTTTCTACCTGTCCCTTTACATTGCTCTTTTCTCCTGGGGAACAGTGCGAATCTTGCGCAGTTCCCCTTTTCCAGCGTTTTTTATTGCGGCTCTCTGGGTATCCCTCGAATACGTCAGGGGGCATTTCCTCACCGGTTTTCCCTGGTGCCTGCTGGGTTACAGCCAGTACGCGCACCTTCAGCTCATCCAGGTCGCTGATATCACGGGAGTATATGGCGTTTCATTTCTGATTGTACTCTCGAACGGTCTCCTTTATTCACTCCTGTTCGGGCGCCCCGGAAAATATCCTCTTTTCTTTCGCTTGGAGATTTTTTTCGGTCTGGCTATCTTGTTCGCGGCGGTTTCTTATGGCTTTTCCCGCACTGACCAGAAAGGCGAGGCTCCAGGACGATCATCCATAACCTGTGCGATCATACAACCCGATATAGACCAGTCCGTGAAGTGGAATCCTCTCTACCAGACGCAAACCATGAACATCTACCGGAGATTGACAGTTTCTGCCCTTTCCGCACATCCCCGATTGATCGTCTGGCCTGAAACCGCCCTTCCCTTCTTTTTCCAGGATCGATCCGACCTCTCGAATGAAGTCCTGTCGCTGGCCCGGGCCTCCCACGCTGACCTCCTATTCGGCAGCCCCGCGTACCAACGTAGAGGAAAGGAGTATGCGTACTATAACAGGGCTTACCTTCTGACTGCGGATGGTCGGATGCAATCCTACGACAAGGTTCATCTGGTGCCTTTTGGTGAATACGTTCCACTGAAGCACATTCTTTTCTTCGTCAGGCGCATGGTGGCCGGCGCAGGAGACTTTGAGCCGGGGAGTTCCGTATCACCCCTCAAAGACAGGGGCATCAGCATCGGGCCATTGATCTGTTTTGAGGCCATATTTCCGAAACTCGCGCGGACCCAGGTGAAGAAGGGGGCGGAAATTCTCGTGAACCTCACAAACGACGCTTGGTTCGGCACCACCAGCGCTCCCTACCAGAATTTGGCTATGGCGGTGTTTCGGGCAGTGGAAAACCGCAGGCCTCTTGTTCGGGCAGCCAATACCGGTATCAGTGCCTTTATCGGTCCCACTGGAGAAATAGTTGCAAGGTCCCGTCTGTTCACGGAAGAGACATTGATCAGGGATGTGCAGCCCATATCCAGCCCCGCGACTATCTATACACGCGTCGGAGACGTCTTCGCACTGCTTCTCTGCACCATTTCCGTACTCGTACTCGCATGGACTTTTTTTCTCCGGAAAATGCGAAAAGGAGAAAAAAAGTGCGGGATATAACTCCTTACCAATTCGGAGGGGAATTCACGATAAAAATAACGTTCTCCCGGTTCCCCGGATTATGCCAGTGGTGAAGGGTCTCACTCCGATAATACATCAGGTCTCCTTCATGGAGATGATACTCTTGATCGTTCAGATAGAAGGCCACCTCGCCGCGTATGACGTAGACAAGTTCCTCTCCCACATGGCTGCCGGCGATCTTTTTTCCCTGCCCCGGGGGGTTCACGTACAGGGTAGCCTGAAGATGAGCCCTGCTCTCTCTGACGAGTGATTCGCAGTATGCGGAAGAGCCCTCCACGTTCAGCACTACCCCTCGGCCCTTGCGGGTGATGGAACCAAGGTTCTGCTCATCATGATCCTCAAAAAGCCGAACCATGGTAATATTGAGGAATCTTGTTATCTTCCAGAGGTTTTCAACAGAAATATTTACCTTTCCACGCTCGAGCTGACTCAGGAAGCTGATGCTCAAGTCTGTTCCCGCAGCAAGCTGCTCAAGGGAAATCTTCTTTTCCTTCCGTGCATTACGGATGTTTGCCCCCAACTGCGAGTTATATTTGGGCCCATATTCTTCCATATTCGTTGTCCTTACTTTTTTATTATATTTAAATTTTTTGACGTAAAAATTTTTTGTTTCTACTTAGCATTTTCCCGTAGGTATTGCAACTCAATGATATTTATTATCTTTAAATATTAGGTTCACTAGGTTTTTTTGAAAGCAGGAAATATGCATTTGCTCACAAACAACACTCTTTTTTTAATATATTCAAAAAAAATTTGATATCCACCGATCAACTTGGTAAGGTGAACATAACTTTCTCACCCCAATTTGCTCAGTATTCAGTCGAGAGGGTCAAATGGCACGTCTGAAGGTCACTGTGGAGAGAATTGATGGTTACTGTAATCAGCCGATGCTGGTCGGCGATTATATCATCATTGACGGCGGCAAACTGATCATCCCCGAGGGAAAACACATGTGTATGTGGGCGCTCCAGAGCATGATGCCCATTTTTCCTGTCCTGCAGAGAGCAGAAAACAAAGAGGGTGATTGGGCCACCAGGGTCAACCAGTTTTGCTGTCCCGATCCCAGGGGCTTAGTGCATTATCGCATCGAAAGGGTCTAATACGAATGATCAGAGTAGATCCCCAGAAGTGTTCTGGGTGCCTTCGGTGCCAGGTCAATTGCTCTTTTTTTCATACAGGCAGGGTTGGTCGAAACCGGGCAAGGGTAAAGGTGGTCAAAATCGAGGCTATTGGCGTTGACTATCCTGTCATGTGCCAGCAGTGTGAGGAGCATTACTGTACCCGATGTCCTGAGTCGGCCATTGAGATCGGGGTTTACGGTCAAATAATTGTCTCCCCTACCCTGTGCGTTTCCTGCGGCACCTGTGAGACGCTCTGCCCAATCGGCGCCATCCAACTCTATGATGACATCCCCTATGTATGTGACCTCTGCGGCGGTGAGCCCAGATGCGTGGCACAATGTAATATGCAGGCCATATGGTATGAGCCTGATCATGCAGGTGTCATCACCCTCAAGCTCTTTAAGAAAAAAAGCCGCGGGCAGGATCCCCAGGCCAAGCGACTTAATTATGCAATTGAAATGACCAAAGAATTGCGTAAGCGCTGGAAATCCAGCACGGAGGCATAACATGCTGTATGGGTATGGCGGACACATTCTCCGGGTCGATCTGACCAGTGGAAAGATTGCCAGGGAAAAAAGTGATCCCCATTACATGTTGAAGGCCATAGGCGGTCGTGGATTGAATTCCTTGCGGCTCTATGATGAATTACAGAGGGACATCGATCCCCTGTCACCCGAGAACCTCTTGCTTATTGGTGTTGGTCCGCTCACCGGCTCGCTTCTCAGTTCTTCCGCCTACATGACCATATCAGGGAAATCCCCTATGACCGGCATCCTGGGCGACTCCGCTGCGGGGGGATTCTTCGGTCCTGAGTTAAAGCAAGCCGGGTACGATCAGATTATCATCAAAGGAAAAGCAAAAAAACCCTGCTATCTGCTTATCGTTGACGATCATGTCGAAATCAGGGATGCATCACACTTAT
Source organism: uncultured Desulfobacteraceae bacterium (assembly GCA_964581175.1). GTDB lineage: Bacteria > Desulfobacterota > DSM-4660 > Desulfatiglandales > Desulfatiglandaceae > B46-G9. The sequence goes on from CAZONI010000003.1 coordinate 4,685, forward strand.
GGGGTTCGGACATCTGGCAGACGACATCCCTTATCCGGTCCGAATTGGGAAGCAACGCCTTCCAGGTTGCTGCTATCGGACCTGCCGGTGAGAATCTCGTCAAATTTGCAACGGTCGCTTGCAACAATTCCAGGATGTGCGGACGCACCGGCATGGGTTGCCTTTTCGGTTCCAAGAACCTCAAGGCCGTGGCCGTCCTGGGTACTACACCCGTCTCCGTCGCGGACACGCTGCAATATCTCGATCTGTGCAGGAAAATAGACGAACGAATTCTTCACCATCCGGAATGGGGTGACCGTCATGCAATGGGATCGACACTACTCATGAAGGCCCTCAATAATATCGGCATTCTGCCCACAAATCACTTTCAAAAAGGCGTATGTGATTATGTAGACCAAATCAGCGGCCAGAGACTGGCTCAAGAATTCAAGGTAAAGAACAAGAGCTGTTTCAACTGCAATATCCACTGCTCACGCTACTATATAACAAAAGACACTGAATCAGAGGGTCCTGAGTTTGAGACCCTGTGCAGTTACTCCTCGCGAATTGGGGTGGATGATCTGGAATTCACCCTGAAGATGGCTGCCTACCTTAATCGCATGGGGATAGATGCTCTCAGTAGCGGGGAGACCATCGGTTGGGCCATGGAGTGTTTCCAACGCGGGCTTCTCAATAAAGACGATATGGACGGCCTGGATTTCACATGGGGCAACAAAGACACCATAAAAGAAATTCTCAGTCTGATTGTTCAACGAAAAGGGATTGGAGCCGCGTTCGCTGAGGGGACTCGCTCGCTAGCCCGACGATTTGGCAGGGACACCGAAAAATATGCACTTCATGTAAAGGGGTTGGATGTCATATGCGGGGATCCAAGGGGAATCAAAGCCTTCGGTCTGACCTATGCCATTGCCTCCCGTGGGGCGGATCATCTGAGGGCGGAACCCTTCTTTGAGTTGACCGAACGCTACGATGAAGCTGAAAGACGCTGGGGCATTCGCGACATTGCCAATCGTCTCTCAAACAACGGAAAAGCAGTACTTGTAGAACATACGGAACGGCAGGCCCTTATTACCGATTGCATGACCATGTGCAAGAATATCGGGCTTTCTATGGACATTTTGGATTTTGACCTCATTTCACGTTTGCTGATTGCGGGAACCGGACTGAAGTTCACGCCGGAGAGAGTTGATAAGGATCTGCGCACAATCATCGACGCCGAAAGGAAATTAAACATCGATTTCGGCATCGACGCTTCTATGGACACGCTGCCTCATCGCTTTACCCACGAGCCCCTTGAAGAAGGGCCTTCAAAAGGCCAGGTTGTTCCGATCAGGGGAATGGTTAGACAGTACTATAAATTACGGGGATGGGACGAACAGGGAAAACCCGCTTGATCAACCCGCCGCCTTTATATTAATGAGGAGGGCAGTTCCATACTAACAACCAGCTTTATTGAGGAGGGGAAAAGATGAAAAATTCGTTCGTATCGTTTCTTTCCGTGATCGCGATCGTTCTATTTTCATTCGAGATCGGCTTTTGCAGGGACGTGTCCAAAGGCATACATATTGGAGACGCGGGCGCATTCACGGGAGATGCCGCCGCACCCTGCATGGAGATCTTCAACTCCGCGCAGATCGCCCTGGATGAATGGAACGCGAAGGGCGGCATTCATGGAGTGAAGATTAAGCATATCATGGGAGATGATGCTATGGACCCGGCCCAAGGAGTCAATGTGGCCCAGAGGTTTGCCGCCGATAGCGCGATGTACGGTGTGATCGGCCCCCCCATGAGTCACATTGCCGAGGCCACTCTCAAAATCTATGGAAGGGCCAATCTTGCCTGTATTACTACCGCGGCGTCGAAGCCGGATTTGACTGAACAGGGATACACGCACTTTTTCAGGGTCAATGCTAGAAACGATGCTCATGGGTGGAACTGTGCGCTTTTCATGAAAAGATATCTCAAGGCCAAGAAAGTGGCCGTTCTCAACGAAAAGGTAGCGTATAGTGAGAACATGGCAACCGAAACCATAAAGGGGCTCAGAAAACTTGGGATCTCCGACATCATGCAAGATACCATTGTCGGAGGGTCAAAGGATTTTTCTGCAGTCCTCACCAAGGTGAAGGTTTTCAAGCCCGATGTGTTGTTTTTCATCGCCACAGCTGCTCCCGATCAGGCCATAGGCGTTCGACAGATGAAGGAACTCGGCATCCATGCGATCTTTTTCGGAACAGAAGGCGCCAGAGACAAGAAAGACTTCATAGCTGCCTCCGAAGGCGCAGCGGAAGGTGCCTATGTGTACCATTTCTCCCCGGACATATTCTCAATCCCGGAGGCTCAGGGATACGTGAAGAAATACGAGAAAGAATACGGCACACTGAGCGGATTCGGACCGCCTGCGTACGAGGCCATGAACATATTGCTGACAGCCGTCGACCAAGCGGCCAAGGACGGGCAGATATCCAGAAAAGAAGTCATTACGTACCTGCACCAAACCAAGAACTACCATGGTATCCTGGGCTTTCCTGTCACATTTGATAAGAAGGGCGATCTTGAAGGAGGAGCCACGTACTTTTTCAAAGTCGTAGGAAACAATTTCAAGCAGATTGCCGTCATGACCGGTAAGTAGCAAAGCCTATCTATGACTTCCTGAGCAAAGGCCTTGACCCGGTTCTCGTCAAGGCCTTTGTTTCTTGGAATGGAAAATAGCGGGCAAGACCAAGGAGAGTCATAAAAACACCCGATCATGGAAGCGTATCTTCAACAATTGCCTCAGCAGCTCATTAACGGTCTCACCCTCGGCGGGGTGTATGCACTGATTGCGATCGGCTACACCATGGTCTACGGTATTCTCTTCATGCTCAATTTCGCCCACGGCGAAATCTATATGATAGGCGGTTTTGCCGGGTGGTGGGTCCTTCACCTCCTGAGTGTCAACAGCCGGCCGATCATGAATGCCACTCTTATTATATCTCTCATGATTATCGCTGCAATGGCCGTCTCCGGCATGCTCGGAGTACTGGTGGAAAGACTTGCCTACCGCCCTTTGCGACAGGCGCCTCGGATCAACCTCCTTCTCAGTGCCCTTGGCGTATCAATATTCCTCCAGAACCTCGTATTGAATTTCCAGGGCGCCAAACCACGTTTCTTTCATGTGACGGCCCTGGTCCCGAAACATATCAGGGTTATTGAAGTGGGAAATGTTGTCTTCTCTTTCATGAGGATACTGGTGATCGCTGTTTCATTCCTCCTCATGGCGATTCTGACCTATATGATAAAGAAAACAAAGACCGGAAAAGCCATGAGGGCGACAGCTCAGGACATCGAGGCGGCCGCGTTCATGGGCATCGATACAGATCGCATTATCGTGTATGTTTTTCTCATCGGATCTGCCCTTGGCGGAGCTGCAGGCACGCTTGTTGGACTGCTTTTCACCCAGGTTGATTACTATGTGGGGTTTCAAGCAGGACTGAAGGGGTTTACTGCGGCGGTGCTGGGTGGCATAGGAAATATCTCGGGCGCCATGCTCGGCGGCGTCATCCTCGGCCTGACCGAGGCTCTTGCAACAACGTTCTTCCCATCAGAATATAAAGACGTTGTAGCGTTCACAATCCTCATCATTGTTCTCATCTTCAGGCCGTGGGGACTGATGGGAGAAAGAATACCCGAAAAGGTCTAGAGGGCGTCCTATCAGTGAGGTGGCAAACAAGCAGAAGAAATAGGCTCCTTGGCTCCGCCACCGTCTTGGTGGCGTTGCTCCTTTTGCCGTATGTCATGCCCAATGAATACTGGCTGAGGATTTACGGGATTACCGGGATTTATGTCATGCTCTCCCTCGGCCTCAATGTAGTCGCCGGTTTTGCCGGGCTCCTGGACCTGGCGTATGTGGCCTTCTTCGGCATCGGCGGGTATACGTTTGCTCTGCTGTCCTCAAACCAGTTCAACATTCATCTGCCCTTTCTGATCGTTTTGCCCATTGCTGCTCTTTTGACCATGGCATTCGGCTTCGCCCTCGGCACGACCAGTATCAGATTGAGCGGGGATTATCTGGCCATTGTCACCCTGGCCTTTGCCCAGGTTTTTAAGCTCCTGCTGATAAACCTCGACAGGCCTGTTAATATTACGGGAGGTGTCAACGGGATTTATAATTTTGATGCGATCAACATCTTCGGCATGAAGATCGTCTCTCCTGAGAGCTACGCGTATCTTATTTGGTTTTCAGCTCTCATCGTCATCATCGGCTGTTTTCGACTGAAAGACTCGCGGTACGGCAGGGGTTGGAACGCCATTCGGGAAGATGAGCTTGCAGCAAAGGTACTCGGGGTTAACGCCACCTGGATGAAACTCAAGGCATTTGCAGGAGGAGCATTCATTGCCGGGGGAGCAGGCGCTCTTTTCGCATCTTTTCAAGACTCGGTATTCCCGAACAATTTCGATTTTCCCCAACTGGTAATTGTTTATTGTATGGTGATCCTAGGCGGGCTCGGAAATATTTTGGGAGTTGTCCTCGGCGCCATCCTCCTGTCAATCCTACCGGAATTCCTGCGAGAATACGGCGCCTATAGAATGATGTTCTACGGTCTCATCCTGATCATCCTGATGGCCTTGAGACCGCAAGGGCTTTTGGGCGCGATAGGGTTTCTCAGCAGAACGAAAAAGCGTCCGGACAAAGACGAAACCGGGGTCCTCCGAGCATCCACAGACCTCTATTATGAAGCGGCTCCGGAGAGCGAGTGCAAAGGATCAGAGAACGGAAAATACTGCAAGGGGAATCGCGTAGCCCTGGAAATCAAAGGGGTATCTATGAGCTTTGGGGGTATCACAGCCGTCAACGACCTGGACTTTTGTCTGTTTGAAAGGGAAATCTTGAGCATCATCGGCCCCAACGGAGCCGGGAAATCAACGGTTTTCAACCTTATATCCGGGATATATAGGCCTGAGAGAGGCTCCGTTCTTTACAATGGCTCAGAAATTGCGGGGCTGAAGCCGCATCAGGTGCTCAAGGCAGGCATCGCAAGAACGTTTCAAAATCTGCGATTGTTTAACAAAATGACGGTATTAGATAATGCCAAGGTTGCACAGTTTCACCGGACCAAGACCGGTCCTTTATCCATCCTGCTGCACCTGCCTCGCTACAAGAAAGAAGAAGAGGAATGTGAGAGATACGCCAGGGAAATTTTGGGCCTTTTTGGAAAAAGACTTACGGGATACCGCCTTGAGCAAGAGGCTACGTCCCTCTCTTATGCAAACAGGAGACGTCTTGAGATGGCTCGCGCTCTTTCCACAAAAGCCAGAGTCCTCATGCTCGATGAACCCTCAGCAGGGATGAATCCCCAGGAGACATCGGAAGTAACCGATTTTATCAAAGAACTTCGGGACAAATATGGATACACCATCCTGCTGATCGAACACAAGCTGAATCTGGTACGCAGAATTTCCGATAGAGTCCTCGTGCTCGATTATGGAAGAAAGATAGCCGAAGGCAGTTATGACGAAGTTGCCGGCAATACACAGGTTATTGAAGCGTATCTGGGAAGGAAAGGTCGTTAATCCATGAACGATACACCCGTCCTGGAACTTATTGATGTCGATACCTATTACGGAAACATTCAGGTTCTCTACGACATCAATATCACAATCAATGATGGAGAATTGATCTGCCTTTTGGGAGGAAACGCATCGGGGAAATCAACCACACTGAAGACTATCCTCGGTGTATGCAAGATCAGGAAAGGGATTCTGCGACTCAAAGGCGAAAGAATTGATGGAAAATCCACAAAGGATATCATTTCAAGGGGCGTGGCCATTGTCCCCGAGAACAGACGGATTTTTCCGAGGATGACGGTCCTCGAGAATATGGAAATGGGTGCATTTCTGAGGACGGAAAAGGAGGCGGTGAAAAAGGATATCGAAAAAATGCTTCTGCTCTTTCCAGCGCTGAAAAACAGACTTTTTAACCTTGGTATTACGCTCAGCGGCGGTGAACAGCAGATGCTCGCCATGGTACGTGCTCTCCTTTCTAATCCATGCATCCTCCTTATGGATGAACCATCCATGGGCCTTGCACCTCTCCTCGTGGATCAACAATTCGAACTGATTCAACAGGTGAACGAACGGGGTACTGCAGTCTTTGTGGTAGAGCAAAATGCCAACATGGCCCTTTCCATTGCCGACCGGGGCTACGTCCTTCAAACCGGATCGATTGTACTGGCCGATGCTGCCCAAAACCTGCTCAACAACGAAATGATGAAAGCCGCTTATCTCGGAGGGACCGACTGAATGACCGAATTTTCTGTTGAGAGAGAATCCTATATCCTCGGCATGATAACCGCCTTTGCCGAATGCCTGGCCAATGAAAGCAAAAAAGCCGCGCTCTCACCCCCTTTCTACCCTGAGGACTACCCCGCAATCAGGCTGGAAACAGAGCGGATTGCAAGCGAGCAAGGCATTTCTCTCTGGTACGAGCAAAACAAGGATATCCCACCCTCCAAGAGAGTAAATTGGTTTGTCATGTTCAAGTATTCCGAGGTCCTTGATGAATATCTGCGTCTCCGGGAACAGGGGTACAACCCGGCCTGGGATCTCGACCAGTTCTCCAACCTGCTCAGCTATGGGACTGCCTGGGGAAAAGGGGCAGACAAGGTGATCCCTGCAATGAGGCAGAAAATCGCGGGAGGAGTCATGCCTACGGTATCACGGATTCTTTTCAAACCTGGAGAATGGCCTGTCAAAAAGGCCTGATTCGATTTCCTTCACACGGCGATCAAGCCATATAACGAGCGAAGAATTCTCTTCGTCTGTATCCTTCCGCGAAAAATTCGACAAGGCTTACGGCATCGTATACCGGCACCCGGAGCACCTTTTGAATAGTCGAACGAAAGGTGATCAGATTGGTACATTCAAGGATAACTGCGCCGATGCCCTTTCCCACAAGGCTTTTGGCAATCTCCAAAACTCCCTTTTTCATTTGCTCTACGTCCAATTCGTTTTCTCTTTGAATAACCACTCTCTGAAATTCCGGACTCCCTTCCATGCCTCTTATGACGAGCCGGCCCCTTTCGGCATTTGCCGCTTGCAGGTGGTCATTCTTCAAAAGTCGTGTGTCTCCCGTGATAAGACCAATTTTTTTCTCCAGCGGCAGAAAAGCTGACACAAGAGGGATCAAATTCAACGAGGATCCCAGGAAAGGGATATGAAGGGCACCTGAAAGGTCCTTCTGGAAGAGGGAAAACAACCCGCAGTCTGCGGCAATAAACTGTACGCCTTCCTGTTCCAGGTCCAAAGCGGCTTCAATAACCAGGCCCAAGTGATCCTTGCGTATCTCTACCAGATCCTGAAAGGGAAATCCTTTGACGACTCTGTAGCGCACCGGGAATGAAAAAGTCTCTGCATGGCCGGGATCTCCGGGAATCCTCGGAATCGTTGAATCCAACATCAAAATGCCTGCCAATTGTCCATAATTGGTCTTACCCCCGAAGATTCTCTGTGACATGACCCATCCTTTCTCTGGAGCTATAATTACAAAATGAGACTTCAAGCATGGATTTTCCACGCATGCTAATCGGGAAAGCCTCCACAGCTACAGGTTTATAGATCCTGACGGCTTCACTGTCAATAAATATGGGCCTGAACCAATTTTGTCTGAGAACTCTATCGCTGGAAAAAGCCGCGCTCACGAAGGCGGGATTTCATCCGATGTTCTTCTTGCTGGCAAATGCCCTGATTTGAAAAAGGGACTCGACGCACTTGAAAAAAGATGTTGAGTTATTATAATATTTCCTTATGATAAATGATGAACTTTCTGTGAAACCACTGTCTCATTTCATAATCAGGATTTGGTACGCAGATGAGAAACGATGTATCCACTAAAGGAGAGTTTACGACATGCAGGAAAATATCATCGGAACCATTGAGACCATAATGGAACAACTCCAGGCCCTCCGGGAGCATCTTTGACTTGGATAACCTGGAAGAAGAGCTTAAAAAACTCGAAATAATCATGGCCCAGCCGGATTTCTGGCAGAAGGACCAGGATGAAGTGGCATATCTGAGCCAGCAACGGGCGCTTTTCAAAGACAGAATCGATCTCTGGAACGAACTCCACCGCGAAACCGAAGACGCAGAAATTCTCGCTGAAATGGCGATTGAAGAAGCCGACGATGCCACCTTCAAGGAGGTGGAAAAAGATGTGAGCCGTCTTCAACAGAAGGTAAAAGTCCTCGAATTCCAATCTCTCCTGGACGACCCCGATGACAAGCGGAACGCCATTGTGGCCATCAATGCCGGGGCAGGTGGAACGGAGGCCCAGGACTGGGTCGAAATGCTTTACCGCATGTACATACGCTGGTGTGAAAACAGGGGGATGAACGTCCAGATTATCGACCATCTGGAGGGAGACGAAGCCGGCATTAAGAACATCACGTTCGCCGTGACTGGCCCTTACGCATATGGCTACCTGAAATCGGAACACGGAATTCACCGCATGGTCCGGATATCGCCTTTTGATGCAACCGGCAGGCGTCACACATCCTTTGCATCGGTCTCCGTGCTTCCCGAGGTAGATAAGAATATTGAAATCGAGATCGATGAGAAAGATCTCAGGATTGACACCTACCGGGCAAGCGGGCCCGGGGGGCAGCATGTGAACAAAACCAGTTCAGCGGTGCGCATTACCCATTTCCCCACCGGCATCGTCGTCCAGTGTCAGAATGAGAAATCCCAGCACCGCAACAAGGAAATGGCCATGAAAGTGCTCAAGGCCAGGCTCTATGAGTTAGAGAGAGAAAAGAGGGAAGAAAAGAAGCACGAGATGCATCAAAGTCAAAAGGAAATCGCATGGGGAAGTCAGATCAGGTCTTACGTATTCAATCCTTACAGAATGGTCAAGGACCACCGGACAAACCTTGAGGTGGGTGATGTGGACAGAGTCATGAATGGAGGCATCGATCCATTCATCAACGCGTACCTCAGATTACGCTAGCCCAAACCCCACCCCCTGATCGCATCTGAATCCAGCATAAAAGCAAGCGGTTTCATATAATTCCTGGACACCAGCAAGGCATTAGATGCGAGGCGCCGAGGAGCGACGAGTGAGGCGTATGAATCAATACGCCGCAGGGAGGAGCGAGCGAAGGCAACGCCGCAGATGATGCCTTGCTGGTGTCCAGGGTTAGCCTCCCTGATACGCCTGGTCAATGCTGTTCACATACCCCTTGATGCCGTTACATATCCCCTGGACCACTTCATCCTGGTAGCCCGCTGTCTCCAGCCGTTTCCGCTCCAGCGGATTTGTGATAAACCCGACTTCAACCAGGATAGCAGGCATTTCTGCCCCTATGAGCACGTAAAAAGGCGCCTGTTTCACGCCCAGGCTCTTCACGGTTCTGAAACGGCCGTGGAGGTCGGATACGAGCCCTTTTTCAACCTGATGAGCCAACCTGTTCGATTCATGGATCTTTGTGTTCAGCATCAAATCGTTGAGTATTTTTTCGAGATCGCTGATGTTTTTCTCCGAAGTGGCATTTTCCCGTGCGGCCAGCATAACGGCATTCTCATCTGTTGCCATATTCAGAAAGTAGGTCTCGATCCCGTGTACCCTGTTATTTCTGTGGGCGTTCACGTGGAGAGATATGAAGAGATCGGCCTTTCTCATGTTGGCTATAGCCGTCCTCCGCTCGAGGGGCAAGAAAATATCCCGATTTCTTGTGAGGGATACCTCGCAGCCTATCTCTTTCTTGATTTTATCGGCCAGCCTCCTCGCAAGGCTGAGAACGATATCCTTTTCCCTAATCTTCCCCCGGTAGCATCCGGGATCCTTCCCGCCGTGACCCGGATCGATCACGATCCGTCTCACATTAAGGCCGAGTTGTCTGGCCAGCGAGACATCGTTATCAGGTTCCCTGGATTTCCTGATCCCTTTTCGGACGGGCCGCTTATTGAGCACCGGTTTTGCCTCTTGTTTCTCCTTTTCCTCATCCCCTTTTTTGACGTCGACTACGATCCTGAAAGGATCGTAAAGGTGAAAGATATTGTAGCTCCCGATACTGTTAATATCCAGGACCACCCGGACACAATCCTTTTGGTACTGCCCTGCCCTGACCCTCTGAAGCAAATCGCCCTTGATAGGGATGGAACTATCAATTTCCCTGCTCACCCGGGCATTCACAAGCTCCAGATAGAGCCTCTCCGGTTTATTGCGTGTGGGATCTCGCCTGAGGAGATGATGTCTGTATGTTATCCGGTCCGCCATGTCAACCACGACCCTGGTATAATTCTGGGTGGACCAGTGCCGGATATCTGTCACAAGCACCGGTTTTGATGGATCCCGTTCATTGTTCTTGGCCAGTCTCGCCTCTTCCTTCTTGCCGAGGAGGGCCGATAATTTTTCCAGCATCGCCCTCGCCTTTGACCTCATGTCTCCTGCGGGATATTTTATGTCTACCCTCAGGAATTCGACATAGGCCTGTGCCATGTCTTTTTTCTGGGAATAAAAAATCTCCCCCACCCTGTACTGGGCGTCATCGGCCAGACGGTGAGTCTCGTAGGTTTCCGCAACCTTTCTGAAAAGCGCAATGGACTTGTCCAGGTCCTTGGATTGGCCGCTATACCGATACAGACGCTGATAGAGGTCGGCCTCCTTGAAGAGGGCCCAGGGAGCCGCTTCATCCTCGGGATAGCGCGTGAAGATCCTGTCATATTTTTGAATACACGTCAGCCAGTTATGGCGATACGTTCTCTTCTTTGCCGAGGCGAACAGCCCGTCCCGGCTTGCATCCGCCTGTTTCAGCAGGGTTCCAGCCTTCCCGGTATCGGCCAGAAGTCTCCCTGATCCCACGGTCAAGAGAGAAAGAGCTGCAATGACCACTGCAATAAGCATCTGGGAAACACATCTTTTACCGTGACTACCAAGTGGTATATACTCTACAAAACTCATAACTGCCCTTCAGCATATTCCTTCATCTTATTGAGTTCCACCAAGGCCTCCAAGGGTGTCATGGAGGTTATGTCCAGATCCCGCAACCAATCGATAATTCTCCGGTCATGTCCTCCGAAGAGATTGAGCTGGATCACATCCTCGCGTCCTTTTTTCGTACCCTCTTGGGCCAACAGGGGTCTTCCGGCATCATCCAGTTCCTCACCCTCGAGGTTCTCCAGGATCTGTTTCGCCCGCTCCAAAACCTCTTCCGGCACCCCTGCTATCCTTGCGACCTGAATTCCGTAGCTCCTGCTGGTACCTCCGGGAACCAGTTTTCTCAAGAAAATTACCCGGTTGTTCCACTCCTTCACGGCAATATTATAATTCTTTACCTTTGCCTTGGAAAGGACCAGTTCAGTGAGTTCGTGATAATGGGTGGCGAAAAGCGTTCGAACGCCTTTGCCATCACTGTCATGAAGCGCCTCAGCTACGGCCCAGGCAATGCTCAGACCATCATAGGTGCTGGTCCCTCTGCCGATCTCATCCAGGACGACAAGGCTCCTGGGTGTGGAATGGCGTAGGATGTTCGCCGTTTCGTTCATTTCCACCATGAAGGTACTCTGGCCTTTCGCCAGGTCATCGGAAGCCCCTACTCGGGTAAAAATCCTGTCCACAAGGCCTATTTCCGCTTTTGACGCCGGGACAAAGCTGCCCATCTGCGCCATGAGCACTATTAGAGCGGTCTGCCGCAGGATTGTCGACTTGCCGGCCATGTTCGGTCCCGTAATAATGAGTAGTTGCTGCTCTTTGCTGTCCAGATACACATCATTGGGAACGAAATCTTCATCCGTCACGGTCTGTTCTATTACGGGATGCCTTCCATCCCGAATGTCAATGCGAAAACTGTCGTCTACCGCAGGACATGTGTAGTGGTTTTGTTCCGCGGCTTCCGCAAGCCCTGCGATTGTATCTGTTCTGGCGACAATACCGGCTGATTCCTTCATTCTCCGGTTTTCGCTTCCGATCTGTTCGCGGATCGCCTGGAAAAGCTCAAATTCCATCTCAACGCGTTTTTCCTCGGCCCCAATGACCTTTTCTTCCATGGCTTTCAGGGATTCCGTGACATACCGTTCGCCGTTCACCAGGGTTTGTTTCCGAATATAGTCCTCCGGCACGAGATGCTGGTTCACCTTGGAAACTTCGATGTAATACCCGTAGATCTTGTTAAACCCCACTTTCAGGGATGAAATGTTCGTACGCTTCTGTTCCTGTTGCGCAAAAGCAGAGATCCATTTCTTGCCCTCCCGGCTCAGAGAAATCAATTCATCCAGCTCTTCGCTGTAACCTTCCTTGATGATTCCGCCTTCTTTCAAGGAAACAGGCGGATCTTCGTGAATCGCCTCTTCAATGATCGTTGCCACATCTTCAAGCGGATCCAGCCGTTTACCAAGATCGGCCAAGAGGATGCTGCGGGAATTCACCAGTTTGCGTCTGACGTCGGGGAGAACCATGAGAGAACTCTTCAGGGCCAGGAGATCACGGGCGTTGGCCCTGCCCAATGCTACGCGCCCATTCAATCGCTCGAGATCGTAGATCTTTGAAAGATCTTCCCGCAATTCATCGCGTAGGATGGGATCGTCCTTGAGTGTTGCAACTGCAGCAAGCCTTTGCTGAATTTTTTCCAGACTGACAAGGGGATAGGAAAGCCATTTTCTGAGAAGCCTCCCGCCCATGGGCGTCACCGCCCTGTCCATGACGGAGATCAGGGATCCTTTGGTGGAATGCCGGCGCATGGTTTTCAGGAGTTCGAGGTGCGTGCAGGTAGCCTCATCCAGAAACATATAGTCGCCCGGCCGGTAGCTGATGATCTCTTTCATATGTTCGGGATTGCCTTTCTGGGTTTCCCGCAGATAAGCGACAATCGCGCCTGCCGCCACAATACCCGCAGGCATATCTTGGCATCCGAATCCCGCCAAGGACTGCACGCCCAGTTGTTGCTTGAGAAGAGATTCCGCCCGCAAGGGATCAAACGTCTCCCGGGTCAGTTTTTCCAGCCTCAGATGGGAAAGGGATTTCTCATCCGGGAGTTGTGTCCGCTCCGGCACGAGGACCTCAGCCGGCCCGATGCGTCCCAATTCATCCACGAGATCGTTCCATTCCTGCAATTCCGTTACCCTGAACTCTCCTGTTGCCAATTCAGCATGTGCGAGACCAAAAGCACCGTTCCTGTCCGTGGCCAACGCCGCCAGATAAAGGCTCTCCCTGTTGTGGACTTCCGCCTCATCCACCACGGAGCCGGGGGTCACCACGCGGACTACTTCCCGCTTCACGATCCCCTTGCTCGCCTTGGGGTCCTCGACCTGGTCGCAAATGGCCACTTTCCAGCCGCTCTCAATCAATCTTGCCATATAGTTTTTCGAGGCATGATGAGGAACGCCGCACATGGGCACCTTTTCTCCGTTATACGTGCCTCTGGCCGTCAGGGTTATCCCCAGGATCCTGGATGCGGTCCGTGCATCTTCAAAAAACATCTCATAGAAGTCACCCATGCGAAAGAATAGGATGGCATCAGGGTATTGCCCCTTAATACCCAGATACTGTCGAAGCATAGGTGTCAGCTGAAGCATCCTATCCGCCTCTGTTCTCTTCTTCCAATGCCGGGATTACGGTTTGAGACGCGGAGGTCCCTGGAGATGCTGCTTCAGTCGAACGAACAAGGTCTGTCGTATCCCATTGCCGGCATTGCGGGCACTGCCACTGGAGATCAACAGGCTGATACCCGCACTGGGAACACTGGAATCTCAGGTAAGGAATATTCAGGTGTTCGATAAGTTCCTGGTAGGACTTCAATGCTTCCTCGTTTCTCTCCTGGGAGATGAGTATCTCTCCCTTGAAGCGCCTGGCCTCCCAGAAGGTGGGAGCAAGTCTGAGAGCGCTTTCAAGTTCCTGAAGAGCACTTCCCACGTCCATTTCATTATAAAGATAGCGGGCAAGGGCCACATGAGTGAAAGCATCGGGATGAGTCTGGACGCACTCTTTCAGGAATTCTTCCACCGGTCTGAGGTTCTTCATCCTGGCATACGCGCCCTCCAGCCGGCGATAGGCAAGGAAGGTGAACTGCGGAGCATGCTCTCCGACCTTCTTCCACTGTTGAATGGCCTTCTTGAACTCACCTTTGTGAAAGTGGAGATCTCCCAGGTGAAGGTACGCATCTATGCAGGCCGGGTCGGTTGCCAGGGCCCTGGTGAAAAAAGAACGGGCTCTGACCAAGTTCTCTCCTTCCACAAGTTCCTTCCCGGACTCCACCAGGTGATGGGCGAGAATATGCGTATGATTGCCCTTTGCCAGCCTGGAAATCTTCTGCCTCGTGCGATAGGCATTTTCCCAGTCTTTCATTTCCTCGTAGATCCGCTCTACCTCTTCCAGTGTCTGGACGTCGGAAGGGTCTTTCTCGGTGACCCTCTGGAATGTTTCCAGAGCGCGCTTGAAAAACCCTCCCTTTCGATAATCAACGCCGAGATCGAAAAGGGCCCTGAGTTTGATTTTCGGATCAATATTTGGTCGCAGTATGATGCTCTGGCGAATGCGGATAGCCCGGCCGATATCTCCTTTGGAACGATAGAGATTACCCAGTGCCACATAGGTTTCAATGCTTTCAGAATCCACCTGTACGGATTTGGTGAACTGTTCAATAGCCTGGTCATGATCGTTGCTCAGGATATATTGTACTCCTTTCAGAAACGCGCTATCTCCTTTGCCCGCACCCTGCTCTCCTCCCCTACGGGTTATGGTTTTCCACCATACCCCCAGGACAAGACCCAGTGAGAATGCAAAAGCAATTCCCAGGACAAGGCGCAGATTATCGGGCTCCTGGAACCATTGCCAAAACGGGCCCCCCATATCTCAATTACTCTCGTTTACGCAGTTCATCTATTATTATCCGATTCCCACTGCAACTTCTGATCGTCTTCGGGCGCCACTTCCTCGGCGGTAACCGGCAGATTTCGAAGAGATTGGAGTTCCTGGTCCTTTCCCTTGGACTCCTTTTTCAGCAATCTGATTTCCCTTTTCAGACGAAAACGTTCCGTGATTCCATAGAAACCCATGAAAATAACTCCAAGCAGGAACGCGATAATAACAACCAGATACAAAGACATGGGAGGGGTTTCGTGATTAAAAAAGAGGAGATTCAACCTGAATGTAACCTTTGTGGCCATGACCGTGTAATTCTGAACTGCTACCGTAATGATCAGCAGGACAAACAGGATAATCAGCACCACTCGTACATGTTTCATGTATTACCTCCACTATGTTATATATATTGCTGATAATAAGGCAATAATTTTCTATGAGTTTCCCTTATGTGCTCTGGAATGACCCTGACCGCTCCCACCACGGTCATGTAGTTTGTATCGCCGTTCCAGCGGGGGACAATGTGAAAATGCATGTGTTCTTCCATGCCGGCGCCGGCTGCCCTTCCCAGGTTCAGGCCGACGTTAAATCCTTCAGGGTTCATAACCTGTTTCAAAACGTGAATGGACCTATCGACCATTTCAAGCAGATCCAGCTTTTCGTCATTCGAAAGGAATTCCAAGGTGCTCACATGTCGTGCCGGGGCAACCAGCAAGTGACCGTTATTGTAAGGATAACGGTTCATCATGACAATGCTTCGCGTGCCGACAAAAAGAATGAGGCGCTCTTCGTTCGGCCCTCTGTCATCGCCGGGGCAGAAGATGCAGGAAGTCTCTCTCTTATTCGACAGGATATATTCCATTCTCCAGGGAGCCCAAAGTACCTTCATGGTTTCTCTCTCCAATGCCGCATGCAACCTAAATCACAAAATGGCTAAAAAACTACAAAGGGATAATCTGTCCGGCAATAGTGTCATCCAGTTCCAGTATGCCGATGCTGTGCATGCCTGAAGCAGCATACCCCGTTGCAGTGCCGGGGTTAAAGAAAAGCACACCATTTCTCATGTGATTGACAGCTTCGTGTGAATGGCCGTAGACCACGATGTCAACGTTCGTGAATTCAGCGGCAATGCGATCCTCAAGGCCTGCTGAGGGTCCCCAGCCATGAATAAGCCCTATCCGGTGAGTTCCTGCTTCTACCACGCTCTTTGCCGGCAGGCGCCTTTGGACCTCAAAGGGATCCATGTTTCCGAAAACCGCGTGCAGTGTCCGGCCCTTAAAGAAATCAATGACCTCCTCGGATACGATATCACCCGCGTGGAGAATCAGGTCCTTGTCGGCAAGGTACGTCTCGAAAATATTTTTGAGATCTCTGGATACCCGGAGAAGATGGGTATCTGATATCACCCCAATCCTGATAACCATAAAACGCCGACGTGCCTCTCGTAGAGAAGAGATTTGTCCCCTGTAAGCCACGGGAAAACAAAGGCGCGGAGAAATCAATTTCATCCATCGTCTTTCTGGAGCACTTCACCCATCAGGGCCTTTTACAAAATTTGAGATAGAAGTATACCAGCACAAAGAAAAAAGACAACCCATAATTAGGGGAATGGCAAAAAGCGGATATCCGGGGGCTTGACCTGGAGGTGGCAGGAAGCTTTCCTTTCCTCATTCGTTTTTTCAATTTCATCAGGGACTTCGAAATGGATGCAATGGGCGAGGCAGACGTTGTCAGCACAGGCGGGTACCAGCCCCCTATCGACCCGATGATAGCAAAGGTTGCATTTTTTCGCGACTCCCTGGCCACCGTCGAAGGAAATGGCACGATATGGACATACGTCAACGCAGAGGCCGCATCCGGCACACTCTGTCTCATTCAGGATAACGATACCGTCATCTCTTTTCACTATCGCCTCTTCGGGACACGCAGCCACGCAGTCCGGTTCATCACAATGCCTGCAGACATTTACCCGATAGACGAAATCCAGCCTGGTCCCTACCATCCGGGGACCATCTTCGGAGACATGGATCAGCTTGACTCCATCAGGCGGGCGGTTTTCCTGCTTGCAGGCGACCTCGCAGGCTTTGCATCCCCAGCAGGCTTCATGCTCTATGATCAGTGCAAATCGATCCACGGGCAGGGCCTCTACTAGTGCTCCTCCGGGGAGATCCTGCAAAGAAGCGTCCTCACATGGGTGGCTCCCATAGCGGGATCGCAGGCTTCGTAGGAATTGTCTGTGAGCATGTTGATGTTGGATTCATCCCAACCGTGGCCCGGATCTTTTTTCTCCGGAAACCACCAGGCATGTTCCGCAGAGACGATCCTTGGATCCATGCCTGAAAAGAATTTCGCCCTCTGTCTGACCCGGCCGCGCGGGGATTCAATGGTAACCCACTCTCCATCCTGAATACCCTCTTCCATGGCGGTATCCGGGTGAATTTCTACGATAGGGTCCCGGTGAAGCTCTCTCAGCCAGGGCACCTGGCGGTTTTCCGTGTGGAAAAACCCGGGTAATCGTCTCCCGGTGATCAGAATATAGGGAAACTTCCGGTAAAGTTCCGGGGTACTGACAGGGCTTTCCGGGGGTTCCCGGTATCGGGGAAGAGGGTCGTATCCCATGTTCTCCAGCATCGTTGAATAGATTTCGAATTTTCGGGTCGCAGTCGAGAATCCTCGGGTCTCATGCTTCTGGTAGAGAACCTCCCCACGGATATGGTCCATTTTTTTGAAATCCTGCCAGGTGATCCCAATCGGCTCCAGGATCCAATCCAGAGCTTGTTCAAAATCGTTCCACCAGTATTCTCCCTGGCCTACCCGGTGTGCAAGATCATTCAGCATCTCATGATCTGATCGACACTCTCCCACCTGGATGACTTTCCTCCGGGGCAGGATATAGCCGTGACGCTTCCAGAAGTCTCCGATATAATCCATTTCAAGCCAGGTGGCGGCGGGGAGAACGATATCGGCCATTTCAGCCGTGGGCGTCAAAAAGAAGTCGGAGACGGCCATGAACTCCACCTTTTCCAGGGCCCGGTAAACCTCTGCCGCATTGCCTCTGGTCATGAGGGGATTGGAACTGATGAAAAAGAGTGTCTTCACCGGGTACGGTTTTTCATCCACTACCGCATCCCAGACGCATTTGGGATTAATGATGGCGAAATTGCCCGCCAGGCGGAAGCGCTCACCGCCAAGGCGCTTCTCCCGCTGGGTGTCAGGGAGCATCCTGTGGGCCCCGAAGTGCCCGACATTTCTGATCCCCGGGGGCTTGAAGAGGACCTGTCCCCCGGACACATCAATGTTCCCGGTGATCCCCATGAGGATCATGAGGAGACGGTCATTGTCCGCACAGTTGACCTGCTGTTCAATGGCCACGCCCCACTGAATGGCCGCGGGTTTGGTGGTCGAGAAGAGCCGAGCCGCATCCCTGATTTTTTGTGTCGGGACCCAGGTGATTTCTTCTACCCTGTCCAAGGGATACTCTTTTACCCTTCGCACAAATGGCTCCCACCCGTGGACATGGTTCTCCACGAACTCCCTGTCATAGAGTCCTTCTTCAACGATCACGTTGAGCATGCCGAGGGCAAGGGCAGCGTCAGTGCCCGGTCTGAGGGGGAGCCAGATATCGGCCCGGGCCGCTATCCTCGTAAGTCTTGGATCAACGGCGATCAGCCGTGCGCCTGCATCCAGGGCCCTTGAAAAGAGTTCCCCCTTATAGCAGTCCGGATTGCTGATCACCAGGTTATTGCCCCAGACCATGATGCACCGGGGGTGATGTTCATAGTCCACTATCGGGTTTGTGCCGCAGGTAAGGATGCTGGTCGCAATACGAGGACCGTAGCAAAAATGGCCGGCGGTGAGTACATTCGGTGTGCCGAAAACGTTGGCGAACCGGTAGATCACCGCTTCGTTCTCTCTCCCCGTGCCGTACCCCAGGACCACGGATTCCGCCCCAAAGACGTTCCTGTAATGGAGCAGTCTCTCAGCGATGGTGTCCAGGGCCTGGTCCCATGAGATTCGTTCCCACCTGCCGCTGCCTTTCGGTCCCAGACGCTTCACGGGATGGGTCAGGCGGTCCGGGTGATAGGCGAGTTGGGCCGAAGCGAGTCCCTTGCTGCAAAGGGTGCCGTGGTTAATAGGGCAGTCAGGGTCTCCGGCAATCTTTTCCACCTTTCCATTTTTGGTATACACCAGGACACCGCAGCCGCCGTGACACATGCGGCAGTGACTCTTCACAACGGCATCATACCCGTAGACCTCCATCTCTCTTTCAACGTTGCAGCATTGAAATTCAGCCATGCTGTTTCTTCTCCACCGGCGAGTGAGGCGGGAACAGTTCGGACCATCCGTTCTTAAATGCCTCTTCCATGTTGTTCAGCAAGGCCTCCATGAGCCAATAGGTATCCGCGATTTCGCCGGTTTCTCTGAGTACCCGTTCCTTTCCGTTCACGAACAGGTTGGGAACCCATTCGTCTCCCTCCTCTTCGGAAAAATATCTTACCATTTCCCTGGTGTATTCAGGGTGGAATTGCAGCCCCACCACCGGATCATCTCTGCGAATGAATGCCTGGTTCGAGGTGGGTTTACTGTGGGCGAGACTGATGCTCCCCTGGGGTAAAGAAAAATGATCGCTGTGCCAGTGAAACGTGGTAAATTTATCCGGGATATTTCTGAAAAGAAATGATTCCCGTCCTTCACGGGTCAATATGATCTCATGCCAACCGATTTCCTCATGACTGCTGGGAAAGACCTGGGCGCCCAGAGCCTCTGCTATAAGCTGCGCTCCGAAACAGATACCCAACACCAGCTTCTTCTGTTCAATGGCCCTCCTGACAAGGGCCTTCTCTTGAACCAGCCATGGATTCGCCTCCTCCTCCCAAACATGCTGAGACCCGCCCATCACCATCAGCCAGTCCATGTCGTCTGCAGAAGGAAGTTCTCCCCCCCTGCAAACGTAGGTCTGGTACAGCTCGTGGCCGTTTTTTTCCGACCACTTGGTGATGTTGGTCCGTGAAAAATCGAACCGATCATGCTCTAACAAGTGGAGTTTCATCACTGGATTTCACCTGACGCCAATGCCATGCTTTTTCTGCCAATCAGGACCGAACTTGTCTTCAAAATAGTCGGCCATCCTGTTAAACCATCGAGACCATGTACTCTGTCCCTTTTCCTGTGCCTCAAGTATGTCGTCCAAGTATACTGCTATGTCGGATACTTTTTCCTTTGGAATAAAAAAAGCGGCGCCTTCTTTCTGAGATTTCTCCACATGTTCAGGGCTCATGGCATGTGCAGTCAGCATCACTGCTGTTATTTTTCTTGTGGTGGCGACCTCCAGCAGATCGTAACCGCGAACTCCCATGATGTCCAAAATAACGATATCAAATGACTCCCCCTCCAAAAAACCTTTGGCGCTCTCAAAATCAAGGGCCTTTGTGATATGGCACATTGAGAGTAATTCTTCCACCGTATTCAAAATGTCAAGCTCATCATCCACGACGAGGATTCTTTTGCCATCAAGTCGACTCTTTTCAGCCATGTTTACGTCTCCTCACGAGCAAAGCCATAGTATAAAATATATACTACATCATCTTATTTGGAAGCCAGAGGGCCAACTGGGGAAATACCATGGTCAATATCAGGGCGAGTAATTGCATGAGTACAAAAGGTGGGACGGATCTCCAGATATCCTTTGTGGTTATCCCCTCCGGAGCAACTCCCCTCATTAGTATTAAGGCCCACCCGAACGGAGGGGTGAGGTACGCCACCTGCATATTGAGAATGAAAACGATGGAAAACCATATGGGGTCGAAGCCCAGGGACGTGGCTATGGGAAGAAAGATCGGAGCGCATATGGTCACAATGGAATAATCGTCCATGAAAGCGCCAAGAATGAGGAGAATAATCTGCATTACTCCGAGGATCACCCAGCGATTGACAGGCGCCTTTTGCACGAGTTCCATAGTGAAGCCCTGCGCGCCTGCACTTGTATAGATGACTCCGAAAAGTGTCGCCCCCACCAGAATCCACAGCACCATACCGCTGATGTTCATGGTCTCGATACAGGAATCTTTAACAACCTTCCAGGTAAGCTTTCCATGAATCAAGCACACCAGGAAAGCTCCTGCGGCGCCGACGCCTGCGGCCTCCGTTGGCGTGGCAAATCCGAGGAATATTGAACCCAGGACGGAAATGACCAGCGAAGTGGGAAGCACTATATGCTTCAGGGATTTCCATCTGGTCTGCCAGGTAATTTCTTCCGTGCTCCTGGGGGCCAAATCCGGCTGGAGATGGCATCTCGTCAGTATATAGACAATGTAGAAGCCCGCAGTGATGAAGCCGGGGACCGCGCCTCCAAAAAAAAGTCTTCCTATGGAAATGCGAGCGATGTATCCGAAGACGATCATGAGAATACTCGGAGGAATGATCGTTCCCAAAACGCCACCGGCCATCACCGTCCCTAGGGCCAGGGACTTATCATATGAATATTTCAACATTGCCGGGACTGCAATAAGCCCCATGGTCAAGATGCCGGGTCCGAATCCTCCGCACATGGCGAGCGCTACGCACACGCCGACGGATACTATTGCAAGCCCTCCTCTCAAACCGGAGAGCCACTCATTTAGGGCGCTGAATAGTCGATCGGAGATCCCCGAATGGAGCAGGAAATTCCCCATAAGCAAGAACAGGGGAATGGTGATCAGGGTTGGGTCTGTTATTTGCCCGTACGTAGTTGTGGCAATGAGATATAGCTCATTAACGCCTCCCAATAGAAAGGCCACAATGACACTGATCGCGCCAAGTGCAAAAGCAACAGGTACGCCTATGGCCAGAAAGAACAGAAGGCCGGCAAATAGAAGAATTGTTACCAGCTCAACACTCACGAGAATCGCCTCCTTGCCCTATCTCAGGCGGCTGAGGAAGGAATCGCTACATCGGCAGTGCGAAATTCTACGGATCTTCACGTTTAAGGAATACAACGATGCCCTCGAGGAGAAATAATATCCCCACTAAGGGGATGAGTAACTTGAGAGGGTAAAGCGGGAGGTGGAAAGATCCGGTAGCGACCTGCCTCATCTTTAGAGAATTGATGCCCATCCAGGAACTTTGCCATACCAAAACGCCCATAAAAACAGCAAGACTGAAAAATGAAATTGCCTTCACGATTCTTTTCAGCCTTGAAGGGAAGAAAGCATAAAGTATCTCGATCTTTATGTGAGCTTCCTTGGAAAGGGCATAGACTCCGCCAAAAAGTACGAAAACAGCAAAAAGCTGTTTATTTATGACCCATCCCCAAACAACAGGCCGTTTGAACACTTCTCTTCCTATGATGTCCCAAGTCGTTACGACCATCATAAGAAATACGCCATAGCAGACAATCTTGCCGGACTTATCACTCACTTTATCAATCAAGGAGAAAAAGGCTCTCAATATCTTTTCCATCTCTTCATTCCTCTTTGTGCGGACGGAGTCCGGCCTCTCGGTCCTGCTTTCAATTGAAGGCGCCCGGGAGAGAGTACGGTCTACCCTTCCCGGGCTTTCCCCGGCTATTTCCCTGCTCGTTCACGCTCGCTTCCATCATTTCATTCCATTTTTTGGAGCGTATCGGTGAATCGGGATGAGGTTTGATCGTAGATCGGATCGTTCTACTTCAAGGTCTTTCTCCATGCACGGACAAGTTCCACGCCCTTAGCAGCCGCTGGACTCAGTTTGGCTGTTTCATCCCAGAGCTTGTTGGCAATGCCGGCTGCCTCTTTCTCACATTCCGGGTTCAGAAAGGATTTGATCACTTTTCCTTCTTTGACCAACTTATTTACCTTCGTCATCTCACCCGTATACACTTCCAGGAGTTTATAATAATAGTCCTTGGCGGCAGCGTGCAAAGCGCTCTGCAGATCCGGCGGCAACGCCTTCCAGGACTTCAAGTTCATAACAATCTGCCCCGGGACCACATCGTTCTGGAGACCCAAGAGCCAATACGGAGCAACCTGATTCCAGTGTAAGCCTACGATCGCGCTCACATCCCATTGGGAAGCGTCAATGGTGCCGAGCTTTAATCCCATGTAGGACTCCGATCCGGGGATAAAAATCCCTTGCGATCCGAGCATATCATAGTACTTCTGCCAATCTCCCTCTGCCCTCACCTTAAGCCCCTTGAGATCCTGGCAGGTATGAACAGGCTTTCTTGACAAAGTGAAAAGTGCTCCGTAGGAATGCATGTCCAGCCAGTAAAGGCCGTGTTTGGCATATTGTTGCCGAAGCAATTTAACAAAGCCGCTGTCGTAAAAAAATTTCCGCACCATATCCGAGCTCTTCTGGATGGGCAGATCTCCTGGAATGTGGAATGCGAAGGGGAGACCGAATTCCACGTTGCCCACAGGCATAACTCCTCCCCACATTGCAGCAACGGCCTGAAACATATCCAGAGTTCCTTTTTGCGTCGCTTCGAACAACTGATCTGCGGGGACCAGTTCCGGCTCGGCAAATACCGCAATCTGCAATCTGCCATTACTCTTTTTCGCGGCATCCTTGGCGAAATAGTCCAATAGCCCCATAGACAAGTCACCCCGAGGATACGCGGACTGTATCTTCATTCGATAGACCTTTTGTGCAGCCGTAGCCGTGGTGTTCCCAAAAGCCAAAAAGACAACAAATACGGCAGTAAAAATGAGCGACCCGAAAAATAGTCCTTTTTTTCGTTTCATCCCTATACTCCTTTCCAAAATTGTTCATCTCTGAATGTTCTTGTCCCGTTTCTGCGGTTCTTATGTCACCTCCTTCCTTGCGTGGACACAATACGATGCCCAGATTGTATGACTTCCTTTACTGAAAATCCGGCGGAGAAACTGCCGAAGCACGATCTTATGGATTTTGTTTCACGATATCCTTGACAGCTTCACAGGCCTGCCCTTGGAACTCCATATGGCGAATGCCTGTTTCATCCAAAACGGCCTTGATATTCTTCCCGAAATTCTCGGCCACCAGGATTGCAATGCCTTTTTCTGCCATGAGTTCGGCCACAAGAGAACCTGCCCGTCCGCCGCTGCCTGCAAATGGATTCTCCAGCACTTCAACCAGAGCACCCTTCATGTCGAAAATCAGGAAAAAGGGACTCCTGGCTGCCAGGCTTCCAACCTGGTCGGTAGCTGTTTTCCCGGGTGAAGCCACTGCGATCAAGCCTTCTACTGAATCGCTCTCCGGCGCTTCTTTCTTATCTCCAGTGGATACAATGTCCTGAACAGCGGTGAAACTGACTTGGATTCCTTTCTCCTTGATAAGATCAGCCGCCTCGGGAGAAAATCTCGTTCCCTCAGGCAGTTCCATCATGGCACCGCCTGCAGCAACCAACTCCTTTACCTCTCTGGCAAACACAAATTTTCTTATCATTTGTACTTCTGTACCTCGGCAGGTTGAGGAGTTGTCTTCTCGTGCTTCCGGATGGATTCTTCTCAAAAAACCATGTCAAGGGAGTGAAGCCATAAGACCAATTGTGTTCCGCTTTTCAGCAAAAGGTGGAATCATTAGTGGTTAGAAACGCGATAAGATCCGATAATGGCTTCTGCCTCTATTTCAACCAGATGTTCCGGCCTCGCCAGCGCCCTTACCTCAGCCATTGTAATCACCGGCTTGACGGTCTTGTACCACTCAGAATATGCGCGCAGGTAATCCGGCCCTTTGCTGATTTCCGTCACATAGAAGCGAACCCGCACCACTTCCGAAATCTTGGCTCCGGCACGGACGAGGGCGTCTTCTATCTTCTGGAGGATAATCTTCGTCTGCAGGTAGGCGTCGCCCGCACCCTCTACTACACCTTCAGAATTAGTGGACGTGGTTCCGCCCACAAAAACCATATTTCCCACCTTCACTGCCCGGCTGTACCCCACCTTTTCCTCAAACGGCGCGCCGGATGAATAGTTATCCCTTTTCAAAAGGTCCATGTATGCCGTCTCCCATAAAGAATAAAAGCCACCATGCAGGTTCAGCGATGACGGGTTCTTTGTGACAAGTCCACCTATTCCCTGTTCTGGCCATAACGGTACCTGAAATCGTCCGTCATAACGCAGCGCCTCACCGAGGTAAACATCCGGGGACGCGTCTGCCCTTCCCCATTGGTCGCGATATGAAAAGAAGTATAGCCTTCCCCCGAGACACCCACGCTGGCCAGGCCGCAGGAGCCGTTCTTGACAAATGCCGCACACCTGGCTCTGCTGGCCATTTTGCCGATATTGTTGAGGTCTCTGGAATGAATCGCCATGGTGTGTCCGTTGCCCTGTTCCGCGGCAATGGCCCACTCTATAGCTTGATCAACGTCACGGCAACGCACCATGGGGAGAATGGGCATGATCTGCTCGGTCCAGACGAGAGGATGATCCTTATCCGTTTCCAGAATGGCTATTTTGGCGGCAGAATCCACATCCAGCCCAATGGACTCGAGGATAAAGCTCGGGGTCTTCCCGATATAATCCATGTTGATGACGCCCGGGGTTCCGGGCTCCTTGATCTCCTTAAAAATATGGCGCAGAAGCTCTTCCCCTTGTTCCCGGGAAATTTCATAGGCACCGTAGAGTTTCAGGTGCTGTTTAAGCCCCTCGGCAACGGATTCCACCACAAAGATTTCCTTTTCACTTGCACAGGCCATGCAATTGGAAAACGAGGCGCCCTCGATAATGCACCTCGCGGCCCTATCCAGATCCGCTGTTTCGTCCACCACAACCGGCGGATTTCCCGGACCACCTGCAATGACTCTTTTGCCGGTCTTGGATGCAAAGGCAACCACCCCATGGCCGCCGGTAACGGCAATAAGGCCAACATGGGGATGGGTCATCAGCTTCTGGGCGGATGGGACCGAGGGTTCCTCGAGACAGCAGATACAATTCGCCGGTCCCCCTGCATCCACGATGACTCTATTCAGGTCCCGAATGGCTCCGGCCGATGAACCTTTTGTCTTGGGATGCGGGTTGTTGATGACCGTATTCCCGCCCGACAGCATCATGATACCATTGAAAAGTATGGTGGGAACACCGTTCGTCACCGGATTGACTGACGCGATAACGCCTATCGGGACTCTCTCTATGACGGTCAGGCCCTTGTCGCCAGCGTAGACTTCGGGGGCCAGGTCTTCCATGCCCAAAACCCGGCACGAAGATTCGATTTTTTTCACGTTGTCTTCAGCCGAGCCCAGGCCTGTTTCCTCGAATTCCTGCCGTGCATATTTTCCGGCATTGGCCAGCCCTGTATCCCTGATAGCCTGAACAAGTTTCTCGCGCACGGACAGAGGCAAGGCCACAAGTTGTTTCTGGGCCTCTTCAGCTGCCCTAATCGCACTCTCCATATCCTGAAAGACACCGTCCATGATGTCCGGGCCTTTCTTCGAAGTCCCCTTGTCTGAATCTCCCGCTTCATTCTGTTGTTCCAGTAATTTTTGAACAACTTTCTCAACAACCTGTGCAATTATTTTTTCGTCAAGACTCATGCCTGCCTCTCTCAAATGTACTTTGTCATTTGTTCATCAAGAAATGCCTTCCAGAGCCGTCAGACGCTCTCCTTCTGCGGCCAGAGAGAAGTAACAAAAGGACCATCGAACCGATACCCCAGGTTTTCCTCGAACGCCTCAACCGAATAGAATTCGTTGGTCTTCTTCACCCCTTCATCGAATTTTGAAAGACGGTTCATCGCTTCCTGGTTGTCGAGGAAGGCAATTTCGTGAACCAGTGCCCCCAGGAGAACGATGATATGAGCGAAAGGATCTATGAATGACACTCCCTCGATGTCCACGATCATGTGCTCATCTGCAAGGGTAATAATTGGTGATTTTGGATTGTCGCTGAGCCCTATTGTCTTCACTCTGCACTCTTTCGCATACTTGAGGATTTCTATTGTCTTCCTCGGGTAACGGGGAAATCCTATCACAAAAAGCAGGATGGACTCATCGGCTTGGTTCAGCATGTCCGTAAGTTCCCAGGACAAATTCGTGTCTATGAAGACGTTCACCCGTATCTTCTTGAGCAGGTATCCGAAATGATAAGCCAGCGTTGCCGAGGCTCTGTTCCCGACCACATATACCGTGCCGGCCTCAAAGACCGTTCTCGCAATCCTTTTGAGTTCAGTATCGGAGATGGACCGCGAAAGGTGTTCGAGATTCCTGATTGCATTGTGACAATATCTCTGGATAGTTGTTCCTGTCTTTTCTTTGCGGCTCGTCTTCGCAAATCGCTCGGCACTTGTCAACTCGATATGAAGCAGTCCCTTCAAGAACTGCAGGAATTCCGCGTACCCTGAAAACCCCAGATCCACCGCAAATCGTATGATGGTCGGTTCACTCACCCCGCATTCGGCGGCGATCTCCCTGGCGGTCATCAGGAAAATCTTCTTGTAGTCCCGCATAATGAGATCTGCAACCCGTCGTCTTTTTGGAGACAGGGTGGGATAGGTCTTTATGATTCGTTCAAAAAGGCTTCTTCTCGCCGGTTCCATTTCGTATTCCTGAATGAACTTTTACGAATATTCTCGTCCCTCTATGGCGGCAAGAGCGCTTTCGGCCGCTTCCTTGGCCGCCAGGACGTCCGATCTCTCTCCGGCCAGATACACCTTGCCGGAAGCCCCGAACACGGTCACATGAATGAGCTTGATATCAGCAGCTTTTTCAGCCTCGTTGGCCGCGTATCCTGCGTAACCTGCCGGGGTCATTTCCATGACATACAGGGTATCATCGTCCAGGACCATGCTGGCGGCCCGAAAGCGATTCACAATTTGCGTCATGTGCGCATCTATCCTGTCTATGGTTTCAGAGGCGAGCAGTTTCGGTTTCATTCTATCGTATTCAGCGAGCCCGAGGTATTCCAGAACCGCATCTGCGGCTTCGCGGACGTCCGCTGGTGAGTCCGCGTGGACCTCCAGCATGCCGAAGGTCCTTTCAACCACCATCGCCCCCGGTCTGACATCGGTTTTCTTCAGCACAACGTTGGTAATGGAATTGATTTCAATCCCCGGAGCGATTTCCACAAAAAAAGCGGCCTGCCCTGCTATGGGGTAATAGCCCAATGCCGTACTGCCGATGTAGCCTGCAAACTGTTTCTGGATCTGATTGATGATGGCGAACGCCCTGAGATCTATCATATAATTCTCTTTTCAGATTCCTTTACCCGACGCGCAGTTAATATCCATACTTCGTCCCGCTGCCTTTGTCGTCTAGATACTCCGTGCCAGTTGCCTTTTGTTGGGACACACCGCTGCCTGGGTAGTGCAGATGTCGCTGCCTAGGCATGCGCAGTCCTGGTCTCCACCCTTGACAAACCGGCCGTAACAAAAATCACCTATTGGAATGGATGTGGTACAGTCAAGAATCAGCTGCGATATGAGCAGCCCGATAACAGGAGCGAGCCCGAAACCATGCCCGCTGAATCCTGTACAAAAAACAAATCCCGGCACTTCTTCCGTCAACCCCAACACGGGGAGCCCGTCGGATATTGCGGCAATGAGGCCCGACCACATCCGGATCACATGGATATCTTTCAGGACCGGGAAATAATCAAGCACCGCTCTGGAAACAGCCGGTCCGATATAATGAAAGAGAGGTTTTCCTTCTCTGTGGATATACTGTTCTGTACCGACAAACCCCCCCCAGAAAAACGGTCCATGAACAGTCTGCCGGCCGTAAAAAAGCCCCCTGGCGTGGCCGAACATCTGGGGGAAAAGTGCGGAATACGGCTCGGTTATCATGGCCTCTGAAAAGACAGGCCGCATAGGAATATCAAGCCCCACCATGTTGGCTACCTTCCGGCCTGCCACACCGGCTGCATCCACGACCAGGTCGGTTTCGATGACCTGTTTATCGGTCACGACCGCAGTGACTCTTCCCTTCTGCAGCCGTATTTCAACCAGTTCCTCCTGGGTATGAAACCGTGCCCCAAGACTTTTGGCTTTCAGGAAAAATGCATACGTCACCAGAAACGGATTCGCGTGTCCATCCGTGGGGCAATAGCTGGCGCCCACGACCTTATCACCGATGTATGGGTTGATATCCAGGACCTCTTTCCGGTCGAGCATCTGTAAATCAAGTCCCGCTGCCTTCTGTTTTTCTACAGATTTTTTCATGTCCTCCATTTCTTCCGGGGTAGTACAGAGGCGCAGATTTCCTTTGCGGACGTATTCCACATCCATGTCCAGTTCGTCGCGGAGTTCGCCGTACATCCGTATGCTTTCCATGGCCAGGGGCATTTCTTTCAGGTTCCTGGCCGATTGCCGGACACCGCCGCCATTGCTGCCCGATGCCTCGCCCCCAATATCCGATCTCTCAATAACCACCGGCTTGATACCCTCTCTGGCGAGGTAGTACGCGACGGCACATCCCATGACGCCTCCGCCCACAATAACGACATCTGCTTTATTAGGCATTTTCACTCCCAATCTTCATGGGCTTATCTTCCCGACTATTCCTCGTTGACGCTCTTCCGGTTCTCATTTTCACCCTGTTGCCAAGACGGACAATTTAATCGGCCTCACGGGCGCTCTGGCGGTAGTCGACTCAAATTCTCCCGAAGGCCTGCCCAGTTCTCCGGCAAGAATCTGACTCACCAACCGCTGACACGTTTGTCCTTGACAGAGACCCATTCCCGCCCGGGTAACCCGCTTTATACCGTTCAGAGTCCTCATGCCGTTCCTGATTGCCTCTTTTATCTCTCCCTTTGTAATTTCCTCGCACCGGCATATGACCAGGTCGTCATCATCTTCCGGCGTGATGCTTGTCTCGTCCGGCTGGAGAGGCTTTTCCCCTTTCAGCTCCCTGAAACGGCTGATAACCCGGTTGACGATGATTTCCACATCTTTCTCGGACAAAGATCCATTTCCGGACGGGGGAGAAGTGCCGGTTTCAGAGCTGCGGGGATTTCCCGATTCCGGTTTCTCTTCCTTGTTGCGCACATTCGCTGTACTCCCCACATCGCCTGGTTTCGCCTTTTGGCCTGTTACCCGTATGATCCGGATGCCTTTCTCCTTAATCAGATCAAGGGCGGCCGCAGAAATTCTGGCGTTTTCGACGACCGTTATTTCTTTTCTCCCCTCGCGAACGGCCTTAGCGATATCTTCAGCAAAAATAAAAGCAGGCGGCATTAACGTCTCCCTGATGCCCGAGATCCATTTGTGGATGGGGCTCGACTATTCTTGAACACTTCGTTTCGGTCTATTTCTCGTCTTTCTTTTCCCTCTCGGCGGCTTCACCACATCGGAAGGCACCTTTGGGGTTTCACCGCGGGGCAAAACCATGTCAATGTCTTCATGGGGCCTGGAAATAACATGCACGGAGACCAATTCTCCTATCCTTCGGCATGCGGCGGCTCCCGCATCGGTGGCCGCTTTGACCGCGCCCACATCCCCTGCTACCATCACGGTAACCAGGCCGGCCTTCACCTTTTGCCGGCCCAGAAACTTGACCTTCGCCGCTTTGAGCATGGCATCTGCAGCCTCTATGGCAGCGCCCAATCCTCTGGTTTCCACGAGCCCCAACGCTTCCTGCATGATCCCCTGCTACACCTTTCTTCCTTTGAGATTGGACAGGGTGTTTACGACCAGCTTTGCTGCGGCCTGAATTTCAGCCTGAGTTCCGGTCAGGTAAACACGTCCTGCCGCCCCGAAAAACCGTATATCCACAAGGCGCACGTCGCAGTGTTTTTCAGCCTCATTCGCTGCAATGGATGAATAGGCAGCCGGGGTCACCTCGAGGAGATACACATCATCCCCGCCAAGCACCAGCATGCCCCTGCTGTTGCGATTGATGATGACTGCCTGGTACGAATCAACCTTGTTTATGATGCTGGTAGCAAGAATATCGGGCGCCACCCTGTCTTCTTCCTTTAGCCCCAGTTCCTTCAGGATCATTTTCCCTGCGTGGAGGATCTCTTCCTGGTCAAAGGAGTGAATCTCAAGCATGCCGTAGCGTCTCTCCACGATCATTTCCCCGGGACGCGAATTGGTCAGCTTGAGGGCAATGTCGGTCAAATGGTTCACTTCAATGCCGGGCTCAACCTCCACGAAAAGCGAAGCCATTCCCTCCACACAAAGAAAGCCCCGGCAACGTGTTGCAAACAGTGAGGCAAATTGCGGCTGCAGGCGGTCCAAGTGACAGTAGGCCCTTAATTGTCCCATTCATCCAACTCCTCATCCTCTTACGATGCTTATTCCGTATTCCTTTGCCAAATCACGGGCCAATGGAGTTACGACACCTCTTGCGGCCACGTGTATGGAACCTATTTTTTCGTTAACCGCTCCGTTGACGTCTCTCGCAGTGACGATCCTGTGTACCGGCTCATTCCCTGAATCCTGCGGTTTTCTTTCCCCCTTATCCATCGGTTTTCCAGGAGCAAGGGCTAGCTTCCGGAACACGTCACTCAGCTGATCGGTGGGGCTGAAAACCATGCCGTAGTCTTCCAGCTTCCAGAGAATCCGATCAATTTCTTCACGTATCTTTATGTTTGAAAGGGATTCACTGATGAGAAACCCATCCCGTGAAGCCAGAACCTTCTTCCCCCGCGCCAGGGCCGCTAATACGATACCTGATTCATGATCGTCGCAGATCAGGCTTGCCACCTTGGCGCCGCTTTTGAAGCAGAAGGTGGGAAGGACCAGTACATCGGCTTTATCCAGCACCTTTTCCAAACCTTCCGGCTTGACGGTATCAAGGATACATCGTGCGCCGGTCTTTTTCTTCACGTCTTCTCCGCACACCCAGCTCCGAGCCGATTCCTCGGTAAAAATACTGGACTTCTCCGCCGACTCCTGGATTAAGGTCACCTGTTTCATGGCCTCATCGAGCTTTCCCACGCCGGCGTGGAAAACGATCAGCACCTTCGGGCCGCCGGTTGCCGACAGCTTTGCCGTTGTTTCAGCCTTATGCTGGGAAGGTAACTCCATTTCTTCAACAACTTTTTTAACTATTTCCCGTACGGTCTCCGGATTAATACCAGTCATCAGAGCTGCCCCTTTCCACAGGGCGGTGTCCATTACCGCCAAGACACGACAGGGCAATGCCCAGCGGAGTGATTACT
Source organism: uncultured Desulfobacteraceae bacterium (assembly GCA_964581175.1). Lineage (GTDB taxonomy): Bacteria > Desulfobacterota > DSM-4660 > Desulfatiglandales > Desulfatiglandaceae > B46-G9. Next base: position 36,545 of record CAZONI010000003.1, read on the forward strand.
TGCGGCGCCTCTGGTAGAAACGCATCCAGTCCCAGGTTGTTCCCTACAATGCCTGCCAGACCTTCCAGTTCACAGGTTCCGCCCACCATGCAGACCCTTTTCATCCCGCCGAACCCTCTCAGGGACACGTCCACAATACCGGAGATTTTATCAATAACCGGTCTGACCACAGGCAAAACCACACTGTTCATGTTCCTGTCGGTCTTGATCTTTTCTGCCTCCTCAAAACTCACCCTGAGATGCCCCGCCAGAACAAGCGAAAGGTGAAGTCCTCCGGTCGCCTCATCAAAGGAACGAACCACCTTTCCCCCCTCAATCACGGCAACCCCTGTGGTTCCTCCCCCCACATCCACGATGGCGCCATCCCGTATACCGAGAACGAAATTGGCAGCACTTGGCTCGTCGAGAACTTCGACCACTTCAAGTTCGGCGCCTTCAAGGATGTATTTTGTCGTTTCAATATTTCCGGACTCGGTATGGGGCGGATAGGACGTGGCGCCTTTTTCAATGGCCAGGGGAGAATGCTTTCTCAGTTCCTCTATAAGTTCCCGAACTATTTCCAGGGCACCGACATAGTCCAGGATGAGCCCGCTTCTGACAACTTCGGCACGGCGCATATTGGCGGCACGCGGTTCGCCCTTTTCGTCCACCACAATAGCGATTATCTTGTAGGTCCCAACGTCTACTCCCGCATACAAGGTTTGTGCATCGGAAAAATCCCACGTCGCAGGGCGGTTGAGCATTTCCTTCACTTTTCGGACGGCATTTGTCATACGAGGTTCTTATAGAGTTCCTGACTCGGAGAAGGAATGACCACATAAGTCTGGATCAAACCTTCGTCCTGCAGCAATTCAATACCGGCTTCTACTGCTGAGTTGACTGAAGCCACATCACCTGTCATGGTCACAAATGACTTTCCGGCGAGACCGGTGGCGCATCGAATCTCGATCAATTCCACATCAGCTGCCTTCGCTGCCGCATCTGCCGCGGTTATGCACGATGCGGATGAATAGGTTTCTATGATTCCAAGGGCCTTGATTTCCACAACCGGAGTGGCACAGCTCAAGGCGGGAAATACGGCTGGGTGTACATTGGGAATGGAAAACGAGTCCACCAGGAATTCACCGGCAATCTCCTTTGCGATGTCCAGAGAATTCTGGACAGACCCCACATCACCCGAAATCATGGCCAGGTAGCGCCCCGGACAGGCCGGGCGGGCGAGAAGGATTTCCACATCGGACGCCTTCAACATTTCATCCGCGCACTGGATACCCTTGGCGACGCTGTTGGTTTCGATGAGACCTATTGCCTTGAATTCCATATGTTGTTTCCTTGTATGTACCGCGTTTTCCGCTGTTTCAGCGCCTGATAACCACGGTGCCGTCTACGGAAATTACATCGCCTTCTATGCTGGCGTGAACCCTCGCCCCAAGGGCGCCGTCCGGAATTTCGCCGATAAGGCTGCCCCGTCCCACATGATCGCCCGCCTTCACCACAGGTTTGGCCGGTGCCCCCAGGTGTTGTTTCAAGGGGATCCTTACTTCTTTTACGCTGATCTCCTTATCCATGAAGGCCGGATGTCCCTCATACTTTCCTATCTGCAAGCGTTCCACCAGCCTTCGGGTAGGGACTTTGCGAAAATTTCTGAACGGGGAGGGTCGGTATTCGGTCTGTTTTGCCGTCCTTTTCACCCCGCTCTTTAAAAGATCCCGTTTGATCTGCGCATTCACTTCTCTCGGAGAAATCATCATGGGACAGGCGTACTTTTCGCAGATGCCGCACTCGGAACAGATGAGGGCGTCTTCCATGAGCCCGCTTGAAAAGGACGTACTTGCTCCCAGTTGACGCATGATCCTGTGCGGCTCCAAAGAGTGCCCGAGAAGGTGACGTGGGCAGAGATCGGTACACCGGGAACACTGACAGCAGACCATTTTGGTAATATGCCGTATCCTATCGGGGTCGTTGATTTTCCCTGCGATGACATTGTGCTCCGAAGGCAATACGATGACACCGCTGGTGGTCTTGGTTACCGGGGTAGCAAGATCCGCGGAGACCTCTCCCATCATTGGCCCCCCTATTACTGCCTTGAAGTCTTGAACAGTGGCACCGCCCGCAAGATTGATGACCTCGCCAATACTTGTGCCGATCGGAACCTTCATCACATATGGATTTTTGACCTCTCCCGCAACCGTCAAGTATCTCTCGATGACCGGGTTTCCCCCATCCACCGCCCGGGAGATATTCAACAGTGATTCCACATTGCTCACCACGGCTCCAACCTGGAGCGGGATACCACCTTCGGGAACCACCCTCCCCATCACGTCATAGACGAGAACCTGTTCATCTCCTGCAGGGTAGAAATCTCCCAGCTCAAATACATCTATCTTCTTGAACGGCTCTCTTTGAACAGCCGCCGTGACCGCGGCCATTGCATTCTCATGCTTGCCTTTCAGGCAGATGGTGCCCTTCTTGGATCCGGTGCTTTCCATGACGAGCAGAAGTCCCCGGAGGATCCCATCGGTTTCCTTTTCCATGATATGGGGATCACTCATGAGCAAGGGTTCGCACGACGCGCCGTTTCCCAGGACCCGGTCGACATTTGCATCGAGTTTCACGTGTGTGGGAAAGCCGGCGCCGCCGGCGCCGACAACCCCCGCCTCCCGAACTTTTTCTGCGATCTCACTCATAATGCCTGTTTTGGGGTTAGGAGCTTTCTGCAATATCAAGGTTGTCAACGATGCCCACGACCACTGCGTCCACGGGGACCGGTGCATTTCTATCAAATGCCTGCATGGCAGGGGCACCTCTCGTGACAATCACCAGTTCCCCGTTCCCGGCACCAATCTCGTCTGCGGCAATCAGAACTTCACCGGCGGGATGTAAATCTTTTCCCAAGGGCTGTACAAAGAGCAACCTCAATGCGGACATCTTTTCATTTTTTTTGGTGGACCACACATCGCCCACAATCCTTCCGAGTATCATTTAGGCACCTTTCTCAAATCTGATCTGTTCACCTCGGCCCGATGACGGTTAAGCAGGATCATCATAGATCCTCGGAACCTATGGCATCCAGCGCTGCTTTAACCGCGGCAATGTCACCAAAAATGCCGATCATCGTCAAATGCTGAGGGCAGGACCCCTTCAGGTCAAAGACATGAACCCGTGCTGTTTTTTCGGCTATATCAGCAGCATACATCATATCCACCAGCTTGCCTTGGACCAGTCCCACCGCGCTGAAATCGATAAGGTCCAGAGACTTTTTGCCTCCCACCCCCATCCTGCTCATCAGGATGTCTATGACACCCGGACCGGGGTGTGTTATGAATTGGATGTTCAGTGCCATTGTTTTCCTCGTTCCGGCAAGGTGCACTTCTTGGTATCAAGCTCATTCAAGCTTCACATGATCTCGTGACGTCTGTGCCGCCGGCTGTCTCTTGCTCTCACGTGAAAACGATTCCCCGGCCAAACAGTCAGCAATGGAAACTAAGCGCGAGCAGGGAAAACAGTACGGGTCGATCTTAAGAACCAGTGAAGCGGGGCAACCGTGCCTGCAATCCGAATTCTGCGTGTATCACTGGTTACTTTTCACCTTTTGGAATGGTGCTTTCAATATCTCCGTGCGGTCTTGGGATGACATGCACTGAGATGAGCTCTCCAACCCGCTCTGCGGCCGCACCGCCTGCATCCGTAGCTGCCTTTACGGCTCCCACGTCCCCACGAACAAAGACGGTAACCAGACCACCGCCGACGAACTCTCTTCCCACAAATGTCACTTTGGCTGCCTTCACCATCGCATCAGCCGCTTCAATTGCACTTACCAATCCCTTCGTTTCAACCATACCCAACGCTTGTTCAGCCATGCTTCTCTTCCTCCTGGTAATCTGTTACTGTTTTCGTTTTAAGCCTCTTGCTTTCATGGACCACTCTCTGGGCACTTTTATTGTGACTATAGAGGTCTCATCCATCTTTTCGGTCTTTCTGACACCTGTCACCTGGGCTTCTCCCAGTTCCTTTCCCGACCGATCCAACGCAATGACCGTATCGCCTTTTTCCGGCAAGGGAAGAAATTCATAGGGAATCGTCACCCTCGCCTTACCATTTTCATCACTTTCATCCACCACGAATATGGCCTGCCCGGGGCAAATGAATACACACGTTTGACACCCGACACATTTTTGTTCATCCAGCTGCGGTAAATTGGTAATGTCCTTTCCGACCGAGATGGCCCCCACCTTGCAACTCGCTTCGCACGGGTTGCAGGGGATATCCTGGGTACATTCTATGACCGCCACTGGTCCTGCCCGCCGTCTGGCTTCGCTCGGGACACCCGGGCTGTCTTTCAATTCTTCTTCCGAGAGATATCCTGATCGGGATAATTCTTCTGACATGAACTCACCCTTTCATCACCGCATTCAAATATTCTTTCGCCGCTCTCCGAGCCTCCCCGTGAGTTCCGCTCCGGAGAGACTGCATACTGTTGGTTTGCTCCTGCCGCTTTTGCAGGAAGGTCTCTTCATCCAGATATCCTAACGCGTGGGCAATTGCCAAACCGGCAATCCGGCCTTCGATTATGGCCGTGCTGGCCTCCTCTATCCCCGACACATCACCGGCAATGTAAATGCCGGGAACCGAGGTCTCCTGGTTTGCATCGTGACTGGGCACAAGCCCTCCCAGCTTTGGAACATTGACTATCTTGCAGCCGGCCATGCGGACCAATTTGGTCATGGGATTCAGGCCCACGGCAATACATATGGTATCAACGTCAAACGATCTTTCGGTCCCCGGAACAGGTTTCCACTTTTCATCCACCTGTACGATGGTTGCCCCCTCAACCTTCTCCTTCCCCTGTGCTTCCTTGATGGTGTGGGACATGAAAAAAGGCACCCCATAGCGCGCCACCTTTGCAGCATGCACCCCGTACCCTCCGATTTGAGGGGCCGCGTCAATGATCGCCGCCACTTCGCATCCAGCCTGGAGCATCTGGTATGCAACCACGACACCCACGTTGCCCGATCCCACCATGAGCAGCCTCTTGCCCGGCCTGATACCATGGATGTTGGCCATGGTCTGCGCCGCTCCCGCTCCGATAACGCCGGGCAGTGTCCAGCCGGGAAAAGGGACCATATTTTCAGAGGCCCCGGTGGCTACCAACAGTTTTTCAGCCTTCGCCTGCTCGACCTGGTCCCGAACCATGATATTCATGGTTCTGTTTTCATAAATTCCCAGAACTACGGAATTGAGTGACACTTCAACCCCGAGTTCCCGCGCTTCCTCCAGGAGGCCGAAACCTATCTTGAATCCTCTCCTGCTCGCATAATGTTCTCTTGAGCCGAAAAATTTATGAATCTGCTTAAAAAGCTGCCCCCCGGGCTTTTCATTTTCATCATACACAACCACCTGCACACCGCACCTGGCGGCCTCAATGGCCGCTGCCAAGCCTGCCGGTCCTGCTCCAACACTGACCATTTCAATTCTTCGCACGACTCACTCCGATGCTTTCTGAGGGCCTTTTCCAACCTGCGTCTCTACCACCATGCCTTCCTTCAAGGGTTCAACGCACGTCCTCACGTTCGGGACCCCATCGACAACCATGATGCAATCGGTACAACGGCCGATTGCGCAAAACACCCCGCGCGGTTCATTTCTCCTGGTCGTATAGCGATGGATCAGCACCCCGTTCGCCCGCAAGGCGGCGGCAATTGGTTCCCCATCAAACCCCTCGATAGTTTTACCATCAAAGGTGAACTGAACCTTTTTTCCTTTTTCAAATGTTCCCAGAATCGGGTGCTCTTGTATGCGCATCATGTCCTTGTCCGAGAGACTAACAAAAGCCGAATCTTTCGGTGAATGTGTAGTTTGTTCCCAGCAGGGGGATTCCCGTCATGGCGCACGCTTCAAGAGTAAGGGACCTGAGGTCCTCCCTTTCCATGCTGTGCAATTGTGTTTTCCCCGCTGCTTTTGCGAGGATTACCGCCTCGTAGGTCATTCCCTGGATATAATTGGCGACCTTTTGTGCCGCCTCATCAATATTCAGTCTTTTCCTGAGTTCGGGGTCCTGAGTCCCGATTCCGAACGGACATTTTCCTTCGTGGCACTTCAGACAAACCACGCAGCCCATGGCCACCATTGCACCGGTGCCGATGGCTACCGCGTCAGCACCCAGCGCGAGGGCCTTTGCCACATCCGCTCCGTCCTTGATGCCGCCTGAAACGATCAGGCTGAACTCATCCTTGACCCCAGAATCTTCCAGGCTTCGAACGGCCTGCACAAGAGCAGGCAATGTGGGGATGCCCAGGTTGTTTGATGCGATGACCGGGGCTGCGCCCGTTCCTCCCTGTGCTCCGTCAATGACCACGCCGTCTGCGCCGGCTTTGACGGCGATCTTTACGTCTTCCCACACCCGACCGGCAGCTATCTTGATAAAAATAGGAATTTCATTGTCCGTAATATCTCTTAATTCATCCATCTTCAGGCAGAGGTCATCGGCCCCGAATATATCCCCGTGACGTGGATGACTGTGGAGGTCGATGCCTTCGGGGAGCTGTCTGAATTGGGCAATCTCCTTTGTTATTTTGCTTCCCATGAGATGACCGGACAGTCCCGGCTTGGCGCCTATGCCGACAATGATCTCGAGTGCATCGGCCACCTCAATATTGCGGAGAGAAAATGCCATTCTGCTTGGGAGAATCTGCACTACCTGTTTATAGGAGTTCTCCCTCTCCTCCGGAAGCAGTCCGCCCTCCCCGTTGTTAATGGAGATTCCCACGATATCCGTCGCCTTGGCCAACGCGGTCTTGGCCTCTTTGCTCAACGCGCCATAGGACATGCCTGAAATCATGATGGGAGTCTCGATGACCAGGGGTTTCTTCGCAAACCTCGCTCCGAGAACCGTCTGGGTTTTGCAGTCTTCCCGATATGTGTCTATAGACATGCGGGTTAGTTGAGACGGCAGGACGAGCAAGTCATCAAAATCCGGGAACTTCCTCGGAGTGCCACACCCTCGGATGCGGTGTTTTCCTGTTTCCGCCTTATACTTGATCTCTGCTATTGTTTCGGGATTCCAGACGCCCCTTTGAATGTCTTTGGCCTTCGGCTTTTTTGCTTTTGCTTCCATTATTCCTGCCTCCCCTTTTTGTGGGTCGGTTTAAACAGAACATATTCGTGGCGTCCGTACACATTGGGAACAATGCTCCTGAATTCATCGACACTCTGATCAATGTCATATTTCCTGAACAGGGCTTCCACCTCGCTCTTTTCCTTGTCATCGATGGGAACAACTCTGCTGTTTCCTCCAAGTTTTGAATCTACAGCCTGATCCAGGACATGGATAACCCCGTTGTACATGGACTCACCAATACCCTCGCCCACCTCGCCAAGGACAATGATTCGGCCCCCCAGGGTCATTTTCCCCGTCCATCTGCCCACATTACCGCAGATGATCAGATTTCCGCCTTTCATTCCCCATCCTGCTCGGCTTCCGCTGTTTCCCCTGACGACAATAGTGCCGCCAAGCATCGAGGGGGCAACATTGCTTCCGGTGTTCATATCGACGAGGATCTCTCCCGACAACATGTTGTCACCGGTGTACCAACCCGTATTGCCCTTGATCAGCAGGGAAGGCCCTTCCAAGAATCCGCCCGTATAAAATCCGGTACTGCCGTTCACCACAATCTTGCCTTTGCCAATGAGGGCCGTCGCAAGATTATGGACAGAGTGGGAATTCACCACTTCAATCTCGTCTTCGATCGCTATCAGTTCCTTGAGTTTCCTGTTAATCGCACGGGACGTCATTCCCGTTAGGTCTAGACGGACCATGTCATTACGCCTCCGGGATCCATCTCCGTAGCATAAACGTCAGAGACGATAGGGGTTAGGCAGATTTGTTCCGACCCAAAGAGCACGGTGTGGTCGTCCTGCTCAAAATACAACATGGGCTTGATCCCCAACCTGTCCCGCAGGGCGCCGATCTGGCTTTCGGTGCTGACCAGGAGGGTAAACACACCGTCAAAGGCTTCCAGTCCCTGATACAGCGCTCCTTCCAGGTCTTTGCCCTTCTCTTTCATCTGGTAGGCCAGAAAGTGTGCCGCCATTTCGGAATCATTATTGGTCTTGAACCGGATGCCAAGGTTTTGCAGCTTTCTTCTCATGTTGAAATAATTGGTAAATTGTCCGTTGTGCACAATGGCCAATTCAGGATAGAGATAAGAGACAAACGGGTGGGCAAAGTTGATATTCTCAATGCTTTCCGTTGCGAGACGGACATGCCCTATGCCATGGGAAGCGTTCACAGGAGGGATCTCATGGCGCTTTTGCAGATCCTCAGCCGAGCCTTGATCCTTGTAAACCTTTATGTGCTGTCCCAATGAGTGGACACAGAGTTCGGGATGGCTGTCGATGTCCCAATTCAATTGTTCAATTTTTTCGGGGGCCATATCCAGAGCGGCCTCGTAAAAACTGAAAATCCCCTCTCCCTGGTAAATCCGTTCACTGGAGACAGTTGCGTGTTTGGCGATGATCGCTTTGAGGTCCTTTTCAAACTGAGTATCAGACAGAGCGACCCTGATTTGGATGTCCTTGCGGTTTTCATAGAGCGCCATACCGGTAGAATCCCGTCCCCGGTGCAGGAGTTCCTTCAGCATATTAATAAGGTCGTTTCCCAGGTAGGTTGATTGTTTGGAAATAATCCCGGCTACACCACACATGATCTACCTCCGAAATGGATAGGCACTCAACACCGTTGTCCCATCACAAGTGATAAAAATATTCCTTGAACTCCCAGTCAGTGACATACGTTCTGAATCTCTCTTCTTCATGTCTTTTTATGGTAAGGATATTCTGAACGATTTCCTGACCAAGGGCATCGCAGAGCACCTCGTCTTTTTCAAGCTCGTCAATGGCATCCCGCATGTAAAGGGGCACGGTCTCAAATTTTCCCGGCTCCTCGGCATAGATATCCCCCACATAGTAATCGCCGGGATCAATACGGTTTTCAATCCCGTCAAGTCCGGCAATCAGACCTACGGCAAGAACCAGATATGGATTTGCAGAAGCGCAGGCGGCCCTGTTTTCCACTCTCGTGGCCCTCCCCCGTTCACCGGGTACACGAATGTACGTGGTACGATTGTCAAGCCCCCAGGCAAGGTAATAGGCGGCGAACGAATTCAGCACATAACGCTTGTAGGAATTGATGGTTGGGGCAAAGAAGAGGGTCATTCCTTTTGCATGGGCCATCTGTCCTCCGATAAAATACCGCATCAAATCCGACATTCCTTCTTTCCCAGCAGGATCATCAAAGACGTTTTTTCCGGTGTTCGCGTCATTGAACGAGTAGTGTACATGATAACCGCTCCCGCCCATTTCATCTTTAGGCCGCCCCATAAACGTGAGATACAGATCTCGCAAGAAGGCCATTTCTTTGCAGACCGTCTTAAAAGTGAAGGTTTGGTCAGCCATCTTGAGTACATTAGCGTGTCGCCAGTTGATTTCAAATTGTCCTTGGAAGAACTCGTGATTGCAGTACAGGACGTCCATCCCCATCAGAAGCAGCACATTCTGAAGATCTCGCAGCAGGTCGACGGGATCGACTCTGGGGCCTGTGGTGTAGACGTTACTCGGCTTATCACAGTAGTAGCTAAAATTTTCCCCGTCCTTCCTGAAAGCGAAAAATTCCAGCTCACTTGCAGCAACAGGTTCAAGTCCTTTTTCCTGATACAGACCCACCACCCTCTTAAGCAGCCATCGTGGAGAATAGGGAAACGGCTCTCCATGCACATAAATATCACCTATGAAGCGGGCCGTTCCCTCCTGGTAGGGAACGATGGTGAACGTTTCGAGATCGGGAACAATGGTCATGTCTTCGTAATTGACCTCTTCAGCAGTTCCTGTTCCAGGAGGTATGTTATATGAAAGGTCCAATGAAAAAGTGGGTTTCGCGCAGTTGATACCTTCTTCCAAGACCTCTTCAAAACGGCTGGCCGGGACGATCTTCCCGCGATTGACTCCATGCATGTCCGGGAAATCGATACGCAAGGTATCAACCTTGCCGGCCTTCATTCTTTCCAGTATCTCTTTCTTTTCCATTTCTTCCCTCACTCATCAACCGTCACGAGCCAACTGAAATTTTTCCTACAGTTCTATTTTTCTGTTGTATATTCTGATTCATATTCCTTGTCAAGCAAAAATTTTGCCCAGTATTACTTTTGTGTTCATGCATCATGATGTGGTTTTCTGTTTTGATTTCAATATATTATTCTTTCAAATCTCTCCCTTGCAATTGTCTCTTGTTTCATCCGAGCACGCTCGTCCTTCCGGCCCAGGCTTTGGAGCACCTCAATCGTTGCTCCTTGTAGCCTCTGTTGGGAATGGGATCTTCGACTTGCAGCCGATGCGTTGCAGGTAATCAGCGAGCTTTCCCAATCTGCCCCGCCGATGAAAATGAATCAGGGTGAAGATATAGCCGTTGACTCTTTGGCGGGTGTTCTGTATGAAAAACAATGAAAAACAATTAGGTTCAGAAAAAAGGAGTTGAGGAGGACGCTATGCCGATTTACGAATTTTATTGCCCGGATTGCCATATGATCTTCAATTTCTTTTCAAAGACCATCGATACAGAGAAAAGACCCCTCTGTCCGAAGTGCCAAAAAATCCGCCTGGACAGGCAGATGTCGGTGTTTGCGCGCCTCAAGAATAAAGGGGAAGAGGAAGACACGCCCATGCCGGATCTGGATGAGGCCCAGATGGAAAAGGCCATGGGGGCCCTGGCAAAGGAAATGGACCATCTGGATGAAGAAGATCCGAGGCAAGCTGCTAATCTCATGCGAAAACTCACAGACATGACGGGCCTCGAACTGGGACCCGGCATGCAGGAGGCACTCCATCGGATGGAGGCCGGAGAGGACCCTGAGAAAATCGAGGCTGAAATGGGGGATATCCTCGAGGAAGAAGACCCTTTCCTACCCAAGAAAGGATCGACTCTCAGCAAATCCCGCCCGCCGGCGGTGGACGATACACTCTACGATTTATGAGAGGCACAGGGCATAGGGCGCAACGGAAAATCCAGCACAACCTCTTACCTCGTATCGTTTTCTCCGCATACTGCCCGATTCTTGCTGTGCGCTTAAATGACAAATTCCAAACTCCAGCGCTTAAGCCGCTCTCATACAGCTTCCAAGAGGTGCTTGAGCTGACGTGCATTCTTGACGGCATAGCCTTCAAAATCATTATCAAAATACACAAAGGTTTCACACCCCCATGTCACAATTTTTTTTGCCCAGGTTTCCAACTCTTCTCCTGTGTAATCGGATGCATAGAGTCTACGGGAGCCGTGAAGCCGAATATAAGCAAAATCGGCGGTAATCTCCTCTTGGTAAGGATATCGTCCCGCCGTATCCGAAATGCAGAATGCGGTATTGCAGTCCCGCAGTTGCCCGAAAAATTCGCTATTGAGCCACGACGGATGCCTCACTTCAATTGAATGCCTGAAAGACGGCTGAAGATGCTGCAGGAATGTCTCTACCAGATGGGAGTCGTATTTCAGGCTTGGCGGAAGCTGAAACAGCAGGGGGCCCAACTTGGTGTGAAGGCGCTCAGCCAGAGCGTAGAAACGCTTCAGGGCCTCGTCCACTTCCACAAGACGTTTTATGTGGGTGATGTAACGGCTGGTCTTCAGCGCCCAAAGGAATCCATCGGGTGTCCTGCTGAACCACTTCTCAACCGCCGTTTCTGTGGGAAGACGATAGAAGGTAGCATTGAGTTCAACCGTGCTAAAATTCCGGGCATAAAACTCCAGCCACTTTGCCTTCGGCCACTCTTCCGGATAGAAGAGGCCTTTCCAGTGGGGGTAAACCCACCCGGAGGTCCCGATTCTTGCTATGGACTTCACTGATGCCCTATTTGAAAAATTTCACTGCATGTTCAAGGCGGTCGGCCACTCGATCCTGACCGATGAGCATGAGCACCTCAAAAATCCCGGGCCCCACGGCCTGTCCGGTTATGGCGGTCCGAATCCCGTTGATCAGGATCCCGGCCTTCACTTCAAGCTTTTCAGCCGTTGACCTGAGCACCTCCTCGGTTCCTTCAAGGGTATAGTTTTCGAGCGCTTTCATTCGGCTTGCCAACAATGGAAACCACTCCCGTAATCCGGGATGTTTGAGGATATTCTTCTGCAGGGCGCCCTCGTCCATCGTATAGTCGTCCGAAAAATAGGCGCGCCCCAAGGTGACAAAATCGGTCAACACGTGGAATCGCTGGCGGATGAGGTCCACCGCCCGGAGAAACCATTCCCGCCTGGAGGTTTCAAAATCGAGGTTCCAGATGCCCTCCTTTTGAAGCTGTTCCCGTACATACGGCTCAAGCTCTTCCAGGGAGAGTGTTCGGATATAATGGGCATTGATGCTCAGGGCCTTGGGGTCTGTAAAGAACTTTGGATCGTCTTTCCTGATATCAAACACCGCGTTGGACCGCTTGACTCCTTCCAGGGAAAATGTCTCGATCAGTTCTTCTTTTGAAAATATCTGTTTGGAATCAGGAGTTGACCAGCCGAGCAGCGCCAGGAAATTGACAAACGCCCACGGCAGGAAACCATGCTCCCGGTAAAAATGGATGGCGACCACTTCACCGTGCTTCCGTTTGGATATCTTCGCCTTCCTGGGGTCAAGCGTAAGCGGCATATGGGCAAATTCAGGCACAGGAATCTTAAGTGCCCGGTATATGAGGATCTGTTTGGGTGTATTGGCAAGTCCATCCTGACCCCTGATCACATGGGTAATGCCGTCCCTGGCGTCATCCGCTGCGTTGGAAAGCACGTAAAGCGGCTGCCCATTGGAGCGCACAATGACAAAGTCTTCTATGTCTTCATATTTTTTTTCAATGGCTCCGTAAACCAGGTCCTTAAAACAGACCGCACCCGGTTTCCGCGGCACCTTCAGACGAATAGTGTACGGCAGACCGGCCTTCTCTTTCCTGGAAATTTCTTCGGAGGAAAGGTGCCTGCATGTCCCATCGTACTGGAGCGGCGATTTCTTCGCCATGGCCTCCCCTCTTTTCCTTTCCAGTTCCTCTTTTGTGCAGAAACACTTATAAGCATCTCCTGACCGAAGGAGTTTCAGGGCCGTGTTCCGGTGTTCGTCAATGAATTGAGACTGGAAATACGGTCCTTCGTCCCAGGTAATGCCGAGCCATCTCAAGCCTTCCAAAATTCCTTTGATGGACTCGTCGGTGGATCTCTCCGCATCCGTATCCTCGATTCTGAGAATAAATTTTCCGCCGGTCTTTCTGGCGTAGAGCCAGTTGAATATGGCTGTCCGTGCTCCCCCGATGTGCAGGTAGCCGGTCGGGCTCGGTGCAAAACGCACAACAACTTGTTTGTCCATTTTTTTCCTTATGTATTTTGTTCGTGCCTTATGAGTAAATTTGTCATTTCCGGTTTATCGGGACAAGGTTTTGCCGGATGAACCGGACCACCTCTTCCGTATTGGTTCCGGGACCGAATATGGCGGCAATCCCGCACTTCTTGAGCATGGGGATGTCCTCATCGGGAATAATCCCTCCCCCGATCACCAGAATATCTTCAATACCCCTCTCTCTCAGGAGTTCCATGACTTTCGGGAAATGGTAGTCATGTGCCCCTGAAAGAATACTCATGGCGATCACATCAACGTCTTCCTGGAGGGCGGCTTCCACGATCTGGGCTGGGGTCTGCCTGAGCCCGGTGTATATTACTTCCATTCCCGCGTGCATCAGCGCAGCCGCAAGAACCTTGATACCCCGATCATGGCCGTCGAGGCCGGGCTTGGCCGCCAGTACTCTTATTTTCTTCCCGTTTTTCATGTCCACCCCTGGTAATTAATTGGTTTCTTGACCCTAAGCCCTACGCCCTATGACCGATGCCTACTACCCTAACGTCGAGGCAGCCCGGTACTCGCCGAAAACCTCCCGCATCACCCCGCAGATTTCGCCCAGGGTGGCGTATTCCCTGACAGCGGCCAGTATCGGAGGCATGAGGTTTTCATTGCCTTCTGCGGCTTTCCTGAGCCTCGACAGCGCCGCGTCAACTGCGGAACCATCCCGGCCGGACCGCAGGCTGCCCAGCCCCTCTATCTGGGCAATGCGGACCGCCGGATCAACGCGCAGAAGGTTGGTGGGCTTTTTCTCCTCCACCTGGAAACGGTTGAGTCCCACCACGACTCTCTCTTCCTTTTCGATTTCACGCTGGTACTGATACGCACTATCCTGGATCTCCCGCTGTACGAAACCCTTTTCAATGGCGCAGACCGCGCCGCCCATTTCATCAATTTTTTCTATGTAGGTCTCGGCCCTTTCGCAGATCTCCTTCGTCAGCCGCTCGATATAGTAAGACCCTGCAAGGGGGTCCACAGTGTCCGTCACGCCGCTCTCGTAGGCGATTAACTGCTGGGTTCTGAGGGCTATCTGTACTGCCTCTTCGGAAGGGAGACACAGGGCCTCGTCCATGGAATTGGTATGAAGAGACTGGGTCCCGCCCAGGACGGCGGCAAGGGCCTGGAAGGCCACTCGGACGATATTGTTTTTCGGCTGCTGGGCTGTGAGGGTACATCCGGCGGTCTGAGTATGAAAGCGGATCATCATGGACCTGGGATTCTTTGCGCCAAACCGCTCTTTCATGATCTTTGCCCACAGTCGTCTAGCAGCCCGGTATTTCGCTATCTCTTCCAGGAAATCCAGATGCGCGTTGAAGAAAAAGGAGAGCCTTGGCCCAAAGGCATCGACCTCCAGCCCGGCCCGCACCGCGGCCTCCACGTAGGCAATCCCATTTGCCAGAGTGAAGGCCACTTCCTGGACAGCCGTAGATCCGGCCTCCCGTATGTGATACCCGCTGATACTGATGGTGTTCCAGAGGGGAACATTTTCCGCGCAGTAAGAAAAGATATCCGTGATAATTCTCATGGAAGGCTCTGGGGGATAGATATACGTTCCCCGGGAAGAGTATTCCTTCAAAATGTCATTCTGAATGGTTCCCCGCAGCTTGTCAAAAGCCACACCCTGCTTCTCCGCCACAACCAGGTACATGGCCAGCAATACTCCAGCGGGAGCGTTAATGGTCATGGAAGTGCTCACCTTACCGAGAGGGATCCCGTCAAAGAGCGTTTCCATGTCCCGGAGGGAATCAATGGCCACCCCAACCTTCCCCACCTCTCCAATGGCCATCTCGTGATCAGAGTCATAGCCGATCTGGGTTGGAAGATCAAAGGCCACCGAAAGACCGGTCTGCCCCTGATCAAGGAGAAATTTATACCGCCGGTTGGATTCCTCCGCAGTGGCGAACCCGGCATACTGGCGCATGGTCCAGAAACGCCCCCGATACATGGTTGGCTGCACTCCACGGGTGTAGGGGTACTCACCCGGGAACCCGATCTCTTTCTCATAGTCAAGATCTTCCGTATCCAGAGGCGAATACAGCCTCTTCAGGGAGATACCCGAGGTGTTTATGAACTCGGACTTCCTTTCAGGTTTCCTCTGGAGCTCTTGCCTCACCTTTTCGTTCCATTGTTCAAAGAGCCTTTCCATCTGATCGAGACTGTTCTCTCTTGCCATTTATGTTCCTCCCTCATTCCCTACATTCCCCTCAAATCCGTACCTTACTTATCATGTTTTTATGATTTTTTAAAGCCCCTGTCAGCACCGCGACAATGAATTGCCTATTTTTCCTGAAGGAAGAGCGCAAATAGATTCCTGTCTTCAGAAAATATCAGGTGTCTCCAGCGAAGGCATCGGTATTTTTGAACGATTTTCATCTTGACAGAGGCCGGTAGCTGTATTACAGCTACCTTCAATTGCCACGTCTACCGCGACTGGAATTCCAGCACGCTGAGCTAAAATTCAAATTGAACCGAGGGAGATTGCGAGAATGACGTTCGATGAAATCCTGGATTTACTGAATGGTATCATGCGTACAACAGGGGTTTTCAATTTCGACCCGAGAGTTATTGTCATGTGGGCAATCGCAACCCTGTTCATCTACCTGGCCATCGTCAAAAAATTCGAACCGCTCCTCTTGCTTCCTATCGGATTCGGCATCTTTATAGTCAATTTTCCCCTAGTTCCTATGATGGGATACGAACATGGCCGTCCACAGCTCCTGGAGTTTTTTTACCACTACGGCCTGGAATGGGAGATCATCCCCTGTGTGATCTTCCTCGGGCTTGGCGCCATGACCGACTTCGGTCCCTTGATCGCGAACCCCAAGACGCTGCTCATCGGGGCCGGGGCCCAGCTTGGTGTTTTTGTAACGTTCACCGGCACGATCCTGGCGGGCTTCACCCTCAAAGAAGCCGCTTCGGTGGGGATTATCGGCGGTGCCGACGGTCCGACAACCGTTTATCTGACTACGCTCCTCGCCCCGCAACTTCTCGGCGCGAATGCACTTGCGGCGTATTCCTATATGGCCATGGTGCCCCTGATACAGCCCCCCATCATGCGACTGATGACATCGAAGGAAGAACGCCGGATTCGTATGCGGCAGCTCAGGCCGGTTTCCAAGAAGGAAAAAATCCTATTTCCCATGGTAACGGCCGGCATCATCGCGCTGCTGGTGCCGTCAGTCATACCCCTGATGGGCATGTTTATGTTTGGAAATCTCATGAAAGAAAGCGGGGCGGTGGGCAGGCTTACTGAGACAGCCCAGAGTTCGCTTATGAATATTGTCACTATCTTCCTGGGGGTTTCAGTAGGGGCGACCATGTATGCGGACAAGTTTCTGAGCTGGAAACCGCTGTTCATTTTCGGCTTGGGACTGGTCGATTTTGCCGTCTGCACGATGGGCGGAATTTTGACGGTGAAGATTATGAATCTGTTTCTAAAAGAAAAGATCAACCCGCTCATTGGTTCTGCCGGCGTCTCTGCGGTGCCCATGTCTGCGCGCGTCTCCCAGGTGGAAGGACTGAAGGCAGATAAGACCAATCACCTGCTTATGCACGCCATGGGACCGAACCTTGCTGGGGTCATCGGTTCCGCCGCGGCGGCAGGGATGTTCATTGCCATGTTCCATTAAGAATATTTTTGTCGGCAACCGGTTCAAAAGACCGCCGACGGGATTCGCTGAAGATACTAGTCGATGAGGATGAAGAAATGAAAAAGCATGTGACTCTCCTGATAACGCTGTTGCTTTTGCTCCCTTCCCCCGTGATGGCCGAGGAT
Organism: uncultured Desulfobacteraceae bacterium; assembly: GCA_964581175.1. Taxonomy (GTDB): domain Bacteria; phylum Desulfobacterota; class DSM-4660; order Desulfatiglandales; family Desulfatiglandaceae; genus B46-G9. The sequence goes on from CAZONI010000003.1 coordinate 53,717, forward strand.
TTTCTGGGAGCCCCTGTAATGCCGGGCGGCAAGATTCTCAAAGAGACCAGTTCACGCCTGGAGATGAACGTCCCCCAGACCCATGATCAGGTCTTGGAGTACTACAAGAATGCCCTCAAAAAGTTCCAGGATATTAGAATTCGCAATTGGCCGGAAAGCACCTATATCGAAGATGACGGCAACCTTCCCTGGCATTCCATTACCATTTCTAAAGAGGCCGGAAATGAGACTCAGATCACCATCATCAAGGACAATTGGACCTGGATCGTGGGGACACTGATACTCAGATTTATCGGGGTCTTCGTGGTGCTCATGATCCTTTTTCTCGCCATGAAGGGTTACGGGTACCTTATTTCCAGGTCAGTGGCGAGGCTCGAGGGCAGGAAAGCGGCAGCAAAGACCTAGATCGTGTCACACTCCACAAATAAAATGCACCAGCAGGAAAACAAAAAACCCTTCCTCGATTGTCGTTCGCGGAAAGGGTTTTTGTAGGTCTTAGAGGACCGGTCTTCAAAGAGGGATATTCCCGTGACGTCTTTCAGGGATGGCATCCTCTTTCTGTTTCAGCATGCTGAGCGCCCTTATCAAGCGCGGTCTCGTGTTTTCCGGAAAGATGATCTGGTCGATATATCCCAGTTCAGCGGCCTTGAAGGGGCTGGCGAAATTGTTGCGATACTCTTCCACCAGCTTTTGTCGGGTCCCTTCCGGATCGTCAGACTGCTCTATCCGTTTTCGAAAAATGATGTTAACGGCTCCTTCCGGCCCCATCACGGCAATTTCTGCCGTAGGATAAGCATAATTGATATCGCCGCCGTGGTGCTTGCTTGACATCACGTCATAGGCGCCTCCGTAAGCCTTTCGGGTGATCACGGTGATTTTGGGTACCGTAGCCTCACAGTAGGCATAAATGATCTTGGCGCCATGCTTGATAATCCCACCGTATTCCTGCTGAACTCCCGGGAGGAAACCGGGGACATCCACGAAGGTCACCAACGGAATATTGAAACAATCGCATGTGCGGACAAATCTCGCGCACTTCATGGAGGCGTTGATGTCCAGACACCCGGCCAGGGATCTGGGTTGATTGGCCACTATGCCGACTGCCATTCCGCTCAGCCGCCCGAATCCCACCACCATATTGGTGGCGTAGTGCATCTGGACCTCAAAAAACTTCTTGTCATCCAGGACAACCCTGATGATGTCTTTCATATCATAGGGTATTTTCGGATTTGCAGGTATGACTTTGTTCAGGGCCTTGTCCCTTCGATCGGGATCGTCGGTGCATTCCGTGTCGGGAGGCATTTCCCTGTGGTTTTGGGGAAGGTATTGCAGGAGTTCTCTTACACGATCAAGGGCTTCCTTGTCGGAATTTTCGGCAAAATGGGCTACACCGCTTTTGGTGTTATGGGTCATCGCGCCGCCAAGTTCTTCAGGAGTGACTTCTTCCTGGGTCACCGCTTTAATGACCTGAGGCCCTGTGATAAACATGTTGCTGGTCTTTTTGACCATTATGGTAAAGTCGGTCAGCGCAGGTGAATAGACAGCTCCGCCGGCACAGGGCCCCATGATCACCGAAATCTGCGGTACGACCCCTGATGCCCACACGTTTCTCTTGAAAATCTCCCCGTAGCTTCCAAGGCTCACAACGCCTTCCTGGATCCGGGCTCCTCCCGAGTCATTGAGACCGATAACCGGTGCGCCATTCTTCAATGCCAGGTCCATAATCTTACAGACCTTCTCGCCGAACGGTCCACTCAAAGACCCGCCGAACACGGTGAAATCCTGGGAAAAAATAAAGACCCGACGGCCTCCGACGGTTCCGTAACCGGTCACCACACCGTCGCCCGGGATCTTCTTCTTGTCCATGCCAAAATCATGACAGCGATGGACCACGAATTTGTCAATCTCATCGAAGCTGTTCTTATCCAGAAGGTAGCGAATTCTCTCCCGGGCCGTCATCTTGCCCTTGTCATGCTGCTGCTCAATACGCTTGGAACCTCCTCCCAGCTCAGCCTCCTGGTTCCTTCGCTCAAGCTCCTTGATTTTATCTTCAATATCCATGCAGGGGCTCCACAGTCTCAGAATTCAACACACCCGGGAGAGAGGTTCCGGGATATCGCATTCTTATCAGGCCTGGAATCTATTGCGAATATCATTCCATGGCGATAAGGACGGCATCAGCTTCTACAGCATCCCCTTTCTTGCACCTGATTTCCTTCACAGTCCCGCCTTCCGGCGCTACGACCGGAAGTTCCATCTTCATTGCCTCGAGAATCAGCACCTCATCGCCTTCGTTGACAACATCACCAATATTTACCTTTACATCAATCACTTTTCCCCCCATAGGGGCAGTAACATCGCTCACTTTCCTAACCTCCTCCGCATGTTATTTTTTTTTGAACACAGACAGAGCCCTGCTCTTCTCAGCAAAGTTGAAAAAACCGTTATGTTCCATGGATCTTTCAGGATGCCCATTATTCTCGGGCATTTTTGATAACGTTTGCTTATAACACTGAACCATGACCGTTTGTCAAGAATAATGTAGATCCCGTCTTCCCCAGGTGAAAAAGATATTCGCGCAGGAAAATTCCTGTGACGATTGATCAAAGGGAATTCTGCCGGGAAACCTGCCGACACCCGATTCTTTGGAACTAATTTTGCATATCAGAATAGATTCTGAAATGAAGAGTCATTTGCCACTCATATCTTGACACGGCAGTTCAAATTTTCTACCCTTGCGCGAATGGCTCCGTTTTTGGGTAATTACTGAGAAACGACACGAAACGAAGACGCCCTCGGGAGGACCAGCATGCCGATATACAAGTGGGTTGCCGAAACCAGAAAAGGGAGATCCCTCAAAGGGGAACTGGAAGCGGCTGATGAAAAAATCGCCCGGTTACAGCTGAAAAGACGCAACCTGACAGTCAAAAAAGTCAAGGAAAAGCCCAAAGACATTTTTGCAAACGTCTCCTTCATGCAACCGAAGGTGACGTCAAAGGATATTGTCATCTTTACCAGACAGTTTTCAACCATGATAGACGCGGGCCTTCCACTGGTCCAGGGACTCACTATCCTGGCAGAACAGGCTGATAATCGAACCTTTCGGCAGATCCTAAAACAAGTCACCAAGGACGTGGAAGGAGGCTCCACCCTTGCCGAAGCACTCAAGAAACACCCAAAAGTCTTTGATGACCTTTTCACAAACCTGGTTGCGGCTGGCGAAGTCGGCGGTATTCTGGATACTATCTTTCAGCGCCTGGCCGCCTATATCGAGAAAGCTCAGAAGCTCAAGTCCCGTATCAAAGGCGCCATGACTTACCCCGCGGTGGTTGTCTCCATTGCTATCATAGTCATCACAGTAATTCTCGTTTTCGTCATTCCGGTCTTTGAAGACCTGTTCTCAAGCGCTGGATCCGCCCTCCCCGTCCCAACACAAATCGTGGTAAATCTGAGTCGATTTTTCAAAGGCAACATCCATTATATCATCGCCTCGGCCATCCTCCTGTTTATTGCGTTCAAGAAGTACAGGGGGACTGAAAAAGGACGTAAGCAGACAGATGCCCTCGCGCTGAAACTGCCCGTGTTCGGGCCGCTCCTGAAAAAAGTGGCGGTTGCCAGGTTCACCCGCACCCTCGGGACAATGATCACCAGCGGTGTTCCGATCCTGGATGCACTGGAAGTCGTGGCAAAGACATCGGGAAACGTTATCCTAGAGGAAGTCATATATGAAGTCCGATCCAGTATCGCTGAAGGCCAGCCCATTGCAGAGCCGCTCTCCGAAACGGAGATATTTCCCAGCATGGTGACTCAGATGATCGCCGTTGGTGAAGCAACCGGAGCCCTGGACTCCATGCTCGAAAAAATAGCCGACTTTTATGAAGATGAGGTCGATACTGCCGTCGACGCCTTAACATCCATGCTTGAACCGCTGCTCATGGTTTTCCTCGGAGGCGCCATCGGAGGGCTGGTCGTTTCCATGTACTTACCCATTTTCAAAATGGCCGGAGCATTTGCCGGCTGAACATTTCTCCATGATAAACAATCCTCGGATCTCCCGTCCGGAACTGATCTCACGCCTGCAGATCCTCATGTTTCTGCGAGTGGTCCTGGTCTCTCTCCTTCTTGGGGCATCAGTCCTTATCCAAATCAGAGAGACACGTACCTATTTCGGCTACATTCAGAGTTTTCATTTCTTCCTGCTGGCCGCTGTCTTTTTGTTGACTTTTGTTTACGTAGTCATCCTCAAGAGCCTCCGCAACCTTTTGATGTTCGCATACGTTCAACTTTTCGTCGACTCCTTTATCATCACTGCGATCATCTACTCCACAGGGGGAGTAGATAGCATTTTCTCCTTCCTTTACATTCTCGACATCATCGGCGCGAGTATCATCCTCTATCGAAAAGGGGCCATACTTATCGCCTCTTCCAGCAGTATCCTTTTCGGGTTGCTGCTGGATTTTCAGTTTTTCGGATGGGTTCATCCCTTAGGAACCCGCGTGGTCTCTACTTCCGATGAGCAGCGCATGCCATTTTTTTTCCTGGCACTCGTAAACATGGCGGCGTTTTATCTGGTCGCTTTTCTGAGTTCCTTCCTTTCCGAACAAGCCCGAAAAAGCAGAGCCGAACTCAAGGCCAAGCAAACCGATCTTGATCAACTCGAGATTCTCAAGGATTCCATTATCAACAGCATCAGTTCCGGCCTGATTGCCCTTGATGCCCGCGCAAGAGTTATCCTGTTCAACCCCGCTGCCGAGGAAATGTTCTCAAAAAAATCCTCCGCTTGCCTGGGAGAGCCCATTCATGAACTCCTTCCAGATATTGCCGCTTACTTTTCTCATCAGGAAAGGACCTCCGAACTGACGCTTCGAAGAGGGGTTCCTTTTGCGGATATTCCCTATAAACGGCCGGGCCAAAAGCCGATGCATCTGCGGTTATCCCTTTCGCCCCTCCAGTTCGGGCCAGATCTTGAGCAGGGACATATCCTGGTCTTTCAGGACATGACATCCATAAGAAAAATTGAACAGAAGATGAAGAAAGTGGAAGGCCTTGCTCTCATTGGCGAATTGGCTGCAGGAATTGCCCATGAAATAAGAAATCCTATGGCTTCCATCAGCGGTTCCATCCAGATGATAAAAGGCCGTCTGGGCAAGGACGATATCAACAGCCGCCTGATGGAAATCGTGCTGAGGGAGATCAAGAGGCTGAACGAACTGGTGAATGATTTTCTTCTTTTCGCCAGACCGAAAAAAGCGAAACTGCGGGCATTTGATCTGACTGATGTTATCCTTGAGTCCCTCGAACTTTTCCAGAACAGCCAACATTGGAATGAAGGAATTCGGGTATTCCCGGACATTTCTGAACATCTCAGGCTCATTTCCGACCCGGAGCTGGTCAAACAGATATTGTGGAATCTTTTCGTCAACGCCTTTGAAGCCATGCCGACGGGAGGGTCTCTCCAGATCAAGGCAACAAAGGAGAACGAACCGGAAGAATCATCCGATGACCTGGCATGGGTGCGAATTGTTGTGCGGGACACGGGAAATGGATTCGACGAATCAGCCATGTCCCATCTTTTTACCCCGTTCTTCACCACTAAAGAAGAAGGGTCCGGCCTCGGTCTGGCCATTGTGAAGCGTGTTGTAGATACCCTCCATGGCGAGGCCTTCGGAGAGAACCATCCCGAGGGTGGCGCCGAAATTACAATTCTCCTCCCATCGCTGTCCGAGGAACAGCTTAATGATGGGGCACACCCCAGATTAGGAGTTGGCAAATCTCGAATAATCTGACATTATAAGCCCGGAAATCAGTCTGAAGCGCGAGAGATCCTTGGCCTCAATGCCGAATGTCAAAATTCAAAGAGCCAATGACAAGTCAACGTCAAAGCCCGAATGTCAAAAAGCACCTTTTCTCTATACCCGGCGGAAACCATGATTTGTTGCGCTGTGTTGATTGTTTGGCACCTGGAATTGCTCTGCCTGTTGTAATATTCACGCGCCATTTTACCATGAGCGGCCCATCGAAAGGGCCTCATACTTTCAAAGAGACATGAAAAAACTCACTGATCACGAATGGTTTTCAACCATCCTGAAACCGACCCGTTACCTGGGCGGGGAGGTCAATGCAGTCAGAAAAGACCCTGCTCAAACAGAGGTCTCCATTGCCCTCTGTTTTCCGGATGTCTATGATGTTGGGATGTCCCACCTGGGACTGAAAATCCTCTATCATATCCTCAACAGCAAGCCATGGCTCGCCGCGGAAAGGGTGTTTACGCCCTGGAGGGACCTTGAGGAGGCCATGCGATCATCCGCTTTGCAGCTTCAATCTCTGGAATCCGGGAGAGCATTGACAGATTTTGATGTGGTTGGATTCAGTCTGCAGCATGAACTCTGCTATTCAAATGTCCTTACCATGCTAGATCTAGGCGGGGTCCCCCTTTTTTCACGCCAGAGAAAGGCTGACGACCCCTTCGTCATTGCAGGCGGCCCCGCGTGTTTCAACCCCGAGCCTGTTGCTGACTTTTTTGACGCGTTTGTCATAGGCGACGGTGAAGAGGCCGCCCTTTCCGTATGCAGGGCTGTACGTGAAGCCAAACAGGACAAGATCGCGGACAGAGGAGTTGTGCTCGCAGGTCTCAGGCACATTCCCGGTATCTACATCCCCTCCCTTTTCAGGGTGCACTATCATTCGGGGGGATCCGTGAAGGTAGTGGAACCCCTTCTCCAGGACTACCAGGAGGTCAGGAAGGCCGTTGTTCCGGACATTGAAATCTATCCCCCGCCCCCCGCGCCCGTGGTCGCCTTCACTGCCCTGGTACACGACCGGTTGAGCATCGAACTTTCACGGGGTTGTACAAGGGGCTGCAGATTCTGCCAGGCCGGAATGATCTACCGCCCGGTCAGAGAACGCCACCCCGACAACATACTCAAGTATGCAGAGGAAGGCCTCAGGAATACCGGCTGTGAGGATTTTTCGCTCCTGTCCCTCAGCTGCGGGGATTACGAATGCCTTCTCCCCCTTCTTCGAGCGCTCATGGATCGATTCGAGGATCAGAAGGTTTCACTCAGCCTCCCCTCCCTGCGAATTGACAGCGTCGATCCCGCCTGGATGGAACAGATCAAAAGGGTGAGGAAGACAGGTTTCACTTTGGCTCCGGAAGCAGGAAATGATCGTCTCAGAAAAATTATAAACAAAGGGCTCACTGATGAAGATATTCTCCGCACAGCACGGCTGGTCTTCGATGCGGGCTGGAACCTGATCAAACTCTATTTCATGATCGGGCTTCCCGGAGAAAGAGAATCGGACCTGGATGACATGCTCTCTCTGGTAAAGGAGGTAGCTGCACTCGCGGGGAAAACGGGAAAGAGGGCAAAGGTACACGCCAGTGTTGCCACCTTTGTGCCAAAGTCCCATACTCCGTTCATGTGGGCTTCCCAGCTCTCCCGGGAAGAGGGCTGGAAGCGAATCGATAGGCTGCGGCAATCCCTGAAAGGCAGCCGTGTGCGCTTGAAATGGAACAGCCCGGAGCTGAGTTGGCTGGAGGGCGTCTTTTCAAGGGGTGACAGGCGTCTGGCCCCTGCTCTCGTCACTGCCTGGCGTCTGGGAGCTCGGTTTGACGCTTGGGACGAGCATTTCAAGAAAGTCATATGGGAAAAGGCCTTCTTGGATAACGGGATTGACCCCTCATTCTACCTTTATCGGAGAAGGTCCCTGGACGAAGTTCTTCCCTGGGAACACATCAATTCCGGCGTATCCAAGGGCTATCTGAAAAAGGAATGGAAAAGGGCATTTCAGGAAGCTGAAACAAGAGACTGCAGGGAAAAATGCGTTGAGTGCGGCGTGTGTGATCACAATACAATAGCCCCGCTCCTTGTCTCGGGTTGGGGCCATGACTCTGTGCAGGCAACTACTCCTAGGCCCGGTGTCTCCGAAGGAACGAAGTACCGCCTCACTTTCAGGAAGGTATCGAAGGCTCGTTTCCTGGGCCACCTTGAACTGGTGCGCGTGTTTTTGCGTGCGTTCAAAAGGGCGGGCATACGGTTGGTGTATTCAAAAGGATACCATCCCATGCCCAAAATATCATTCGTCGCGGCACTGCCCGTAGGGGTGGAAAGCCTCGTCGAGACCATGGATATCGAGACCCTGGTAACTCTGGAGCCGTCCGCGCTTCTCAAGAAGGTAAACAGGGAATTGCCGGAGGGAATATCCATAGGCAAGGTAGTTATATTGGCAAGGAACGAGAAGAAACCACGACTGCAACAGAGCCAGTATACGATCGCGTTGAATGAAACGTTGTTGAAGGAGAGCGCTATAGTACAGTTCCTGCATTCTGACATCTTCAAGGTAGTAAAATCCACCTCGAAAGGGGAAAAGGAACTGAATGTGCGTGCGCTGGTGCAATCCATTGAGATACTCTCACCGGACTCCCTGCAGTTGGACATTCATCACAACAGCGGTCCCGGGCTCAAGGCCGCAGAAATCGTGGCTGCCATCTTTTCACTGAATCATTCGGAAACGGCCGCGCTCAGGATTGTGAAGACCGGTCAAATCCTTGGGTGAGTTATGCGGCCTCCCCTCTTTGAGAGGAATTTGTCATGTCTAATGATCTCATTATAAATGCAAGGCCCCATGAGACCCGCGTTGCCCTGGTTGAGAACGGACTCGTTGCCGAACTGCATATTGAACGAAAAACAGGTCAGGAACTTATGGGCAATATCTATCGGGGAAGGGTCGCGAGAGTTCTTCCTGGTATGCAGGCTGCCTTTGTGGATATCGGACTTGACCGCACGGCATTCTTGTACGTAGCTGATGTGCATAAGGACATTCTGGGTCTCGAGCAGATGATGCTGAGAGGCCAGGTGAATCAAGAGAAGGCTGAAGATCTCGAAGGAGAGGAAAAGGCACCTGCTTTTCTGGAAAGGATCGAGTTTCAGATTGAAGAATTGCTGCGTGAGAGCCAGGATATTATGGTGCAAGTAGCCAAAGAGCCCCTTGGGACAAAGGGGGCACGGGTTACCTCCCATATTTCCCTTCCCGGAAGGCATCTCGTGCTCATGCCCACGGTCGACCATATCGGCATATCGCGCAGAATAGAAGACAAGGAGGAGAGAGAACGGCTCAGGTCAATTATCGAGGAGATACGCCCCGGCAATTTCGGCTTTATTGCTCGGACCGTCAGCGAGGGTGATACCCAGGAAAAACTCAAGTCAGAAATGGACTTTCTCGTCAAGCTTTGGAACAGTATAACCGAAAGAATGGAAAAAGCGACCGGCCCGGCGATTCTACACCGAGATCTTAACATTTCCCTCAGAGCCGTCCGTGATCTCTTCACCAGAGAGGTTGACCGGCTCATCATTGATTCCCGGGATGAATACAGAGATGTCTTGTCCTTTATCGACACATTCGCGCCGAGCCTTCGCTACTCGGTAGAGCTGTACGAGGATACAGAACCCATTTTTGACGCGTACGGCATTGAGCTCGAGATCTCCCGGGCATTGGCAAATAAAATATGGTTGAAGTCCGGGGGATATATCGTTATCGAAATGACCGAGGCCCTTACTGCCATAGACGTCAACACCGGCAGCTATGTGGGGAAGAGAAATCTCGAAGAAACTATCCTCAAGACCAACCTGGAGGCAGTGAAAGAGATCGCCTACCAACTCCGCTTTCGGAACATAGGCGGCCTCATCGTCATAGATTTCATAGATATGGAGAAAAAGGCCAATCGCGAAAGAGTGTTTACCACGCTCAAGGAGGCGCTGAATAGCGACCGTTCAAAGACAAACATACTCCCCATGTCCGACCTCGGGCTCATCGAAATGACTCGAAAAAGGACCCGGGAAAATCTGAACAGGATGCTGAGCGAGCCATGTTTCTATTGTGACGGCAGGGGAACACTCAAGTCAAAGCGCACCATCTGCTATGAAATTTTTCGGGATCTGGAGAGGGAGTGTTCCGGGATGGCGGATGAATCCCCTGTTTATGTGCTGGTCAATCCCGAAATTGAAAACGTCATGCGGGAAGAGGAACAGGATTCCGTCATGAACCTGGAGAAACGCATCAACAGAAGAATCATCATTGCGAAAAAGGCTTTCCATATTGAACAGTATGAAATCACCCTTTGATCCCGAAGACAAAATTCGGATGATAAATAATTTTCACAGGCCAAGTGTTTTGGCACTTTTGCAGCAATGGAAGATGAGGAGAAAATAAGACAATATGCCTGAGAAGTGGATCAAGGATCAAATGCTGCTGGGGTTTGTGATGCTTGTCCTCTCCATCGCTCTCTATTTTCTCGATCTCGGTGTTTTTAAAGGAATCGACCGCACGCTCTTTCACTTTTATGCCTCTCTCTTGGGATCAGGCAGAACCCTGACATCACCAGCAGACAAAGCCTTCAATCTGATCCTGGACGGCCCATTCCTCGCGCAACCGCTCAGATTCCTTATTACGGAGCTCGTTCTCCTGCTTTTTCTCGGCAGCGGCTTGTCATTCTTTTCTCCCCGGCTGAATGAACGCTATCGATTCTATTTTTTTATTCTCCTCTTAGTCATCGCCCTGACGACGGCCACGTGCTTTTTCCTTTTCCTCCATTCATGGCTCCGCATAGCCCCGCTTTGTGCAGGGCTTACCGGTATCTATCTCTCTGCGACCTTTTATCGCGCTTCCGCCATGGAACCTCTCGCGCGGGAGAATTTCGAGGTCAACAGGACGTTGGGCCTTGGCCTCCAGAGACAGGGGCATCTTGACGAGGCTTTTGAGAGATATCAACATTGTCCGCTGGACCAAGAAACCCAGGACCTCCTCTACCAGCTGGGACTGGATTACGAAGAAAGAGGGATGGCGGGAAAAGCCCTTTCAGTTTACGAGCGCATGAAAACACGGGACTACAAGGACGTACAGGATAGGATCCGTGAACTGCACTCCGATCACTTCCTGGAACTTGAGCCACAATACCTTTCCGGCAGGCAAAATGCCCTTTCCGAGTCTTTCATCCAGGCCAAGCAACAAGTGGGCAGATACCAGATCCTCGAAAAGCTGGGAAAGGGGACTATGGGCCTCGTGTACAAAGGCCTGGACCCCAAACTGAACAGGCTGGTAGCGATCAAGATTATCCGTTTTTCCGACGATTTCGATGATGACATGATTGGGGAGATAAAGGAGCGATTCCTGCGCGAGGCAGAGATTGCGGGCAGATTATCTCATCCAGGAATCGTAACCATTCACGATGTCGGAGAGGAGAATGACCTGACCTACATGGCCATGGAATACCTGGAGGGTGAGAGCCTGAGGAGGTATTGTTCAAACGAGAAAAGACTTCCTTTGACCAGAGTGCTTGATGTTGTTGCGAAAGTGGCCGAAGCCTTGGATTACGCTCATCGCCAGGGAGTTGTTCATCGAGATATAAAACCTGCCAATATCATGCTCGTGAAGGATGGAGGGATAAAAGTGACGGATTTCGGCATCGCGAAGGCCATGTCCTCAACCAGGACCAAGACAGGAGTCATCCTGGGCACGCCGAATTACATGTCTCCCGAGCAAATCATGGGGCACAAGATAGACGCCCGCACCGATATCTTTTCTCTGGGGGTCCTTTTCTTCCAGCTGCTTACCGGGAAACTGCCTTTCCACGGCGAGAACCTGAGCGGATTACTCTACCACATCACGCAAGGGAAACATCCATCAGTCAGGCAGATTCGATCGGGCATACCAAAGGCCTGCGAGCAGATCATAGATAAGGCCCTCGCTAAGAATCCCATGGATCGCTTCAAGACGGCCGGGCAAATGGCCAGATACTTATCAATGCTGCTGGCGAAAATGGAAGAACTATCGAGGAAAAGGGTTGCCGACGCGCTCAAATAACACAATCCCGGAGGCAAGAAGAATTTGTTAATCAGAGCTTCAGGCATAACCGATGTTGGCCTCAAAAGAGAGGGAAACGAAGACTATTTTTCCGCTGATGATGCATTGGGGCTCTATGTAGTAGCCGATGGGATGGGCGGCCATCTTGCCGGAGAGGTTGCCAGCAGAGTGGCAGTGGAACTCATCAACAAAAGCTTCGTTCACTGGGTTGAATCTGAGGCAATCGAAGAAGATATTTTCGGCATCCCGGATCAGACCCTGTCGAACAAGGGAAACTACATTCTCAGCAGCATCCGTCTTGCCAACAGGGTCATCCACGAGATGGCCCAGATGCACAGCGAGTATCACGGCATGGGCACAACCGTGGCCGTACTGGCTGTTTTTCAAGGACGAGTCATCACAGCGAACATCGGAGACAGCCGTATCTATATGCTCAGAAACGGCCATCTTGAGCGGCTGTCCAGGGACCACACCATAGTCTCCGAGCAGGTGGAGATGGGAATCATGGACCCCAAAGACGCTGAAACATCGCCTCTCAAACATGTATTAACCAGGAATTTGGGCTCCACGGAGTCCGTCACGGCCGAGATATTCGAATTTGAACCTGCCGATGGGGATCGATTTCTCCTTTGTACGGACGGCCTCACGGATCTCCTGAACGATGAAGAGATCCTCCAGATGATACAGGCCGAAGAGAGCCCGGAGGTCCTCTGTCGCAATTGTGTCGATGAGGCACTCAAGAGAGGCGGGCACGACAATACCACTATTGTTTGCGTTTTTTTGTCAGGGATTAACGCGCCTAAATCCGGTCCTTTAAAGAAATTAGGCATCTTTTTTGCAGATACTATCACCGGAGTACACAAAAGCTACAGAACACTGAAACCGTAGGCCGGATAAACCGGAAACAAAATATTCTTCACAGCTTTCAGCGAAAACGATCCGGAAGGGAACCGAAATATGCCAAGACTTGTTCTTCTTTTTAACAAACAGGTCATCAAGGAAATCCCTTTTGTGCAGGATAGTGTAACAATCGGGAGACGGCCCGAAAACAGTGTCGCCATTGATAACCTGGCTGTTTCCGGCTATCATGCCCGCATTGACCGGACAGGCCCCGACTATATTCTGACAGACCTCCAGAGCACTAACGGCACCTTTGTCAATGACAAAAGAATTTCCTCCCATCGTCTGAAACATGGCGATAATGTGATCGTGGGAAAACATGTGCTTCTCTTTATCGCAGGGGATAAAGGAGCAGAGGACGGCAGCGTGAAAATGGGCCTGGATAGCACCATGATGCTGGAGACCGCGAAGCAGCGTGAGCTCCTTGAAAGGGAGAAAGAAAACGCGGGCCTTCCCGTGAAACCCAGGAAAGTAGGGATTCTCAGCTTTCTTGATGGATCGAGAATGGAAGACGTGGCGCTGACAAAAAAACTGACCAGGCTCGGAAAATCGCCCAATTCCGAAGTCAAGCTCTCCGGCATGTTCATGGGAGCGACAGCGGCCACCATCAGCAAACGGCCTTCAGGTTACTCTATCGCCTTTACCGGGGGGATGGTAAAACTGAAAGTGAACGGAGAAGTCGTAAAAAGCAGTACACTGTTGAAAGATTTCGACACCATTGAACTTGGATCCCACAAGTTCCAGTTTTACCAAAAGCGAACAAACACCCACTGAGATCCATCCTCCGACAGAATACTCACCTCTTTCCGCGTGCGTTTCTTACCTCTGCTTGTGTTTTCTCTTGAGGCTTACCAGCCCCTCTTCAATCTCTTTTTTGCTGAAGGTTGTGTGGCATTTGGTACACTGGTACAGCTCATCAACGATCTTGTCATAGATAAGATCCTCAGAGAAATTGACCCCGTGAAACAGAAGAGAAAAATTGTAGACGAGTTTAAAATCTTTGTTCCCACATTTGTCACAGACAAAAAAATCCTGGATAGAATTCATTCAGCTGCCCTCCGGACCTCCCATAATCCTTTCAAACCATTCACGGTTCAGCGGAAAGTCAAATGATGGGTAGATAATACGCGTCGGAAAAGATACGAGCGTCGAGCCCTACCCCCGTGAACCACCAAAAAAAATGGAGCCACCGTGCGGAGTCGAACCGCAGACATCCTCATTACGAGTGAGGTGCTCTACCAGCTGAGCTACGGTGGCTCAAAAATAATGTTTTCTATTATATTCTTTTTTCCTTGATGTCTACCCGTTTTTTTTGGAGTATCCAGTATTGATGAATTCGGAAAATTGGGCGGGCAGGAAGGAGCGCTATGAAAAGACCCAAAGACTACATCATTTTTCCCCTGGATGTGTCGTCCCGTGATGAAGCAATGCAATACGTATACAGATTGAAAGATCATGTGGGTCTCTTTAAAGTGGGGCTCGAACTCTTCATCAGCGAAGGACCGGGAATCCTCAAATCCATCTCTGATGCGGGAGCCCCCGGCATCTTTCTTGACCTCAAACTACATGATATCCCCGCGACAGTCTCGCGGGCCTTTCTTGCCGCCACCAAGTACCGCCCGGTGTTTGTTACGATTCACTGCGATGAAGGTGAAGGAATTCTCAAGGCAGTCGCACGTGACAACCCTGCGGGCACAAAGATACTTGCAATTACCGTCCTTACCAGCTTGGGCAGTGAGAGCTTGCGGCTCCTCGGATTTGACCCGCGATTTGAGAACAGGATGGTCGATCTTGTTCTGTTGCGGGCAAGAACGGCCAGAAATGCAGGGTGCCATGGGATCGTGTGTTCCGGTCACGAAGTGGCAGCAATAAAAGAAGAATTTGGTGACGACCTTATCATCGTCGCCCCCGGCATTCGCCCTTTGTGGGGAGAAGTCGCACAGGACGACCAGGCCCGCATCGTTACACCGCAGAGGGCGGTCAGGGACGGCGCTGATTATATCGTTGTGGGCCGGCCTATCCGGGACGCGCCGGATCCCGCAACAGCTGCGCGGCGAGTCGCCGACGACATTGGGTCAGCCCTCTAGTCGGACTATTTTCTCAGAGTTTTCCTTTGACGAAACGCAGACGCCAGATCAAGGTCGACGAACTCAACAGCATGCTGGTCTATATGCTGGGGCATAATCCTGCGGAATTCGGAATTGTGCCCTCGCGCGAAGGCTTCGTCGCTTTCAAAGATCTCCTCAAGGCCCTCCACGAAGAGCCGGGATGGCGCTATGTCTGTCAATCACACATTAATGAAGTGCTGCTTGGGAAAGGGCGGTTTCTCTTTGAAATTGAGAACGGCTGCATCAAAACAAGGGAAAGGAACTGGAAGATGGATCTCGAGGGTTCCTTCCTTGAGAGCGTCCCCAGGATCCTGTTTACGCCCGTCAGGAGACGGGCCCACCCTGTTGTCCTGGAAAAAGGCATGATCCCGGCGCCCGGAAAATTCCTGGTGCTTTTACCCGATGAAGACATGGCCCTGCGAATCGGACGCCGGCAGGATCCCAAACCGGTTCTGCTCCGGGTGGAGGGCGAGAAAGCGAGAAAGGAGGGAGTCCTTTTCTACTTGTTCGATTCCCTTTATCTTTGCGAGGAGATTCCTGCGAGATACATCGCGGGCCCTCCGCTGCCGGAAAAGATCCCGAAGGCCCTCACGGAAAAAGAACGCTCTTCTGCTGATGACATCCGCCTCGGCGCTGCCTTTTCAGCAGGCACCTTTTCGCTCGACCTTGCCCGGGATACTGCCCCTCATCGCCGGGACAAGGGAAAGAAGCAAAAAGGCTGGAAAGAAACGGCCAGAAAAATGAGGAGGAGAAAAGGATGACGAGCCGTCTCAAAAACGATCTTGAAAAATGCTTTTATCCGCGAAACGTGGCAATCATCGGGGTGTCCTCCGAACCAACAAATCTGGGCAAGAACATCGTCAGCAACCTCCTTGCCTTCGGCTACGAGGGAGAAATTCTCTCCATCGGAGTAAGGGAGGGCGTCGCTTTCGGGCAAAGGATTTATCATTCTCTGCGAGATATCGATCATTCTATTGATCTCGCGGTCCTTCTAACACCGGCAAAGACCATACCCGGCCTCCTGGAGGAGTGCGGCAAAAAAGGCATCAGAAACGTGGTGATCGAGTCCGGGGGATTCTCTGAAATGGGCGAAGAGGGTCTCCCTCTGGAAAACGCGTGCGTGGAGACAGCGAAAAAGTATCATATCCGCTTCATCGGACCCAACGGCATAGGAATCACAAACCTGGAAAACGGTCTGGCCCTGCCTTTCATGCCGCTGAACAGGGCCATCAGTCTCGGGCCTGTGTCCATCCTTGCGCAAAGTGGAGGAGTAGGCCTGAGCTATCTGGGCTTCCTGATCGAAGAAGACATCGGGCTCAACAAATTCGTCTCCATGGGGAACAAGCTCAATGTGGACGAAAATGACCTCCTCAGCTATCTCATTGAGGACCAAGGAACAAAAATCGTCCTCATACACCTGGAAGGTTTTAAGGACGGGAGGAGATTCGTGGAAATCGCCTCACGTTCCGAGAAGCCCATCCTCGTGCACAAAACCAACCGGTTCAAGGCAAGCGCGAGCATCGCGCATTCTCACACGGCAGCGCTTTTTACAGACGATCAACTTGTGGATCACGCCCTTGAACAGGCAAATTGCGTCCGCGTGAACACTATGGATGATGCCATAGATTATGTGAAGATCCTTACCTTGCCTCCTCTCAAGGGAAACAGGCTTGCCGTAGTATCCCGGTCCGGGGGACATGCGGTTATTGCAGCCGATGCCTGTGCACATTATGGGTTTGAACTCCCGCCCTTCCCGAAGGATTTCCTGGAACGTATTGAAAGTCATTTCCGGGCCAAGGTCATACGGCTTCAGAATCCGCTGGACCTGGGTGATCTCTTTGATCTCAGCTTCTATGAAAGTATCGTGGAGGAGATGCTGAAACGGGATGATGTGGACGGCGTACTCCTCGGGCACGGCTACCGAAGGGGGTTTGAACAGACTGACTCCCGCCTCCTGATCCAGAAAGTGAACCAGCTCGTTGAACGGTATCAAAAACCCGTTGCCGTTGTGATTTTCACTGAGGCAGTTGAAATCGATTACCTGCGGCGCCAGTCAAAAATCCCCATCTTCACGGCACCTGAAAACGCGATGCGGGCCTTTCACCTCTCCCATCGCTGGGCATCAGGGGTGCAGAGAACTCCGCCGGGGCAATCGGCCGTGACCATGCAGGCAGATCGAATCAGCGATATATTGAAGCAGGCGGGGAAAAAACCGTATCTTTTCCTTGCCGAGTCGCTGGAATTGATACAGGCCTGCGGATTTCCCGTCCCGGAATACCATCTGGCGGCTTCGCCCGAACACGCTGTTGCGGCGTGGCACGCATTGGGGCAGCCTGTTGCTCTTAAAATCAGCCGCCCTCATATCTTCCATAAGACAGATCAGGGAGGGATTCTCCTGAACCTCGACAGCGAAGAACAGATTGTGGAAGGATTTGAGGCGATGAGATCCAGGGTTCAAGCAGAAGATATGGAGATCCTGGTTCAGCCCATGGTTAAGGAAGGCCGTGAAATTATCCTCGGCGGCAGGCAGGACGCGGTTTTCGGCCCCGTGCTGATGTTTGGGCTGGGTGGCATTCTTGTGGAAGCTCTGGCGGATGTCGTTTGGCGGGTGGCGCCTATCAACCATCATGATGCCAGGGCCATGATCAACGGAATCAAAGGAAGCAGGCTCCTCGGCGGCATCAGGGGAGAAGAGCCTCGTGACCTGGATGCCCTCGAAGAGCTGCTGCTACGTTTGTCAAAACTGCTCGTGGCCTTTCCAGGCATCCGGGAGATTGATGTGAATCCCATTAAGGTTTTGGCATCCGGACAAGGGGCCGTGGCATTGGATGCCAGGATTAGTTTGAGCTAGACCGTCCGCCTCTGGTGAAGGACCGAATGGTTCTCCCGGATACAGGGCCCGGAAAAGCGTTATGCTCAGGGGGGCTGCCTGATGCCTTCGGTTCTGCGGGAAGAGACTCACTCCCTCTGAGTAGATTTGAAAGGAGTATCAATACATGTGGTCTCAATGGGCATTGCAAACCGATCTCTATCAACTGACCATGGTAGGGGGATACGTCAAGGAAGGGAAAAAGAACCAATGGGCCAATTTCGACTACTTTTTCCGCAAGATTCCGGATGACGGCGGTTACTGCGTTGTGGCAGGTCTTGCAGATGTCATCGATTACCTCCGGACCTTGAAATTCAGCAGGGATGATCTTGCCTATCTGGACAGCCTGAACATGTTCTCAAAAGAGGTGCTCGACTACCTCGAAAATTTCACATTTACAGGCGATCTCTGGGCCGTGCCCGAGGGAACGGTGGTCTTTCCACATGAACCCCTCATCAGGGTGACAGCGCCCCTGCCCGAGGCCCAGCTCATTGAGAGCACAATTCTAAACATCATGAACTTTCAAACCCTCATCGCCACCAAAGGTGCCAGGGTGCGCTGGGCTGCTCGTGGCGACGCGGTAATTGATTTCGGTCTTCGCAGGGCCCACGGGCCTGACGGAGCCCTCATGGCCTCTCGCGCCGCCTATATAGGAGGCGTGGAAGCCAGCTCGAACGTGCTTGCGGGAAAACTCTACGGGATCCCGGTGCGGGGCACCCATGCCCATTCGTGGGTTGAGAGTTTCCCCAGCGAACTGGAAGCATTCCGGGCATTTGCCGAGACCTACCCACACGCCTGTCTCCTTCTCGTAGATACCTATGATACCCTGAGGAGCGGCGTGCCCAACGCCATCCGTGTTGGTCGTGAACTGAGAGAAAAAGGGTATGAGCTGCTGGGGATTCGGCTGGACAGCGGTGATCTCGCCTATCTGAGCAAAGAGGCGCGCATGATGCTTGATGAGGGAGGGTTCCCGGATGCCGTCATCGTCGCCTCGAGTGACCTGGATGAATGGCTTCTGGAGAGCCTCAAACGGCAGGGAGCCAAGGTGAATATCTGGGGCATAGGCACACGGCTGGTGACGTCGTTTTCATCGCCCGCCCTCGGCGGTGTGTACAAATTGACCGCCCTGGACGAAAACGGGGAGAGAATGGTGCCGAAGATCAAACGTTCGGACAACCCTGAAAAAATCACCAATCCCGGGCTCAAGAGAGTGTGCCGCATGTTCGATCAGCGGGGAAGAATGCGGGGTGATGTCCTGTTTTTCGCGGACGAGCAGATCCCTTCCGGCACCCGCTTCCGGGCCTATCATCCCATGTTCTCACATGTGTCCAAGAGCTACCCGAAGACCTTCCGGATGAAGGAACTGCTGATCCCGGTTTTCGAGCAGGGGAAGCTCGTCTACAACAGTCCCCCCGTGCACCTGATCCGGGAAAATACCCTGAAAAACCTCTCACAGCTGGACGCCGCGTACAAGCGTTTCCAAAACCCCCATACCTACCATGTGAGCCTTGGCTCACATCTCTTCAAAACCAAGGAGCGACTCCTGCGCATCGCCGGCCGAACACGGAAGACCTCAACAGCGTGAGTCTCCTTCCGCAGAGCGGGAGGCATCAGGCAACTACCCTGAGCAGCACACCCTTCCAGCCCCCGGATCGGTGAACCTATCCGGGGGCTGGAGCAAAGATGACCCATTCTTTTAAATCAAGGACAAATGGTTGCCCTGTCACGCGCCTACCTTGTTCCCAGGATTTGTTGCTTCCCTGGAAAGACTCTGCATCCGGATGAAGAAAGCTGCCGGCATCGCACGAGCAGGAGCCTCAGGAGAAGGGTGTCGAAGTCATCAGGAAGATCCGCTCATATGCTCGTAAAGGAAAGATGAGCAGGAAGAAAGGGACCATGTACATTGCGGCAACAGTTGCCTCTAGAGGCCCAAAAAAGTGCGAGGCAAAGACAATGATGAGCACATTGTTTATATTCCCTGCAGCAATAGCTGAAGCTACCCTATCCATTGGTTCTGCGCGCCAGGGGCAAAGGATCCCCAGAAAGAACAGGATGGCCCCTAGTACCAGCGCGACAAAAGAGGCGCCTATGAGAACCCCCGGCTGTTGACCAAAGTACCCCGCGTATCTGGAAAAAACACCCAGGTTTATCGCGGCGAAAATGCCCAGTGAAATGGGATAGCGGAATCGCAACAGAATTCTCGTCAGCCCGGGAAACCACTTCCGGCATCCCTCAACTGCGAGGATCGGCACAAAGACGATCAGGCTCAGCATCTTCATCATCGCGACGAGGGAAATATCCAGGGCTCTTCCCAGGAAGACCTTCACCAATAACGGAAGCGTAAAAGGCACCAGTAAAGAGGTCGTCACGACCATGAGCAACACGAGGGACCCGTTGGATCGCACCAGGGTGGCAATGAATGGCGCAACCACACCGGTCGAAACACCGCTCAGAAGAAGGCCTGCTGTTGCATACCGGGGATAGGTGACCTTGAGAATGAAAAAAACCAGAACAGGGAGCGCCACAAGCTTGAAAAAAGTAAGCCAGACAGTCAGAGAGATATGATCCCGGAGCGTTTTTCCTATCGAACTCAATTTAAGAGAAAGAAAGCTGAGAAAGAGAAGGAACATCATGCAATAGAACGGATACGGCTGAAAATAGCGACCCAGGTGGGGGAGAAAAATACCCGCAAGCATGGAAGAAAAAACCACGATAAGAAGCAACAGGTCACTTAGACGTAACACCAGGTTACCCCGGATTCGACTCTGGAGATAGTAAAGCTGAAATCGCCATGTCTCTCAATACAGGATCTGCTCCAGGGGACACCTGCTCCTTCGCTCCAGGCGGGAATTCAGCGGAAGAGTCCGAAAAAATAGTCACTTGTAGAGCTTCGACACCTTTTTTTCTTCGCCCAGGATTCCTTGAGGACGGTAAATGAGTATGATTTCGAGGAGGATACCCACAATGAGAAAACGTAGATAGGGGCCTTTATCCTGGATAGCGGCGGGGAGCATATCCATCAGGAAATCACTGCCGATCCAGATGAACCATATGACGTATGCTCCGAGCAGGGCTCCTTTGTTGTTGCCGCTTCCTCCGGCCATCAACATGACCCAGATAATAAATGTCCCATAGAGGGGAGTAAACACATCGGGCGATATAGCCTTGGTATAATGGGCATATAATGCGCCTCCCACACCCATGACCATTGAGCCGAAAATGAGGGATTGCATCTTGAATCGGAACACGTCTTTTCCACTTGCCGAGGCGGCAAGCTCATCTTCCCGGATGGCCCGCAAAACCCTTCCCCAAGGAGATCTGATTCCCTTTTCAATCAGGAAGTAAATAATAACCATGACGACCAAAACAATCACCAGGTAGATATAATCGTATTTCTGACCACTGACCAATGAGTGCAAAGGCTGGGGTAATCCCATAAGTCCCTGGGGGCCGTTCGCCAGCCATCTTTCATTATTGAAGATCAGACGGAAAGTCTCGGCAATTCCGAGAGTGGCGATGGCCAGGTAGTCCTCACTCAACCGCAGTGTCGGCACACCGATAAGAAAAGCAACCAGTCCGCATGATATCGCCGCGCCGATGAGGCCAAAGATAAAAGGCATGTTCAAACCGAAGAGCTGGTGGACATACTGTGCCAATACTCCGGTCGGCATGGAAGTCGTAATCATAGCCGACGTGTACGCCCCTATACAGAAAAATCCTGCGATTCCGATGTTGAACAGTCCCGTATATCCCCACTGGATGTTGAGCCCCAGACAAAATACTCCATAGATGCTCGCCATGATAACCAGGGACACCAAATACGCTATGATGCCTCCGACTTCCATTACTTTTCACTCCCCCCGAAAATCCCTTCCGGTTTGATGAACAGGATCAAAATCATTATGATGAAAGCCACCGCCAGCTTATAGGTAGGGAGAAGCACGGCGGTAGAGAGCTGCTCGGCAATGCCGATGACCAACCCCCCCACAAGCGCACCGTACATATTGCCTATGCCTCCCAGAATTGCCGCAGCAAAGAGGGGGATGAGAAAATTCCACCCCATTCCCGGATGAAGTTGTACGTCGATACCGTAGAGCATTCCGGCAGCCGCCGCCAGGCCGCCGCCTATACCCCATGTCCACATCACGATAGCTTCGGTATCGATGCCGGATACAAGAGCGAGCTCGGTATTATCTGCGGTGGCTCGCATGGCCTTCCCCATCTTGGTCCTCTGGAGGAAAAGATGGAGAAGCACGACAAGCACCACCACCAGAGCTACGATAAATATCTGGTCGGGCCTTATCTTTATATCGAGAGGAAGCATGATCGCGGGACGCATAACCCCCGGCCGATAAAAGCGATAGTCAGGACCCGTTATAATGAGAATAATCATCCTGATGATAAACGAAACACCGAGGGAAGACATGGCGAGGATGACGGCGTTGCTGTTCTTGAGACGGAGTTTCTTATAGAGCAGCCTGTCAAAGAATATCCCCATAAAAGCCACAGCAGCCATACTCACCGGGAATGCGATCAGCATCCTCCATCCGAAAGAAAGGGGCCCGAATGTGGTATCGGGAACGCCCAGCCACGGAAGGATAACGCCGACAACAAGCAGCGCGATATATGCGCCCGCAGTCATAAACTCTCCATGGGCAAAATTGGCCATCCTGACGATCCCGTAAACCAGGGTAATACCTATGGCGCCCAGAGATATGACGCTTCCCAGAACAATCCCGTAAACAATCAGCTCCGCCATCCTGTCAGCCTCCTAGATACAGCTTCGCCACATCTTCATTATCAAGAAGCGATTTCCCATCATCATCAAGGACATTTCTGCCCATGGCCAAAACGTACCCGTGATCTGCCATCTTCAGCGCCTCTTTCGCGTTCTGTTCGACGATGGCAATGGAGACTCCGGTCTTATTGATATCTGCTATTTTTTCAAAAATCGTGGACACAAGTAAGGGAGCCAACCCTGCGGAGGGTTCATCCAGCAACAGGAGCATCGGATCGAGCATCAAGGCCCTTCCCATCGCGACCATCTGGCGTTGTCCACCGGAAAGTTGTCCCGCTTTCTGATTTCTCTTTTCTCTCAGGGTTGGAAAAAGATCGTACATTTCCTTCATTCTCCCTCTGAAATCATCAGTCCGGATAAACGCTCCCATCTCCAGGTTCTCCTGGATCGTGAGAGAGGGGAAAACATTGCTCACCTGGGGTACGTAACTAATCCCCTTTCTCGCAATCTTATTGGGTTTCAACCCGGTAATATCCTCATCCTTTAAAGTAATATGGCCTTCCCTCGGCTTCAAAATACCAAAAATAGTCTTAAGCAATGTTGATTTGCCAGCTCCGTTGGGTCCGATAATCGAAACGATCTGGTTGGATTTGACTTGGATACTGACCTTCTGCAGGATATCGAGTTCCGTATAACCAGCTGAGATCCCGTCGGCCTTCAGGATTGTCATCGATATTGCCCTCCTAGGTATGCTTCCAGAACCTCTTTGTTATTCCGGATCTCTTCGGGAGGTCCTTCAGCCAGTTTTCTTCCTTCGCTCATGACGATAATCGGATCACAGAGTTCCATTATCAGATCCATGTTGTGCTCAATAAGGAGAAAGGTTATATTTTTTTCGTCGCGAAGTCTCCTGATGTTATCCACAAGCTTTTTCATGAGTGTTGGGTTGACCCCGGCACCGGGTTCGTCCAGGAGGACCATTTCCGGATCGGCCATGAGGCTCTTCCCGAGTTCCAGGAGTTTCTTCTGTCCTCCCGAAAGAGACCCCGCATACTCATCCCGAAGCTCGCTCAATTCGACAAATTTAAGAACTTCATACGCCTTCTGCATCAATTCGTGTTCTTGGCTCCTGACCGAGCTTGCCCTGAACCATGTATTCCAAATGTTTTCCCCAGTCTGATTCGCCGGCATGAGCATGAGATTTTCAAGGACGGTCATGTGTCCGAATTCACGGGTGATCTGAAACGTCCTGTAGAGTTTTTTGTGAAAGATTTTATGGGGAGGGAGGCCGTCAATTTCTTGATCCTTGAAAAATATCCCGCCTCTGTCAGGCTTGTACCGGCCGGCGATAATGTTGAACAGGGTGGTCTTTCCCGCCCCATTTGGACCGATAAGTCCGGTAATGGAGCCTTTTTCAACTTTGAAGGAACAATCACAAACGGCCATTAAACCGCCAAAGCTCTTATACAACCCTTCTACTCTCAGCATACTCGCCTCTCAGCAAATACAGTTGTTTGCACCTGGTTTTTACCAGGTCTCGATGTCTGACCTCCTGCTCACATCTTATGGGCATTTTTTACATTAGAAGAGTTGGCAAAATATGTCAAATATGTTTCTTTTCATGAAATCGGTCCCCTTCTGCAAGATTTAGTGTATCATAGATATCTACATTTACATCCGAAATATTTACATCAGGAAGGATGGATTAATGTTCGCGGTCTGCAATTTTCGGATTTCCTGTTTGGCCCCGCAGAATGCCCCTTTGATAATAATCGAGTGAAAAGAGCCTGTTGGTGATAGAAACCGCCTGTTATTGCAAGTGGTGCCTTTTACAGGAACGACATGTTTGATGTCAAGAAAAAAGTTTGAAGGTATTAAAAATCCGGACCTATTGAAACTGTCGTGTTGCCGGCTCTCCTTTAATCCGGCGAGCTTCCCATGGGGCTTGCCTCCAGTCTCTGTTGAGGCTGCTCTCATCAGGCTTGTGAGAATCCGCGCGTGCGCCCGCTCCGGAGGCATAATTCCTTTGAAAGTTGGATCGTTCAGTGCTATAAATGCAGCGCAATCGAATATTCGGAGCTGATGCAGAGCGGTTTTTCTCATCGCCCGAACAAATCTCTTGAGGATCAAGGAGGTCGATCATGGGCAGACTCTTGTGGAAGCCTTCAGAGGAAAGAATCAAGAGGACAAATATGTATCGATTTATGCAGGCCATAAATGAAAAATTCGGCGAAAATTTTGGCGAATATGGAGCCCTCTATGAGTGGTCTGTTGAAAATATCCCTGAATTCTGGGCCTCCATGTGGAAGTTTGCAGGCATCAAGGCTTCTCGAACCTATACCGAGGTCATTGATGATGTGACCAAAATGCCCGGTGCGAAATGGTTTTCCGGTGCGGAACTCAATTTTGCCGAAAATCTTCTCCGTTTCAGAGACAATCACGTGGCACTGATCTTCAAGGGAGAAGATCAGCCTGCGAGGCGCATGACCTATGGTGAGCTTTACGGTGCGGTGGCACGCCTGGCAGCGTCCTTGAAAGAAATGGGCATTCAGCCCGGAGACAGGATCGTTGGATTTATGCCCAACATGCCGGAGACAACCATCGCGATGCTCGCCGCCACGAGCCTGGGCGCGACCTGGTCCTCATGCTCGCCCGATTTCGGGATTAAGGGAGTCCTGGACCGCTTCGGACAGATCAAGCCCAGGGTGATATTTACGGCAAACGGCTATTCTTTCAAAGGGAGAAAATTCGACTCCCTCGAACGAATTTCGAACATCCTCAAACAGCTCCCCAGCATTGAAAAGGTAGTCGTCGTCCCCTATACCGAAGAGGATCCGGATATCGGTTCTGTTCCCAACGCTATTCTCTACGACGATTTCAGGTCCGCTGAACCGGACCTGGAAATTGAATTCACGCAGCTTCCTTTTGATCATCCTCTTTACATCATGTATTCATCCGGTACCACGGGACTCCCCAAGTGCATGGTGCAGAGCGCCGGCGGCATACTGATACATCACATGAAAGAACTCATGCTCCACACGAATTTGGAGCGAGAGGATGTTATCTTCTATTTTACCACGTGCGGGTGGATGATGTGGAACTGGCTTACCAGTTCCCTCTCCACAGGAGCAACTCTGGTCCTGTTTGACGGAAATCCCTTTCATCCGGATGCGGATGCCCTGTGGAAAATGGCACAGGACGAGAAAATTACTGTATTCGGCACCAGTGCAGGCTATATCACCGCCCTGCAAAACGCCGGCGTCAGACCCGGGAAAACGTACGACCTTGAGCCCCTCAGGGCAGTCCTTTCCACGGGTTCACCGCTTTCCGTCGAAGGATTTGAGTATGTCTACGGTGAGGTGAAAGAAAATCTCCAGCTCGCGTCCATTTCGGGGGGAACAGACCTCAATGGGTGTTTTGCGTTAGGAAATCCCATGGGGGCGGTTTACGCCGGAGAACTGCAGTGCCGTGGTCTCGCGATGAAGGTCGAGGCATTCGATGAAAATGGAAAGCCGGTGAGCAACAAGCAGGGAGAACTGGTTTGCACCGCCCCTTTCCCCTCTATGCCCATCTATTTCTGGAATGATCTCAATAATGAAAAATATCATGCCGCCTATTTTGATGTCTATCCTAATGTATGGCGCCACGGGGACTTCATTGAAATAAATGAGCGCGGCGGCGTCGTCATTTATGGCCGTTCCGACGCCACGCTGAATCCGGGAGGAGTGCGTATCGGAACAGCCGAGATCTACCGGCAGGTTGAACAACTTGAAGAGATTGAAGACAGCCTGGTTGTGGGCCAAAACTGGAAGAATGACGTTCGCGTCATCCTGTTCGTAAAGATGGCCGAACGGTACGAGTTAACAGACGAAATCAAGGAAATTATCAGACGAACGATCCGGAGCAACGCGTCGCCGCGACACGTACCGTCCAAGATCCTCCCGGTTCCTGATATTCCTTACACACTGAACATGAAGAAGGTGGAGTTGGCGGTCAAGAAAGCCATTCACGGTCAACCGGTCCTAAACAAGGACGCCTTGAGAAACCCCGAAGTCCTCGACTATTTCCTGGACCTGAAGGAACTCCAGGAAGACTGACATCGGGTGTCAGCAAAACAGAAGTGATACGGGGGCAGCCGCTTTGCCGGGCTGCCCTTTCAATAGACGATAAAGATGAACCCAACTACAGAAACCGCTTGCATCTTTCCTTTGCTCGGTCTCTCAGAGAGCATGCTGAGACGAGTTTCGTTATTGTTTCCCCGGGTTGTTGTCTGTCTTCCGTGGTACATGGAGATGCCGTTCCGGAACGGAAGGGAGCCTGAACAGGCGCTTCTTGAAGTCATCCGACCAGCCTGCGATCTTAAGCCGCCGGAGAATTTTCCCGAGCTCATCAAGGAATATAGGACATGGATGGTAGACAACCTTGGCCGGAAAACGTCGGCATTCCTGGCGGCTGCCCGAAAAATACGCCTCGACGGTGAAACGCGCTGGGATATTCAGAAAATGGTTCGCAAAGGCACGATGGAAGGGGATGTCGATTACAAGAGTTCCCTTGCCCTCAAATGGCACCTCCTGTTGCATCTCGCACGTGCAATGGAAAGAGAACAGGACGAGGCGGAAAATGCACTTTGCCGCTTGAGAATGCAAGAATCTCCCTTGAAGGATGCCCTTGGAGAAGACTTCGCTCCCACCGATCTCATGGAAGACGTTCCTGATGAATTGGTACATCCGATCCTTGAGTCCGATGCGCTGGAGGATATTTGTGAATCCTGGCTTGGTCTTTTTGGAGCATTTATCCAGGGAGTGCGGCTCCTGGTTACCTTTGATGACGGCATAAAAAATTATGTGAGAGAGCTCTTTGAGGAAGCAGCTTCCAAGGTGAACCTGATCCAACCGGTTCCCGCCATCCATTTCCATCTGCCGGACCCCCTGACTTTTTTCTCCCAAGGACCGGGAATCCCGGGTATGCAGGATCTTCAAAAAAGTGTTATGCTCATAATCGGCAGAATTCATGGAGCCTTTTGGAACCGGGACGGTGAGAATTCCGATGAGCTGGATGCGCTTATTGCCGATATGGAAAATACATTTCCGGCACAGGACATCAGCCTCATTGGGGTTGAAATACTCTCTTTTCCCGTTGTTTCAGGCTCACATTCGTCCACAACGGAGATGATCTTGAACGGCCTTGGCGGGAAGACCCTTGTATTTGTCCGGGAGGTTTCGAATAATACATAAAGGGCCTCGAGCGAAGGAATTGGAGGCGAGGATTGAGCAAAGCGATCCATCGCGTCCCACTCCAGGTTGAATGATGTGGAAAAGATGTTTCAGCCGCTCAATCAGAAGCCACCAATTGCGGTTCAATATGAGGAAGCCCAGGATATGGCACATAGCCGAAATCATGCTTTAATCGCATGAAGAAACCAGGTTGATACGGTTCATCCAGTCGGAAGAAGGAGTGTGAAAATGGCAATAAGCAAAGAGTTGCTCGATATCCTCGCCTGCCCAAAATGCAAAGGGGAAATCCACTTGAATAAACAAAGAAATGGACTCATTTGCGATCACTGCAAACTCCTCTATGAAATCAGGGACGATATCCCCATCATGCTGATAGATGAGGCAAAACCCGTCTCGGAGGGTGAAGTAGCGGAGTCGTAGAAAAAGCTCATCGTTATGAAGAAGAATGCACCTAGAAGATACCACGCCGGTCATCGGGCAGTCCACTTGGCAGTTCTCGCGTATGTCTCCTTCTCGCGTGCTTTTCCCATGAAAACCTGGCTGTTAATTGGAAAATTCTTCGGACGGCTCTTCTATATCCTCGACTTCTCACACCGAAAAATTTCCCAGAAAAACCTGCGCTATGCTCTTCGTAATGAAAAGGATCAGGGTGAACTCCGGAATATTGCGCGGAAAAGTTTCGAGCAGATCGGTATGACCGGGAACGAGTGGGTCCTTTTAAGGCATATGAGCGATGAGACGCTGGGGGAAATTATTCAGGTCGAAGGCAAGGAGCACCTGGATGCGGCAAGGAAGAAGAGCAGGGCTGTCATCCTTTTGGGTGCTCACTTTGGGAACTGGGAATATGCGCATGCCTACTACGCGAGCAGGATACATACCCTGAATTTTATTGTGCGTTCCATTGACAATCCTTTCCTTGAAAGGGAACGCATCCTCAATAACCAACGCTTCGGGGTGCGGATCCTGTATAAGGAAAACGGGCTCAGGCCGGCCATCAGAAGACTAAAAAACGGAGAAGATCTCGTGATTTTCGCGGACAGAAGAGAGGGCTACAAGCAGGTGATTCCGTGCCAATTTTTTGACAGAAGAACTTCAACAATGACACTTGTACCGGCATTGACTAGAAAGTACCGAATCCCCGTGGTCCCGATGTTTATTATCAGGTGTGAGGATCTCATGCACCATCGTCTCATCTTTTTGCCAGAACTCAAAATTGATTATGAAAAAGACAAAGAACGCAGTATCAGTGAAGCAGTACAAGAGCAGAGTAACATCATAGAGACAATAATCAGAGAACATCCTGATCACTGGACATGGCTGCACAAGAGGTGGAAAAAGGATTATCCTTTCCTTTATCCGGAAGACATGGTCAAGCGTGCACGAAAGAAGGCAAAATGACGGCACTGCTCAACGACGAAGACACAACTGCGCAACCTGAGCACAAGCCCTCGCGAGTTGGGTTATGATGCCGATGATATCCATTTTGATGTACCATCAGATCGGGAAATTCGAAAGGCCCGATTCTCACCGAGCTATTTTTTGCCACATTCGGCGTTTTAAGGCGCAAATGACCTACCTTCACTTTTTTCGCTACAAGGTCCTTTCCCTCTCCGCTGCCCTGGACGGACTGTTCGGGAAGAGGAATTTGCCACACCACGGAGTTGTACTGACCTTTGACGACGGATATCAGAATTTCAGAGAGTTCGCCTTCCCGGTCCTGCAGCGCTACCATTTTCCAGCCACCGTGTTCCTGGTGGCAGGCCTTCTGGGTAAAAACGCAAAATGGCTTGAAGACGACGGCAGGTTCGGAGCCCCCTTGATGGATCGTGACACGATACGGGAATTACGCGCGAGGGGCGTTGTTTTTGGATCCCACAGCCTGACCCATCCTCTCCTTTCACAGGTTGACCGGTCAAGGCGAGAAGAGGAAATCAGGGACAGCAAGTCTGCCCTGGAGGATCTGCTTGGCGAGCAGGTGAAGTACTTCTGCTATCCGGGTGGAGATTACGATGCAGGAGTGGCGGAGGTCGTGAAGGATGCCGGATATACGGCCGCACTCACCTGCGACCGCGGTTCCGCGACGGTTTCCGACGATCCGATGACTTTGCCGAGAAAAGCCGTATCTTTCGGCGACAGTCTCCTGGGTTTTTTCTGGAAACTGCACATGAAGCATAAGAAAAAACCGCAGGAAAAAAGACCCGCATGATTGATTCCCTGCACATCATCGGAAGCCGGCAGATGGGAGGAGCGGAGAGATTTTTTGCTCGGCTTGTCACCGCCCTGAACGAACAGGAGCATAATGCCGTGGCCATGATTCGCCCCAAAAGCCCACTCAGATCCGTCCTGCGCCGCGAAATACGGCAAACCCATGTCTCCATGCGCAACGGCTGGGATGTTCTTTCCCTCCGCTCCATCCGCCGCTTCATACGCAATGAGAGGCCAAGGATCGTGCAGACTTACATGGGCCGTGCCACCCGCCTGACCCGCCTTCCGGCAAATTCCCCGTCAATTCACGTGGCCAGACTGGGAGGCTACTATAAAATAAAGGGATATTACGAACATCCCCACGCCTGGGTGGGCAATACAAAGGGACTTTGTGACTATCTCATCGGAAACGGCATGCCTTCCGGGCGGGTTTATTGTATTGGAAATTTCGTGGAGGTCCACCGGCCCATCGCCGCGCAACAGCTTGAAAACCTGCGGCAATCCCTCACCATGCCGCATGATGCCATTATCCTGTTTACGCTTGGACGCTTCAACTACCAGAAAGGTTACGAAGACCTCTTGAAGGCATTTTCCCTGCTCCCACACCGGATAGAGTCAAGGCCTGTCCGCTTGTTGATAGCCGGGGATGGACCCTTGGGTGCCGCACTCCGCTCGGAGGCCCACCACCTGAATATCGACGACAGGACCATCTGGCTGGGCTGGCAGGATGATCCATCACCGTACTTTGAGATGGCGGACATATTTGTTTGTTCTTCCCGTCACGAAACGCTGGGCAATGTCATTCTGGAGGCATGGTCTCACAGGCTTCCGGTGATCGCGACTGACGCTCCTGGTCCTGCGGAACTCATTAACGATGGAGAAAACGGGATTCTCACGTCCCGACGAGACCCCGAAGACCTCGCGCGTGCGATCCACCGGCTCACGAGCGGGGGCGATCAATTGCGAAGCTACCTTGCGGAAAACGCCATGAAAACCCTGCTGACCAATCATACCAGGCAAGCAATCCTCGGCAGATACCTGGCGATGTACGATGAACTTGAGAAAAAGATTTTTTGATATGAAACATATCCTCATCATTCGTCCCAGTTCCATCGGGGATATTGTCATGGCGTCCCCGATGCTCAACGCCCTGAAAAAAGGCTATCCAAAGGCAAGGATTACCTGGCTTGTGGATCCTTCGGCAATCGATCTTTTGCGCTTCAACCCGCATCTTGATGAGGTGATCCCCTGGAACAAGAGTCAATGGAAAAGGTTGTGGAAAAAGGGCCGCCTTGTATCTCTCCTGCGCGAGGTACTCCGCTTCTCGAGAGAAATGCGCGCCCGTCATTTCGATCTTGCCATCGATGCACAGGGATTGTTGAGAAGCCGAATCCTCGCCTGGCTTTCCGGCGCCCGTGAGCGAGTGGGATTTGAATCCAAGGAGCCGGGTCGATTTCTCATGACAAGAATCATTTCGCGCGGGCCCGGCAACAAATGCATGGGCGCCGAATACGACCACATGATGCAGGAGTTGGGGATAGTCCCCTCGCAGCAGTTCTCGCCGCATCTCGTGCTCTCGCCGCATCAAAAGTCGGAAGGACAAGCTGCCATTCGAAAAGCCGGGATCCCTGGCAAGTACTCGGTCTTCTGCGCCTTTACCACCCGCCCCCAGAAACACTGGCTACGAGATCGCTGGAGCCTCCTCGCGAAGACGATTCATCAGGAGTTCGGTCTTCCCGTGGTTTTACTCGGCGGGCCGGATGACCGGCAGGAAGCCTTGTTGATCCAATCACAGGCATCTGACGAGATCACAGATCTCACGGGCAAGTTGCCCCTGGCAGTGAGCGCAGCTATCATCAGCGAGTGCGCGCTCGCCATCGGGGTAGATACCGGCCTCACGCACATGGCGGTATCTTTTGGATGCCCCACAGTGGCCCTATTCGGGGCAACGTGTCCGTACCTCTATTCGGACAACCAAAGGGCTCTAGTGCTCTATAAAGAGATTGCTTGTTCACCCTGCAAGAGAAGTCCTTCCTGCGGCGGGGAATACACCTGCATGGAAAGCATAGGAGTCCGAGATGTTATTGAGGCGGCAAAGAGCCTGATACAACCGTAACAGTATAATAACAACCGTCGATCCGACTGCATGATCAGCAGCGGAACTGTCGATTCAATGCCGTTGATCCAGTCAAGAAAAGTTGTCTGATGCATATTCTCCATGTTGAGACGGGCCGTAACCTTTACGGCGGTGCCCTGCAGGTGGTCTACCTGCTGAAAGGCCTGACGAAATTCGGGCACAGGAATACCCTGGTATGCCCGAAGGGAAGCGCGATCAGCGTGGAATCAGGCCCGTTCGCAACTGTCCGCCGAGTCTCCATGGGGGGAGACTTGGACCCAAGATTTTTTATCTATCTTCTGCGTGTCATTCGCAGGGAGGGGCCCGACCTGCTCCATGTGCACAGCAGGAGGGGAGCCGACTTATGGGGAGGGCTTGCTGCGAGACTCTCGGGAACAAAATCGGTCATAACCCGGAGGGTCGACAATCCTGAAAAACGACTCGTTGCACGGATGAAATACCGGATGTATGATCGGGTGATCACCATCTCGGAGGGAATACGGGGCGTGCTTCTCTCTGAGGGCATCCCGGGGAATAGACTGGTTTGTGTCCCGAGCGCGGTGGACCACACGTTGTACCAGGAGGCATGCCGGAACGAGTGGTTCCGTAGCGAATTCGGCCTTGAGCCGCAAATGAAAGCAATCGGTGTGATCGCCCAGCTCATCCCCAGAAAGGGGCACCGCTTCCTTGTCAAGGCCGCTCCGAGTATTCTCAACAGATGCCCGGAGGCACGATTCATTTTTTTCGGGCAAGGTCCTTTGAAGGGCCATTTGGAATCACTCTGCAGAGAAAACGATCTTGACGGAAAAATATTATTTGCGGGCTTTCGGAGAGATCTTGAAAAGATTCTGCCCTGTCTCTTCATGGTGGCGCATCCGGCCACAATGGAAGGGCTGGGCGTGGCGCTGCTCCAGGCGTCCGCAGCAGGAGTGCCCATAGTGGCTGCCCGGGCAGGAGGAATTCCGGAGATACTCATGGACGGACAGAACGGGTACCTTTTCCCTGTCGGGGATGTGGATGCTTTTGCGCAGGCCATTATCTCATTGCTGAAGGATCCTGCCACGGCTCAAAACTTCGGCCGGAAAGGCAGAAAGATAGTGCGCTCCCATTTTTCGATCGAGAAGATGGTTCAGGGAAATCTGGCAGTATACCGGCAAATCCTGCCAACGAGGAGGCAATCAGCAGAGTGACGGGACCACCGGAAGACAACAGGAAACCCGCCGGAATTGGAAACGTCTCCGCCTGGGTTATCTTGCTCGCCGCAGTTTTCCTTATCTACGGCGTCAACCTCTTCTTTCCCAGGTACCTCTGGACACAGGACGAGGCACGCTACGGCGAAGTAGCGCGTGAAATGTGGACGAATGGAAATTACATGGTTCCCACCCTTGACGGAGAATTCTACCCGGATAAACCTCCCCTCTATTTCTGGGCGCTCCTGCTCCAGGCGAAAATGAGCGGATTGAATGCGTTTTCCTTTCGCCTGGTGACGTTTTTGTGCCTGCTGGGTTTTACAGCGGCCTTTTACGTTTTTTCAAAAAGACTGATTGGAGTGAATCGTGCAGTCTGGGCAACCCTCATTGCGCTTACCTCAATGCTTTTTCTGGTTGTCGGAAATATAGTTCGCATGGATATTATGATGGCCATTTTCGTGATCATGCCGCTCCATTATTTCATGCGGGCGGTAGATGAGGGTAATTCCCGCTTGAGTTTCTGGGGATATGGATACGCAATTCTTGCCGTCATGGTCAAAGGCCCATTAGGACTCGCCTTCCCCCTTCTGGGAGCAATAGCTTACGCAGTGGTCCAGAAAGGCAAGACAGGGGTGGTCCTGCTAAGGTTACTCACGGGGTCGGGGATCACTCTCCTGATTGCGGGTCTGTGGACGGGATATTTGTACATTTCGGGCCAGAAAGCTTATTTGGAAAATGTCTTTATGACTCAGCTTTGGGGACGTTCCGTCAAATCATGGAGCCATCCGGAACCGTTCTATTTTTACGCACTGGTGCTCCTCCCGCTCCTTATCCCGTGGGCCCCCTTTCTCTGGCGAGGTTTTCGACAGGCCTCCAGGAATATCCGGTCTGTTGCCCTTTGCTGGTTCCTGCCCGGTTTTATATTGATCTCGGTCATAAGCGGAAAGCTTTTTATTTACCTCACTCCCATTTTTCCCGCCCTGGCGCTGCTGATAGCATCCGGCCTTCCGGCCCCTTGGGAGAATAAAGCATGGAATTTCGGCAGATGGCCGGGCATCTTGAACGGCCTCTTTTTCATGATCCTTGGCGGAGGAATTTTTTACGCTCTCCTCACACGGCTTCCTCACGAGAGAGGGCACCTGGCCATTGTTGCCGTCGTTCCCTTCCTCATAGGTATCGGCATGGTCATTCTCGCCTACCGGCGAAAAGAAAGGAGCCTTTTGGTGATGCTTGTGCTCGGAAGCTGCCTGCTGTCCTGGACAGGTTTGGGCTGGGGCGCATCTCAGCTCAATGACTACCTTTCGACGCAGAAGCTGGGCGTTGCGTTCGCTGAAGCTCGGAAGGCCGGCTATCAACCGGTGGCGGTGGATATTGCAAGAGGAACAATCAGCTTTTATGCAGACACGATCATATGCAATATCTCTCACAACGAACTCCCAAGAGCTTTGGATGAACCGGGCCTTCTTGCCGTGGCTGTTCGCAACAAGAGACGGAATCGTCTCCCCGAGGATGCGCTGGCGCGTTTACGCGTGCTGGCAAATTTCCCCAAGCTCAACTTCAGTGGTTACACTCTGTACGTGGAAAAATGAAAAACAGCTCCATTATTCGGATCAAGGCTATCCCAAACCCACCGTCGAATGTAATCAACGTGTGCGAAGGCGAGCGGTTGAAAAGGTACCCAGTTTACACTCTCAATGAGAGGTGCTATGAAAAGCCTTGTTTCATGGTGAGGTTATTGACAGGAATGGAAAACGCGACATGTGCGGTATCGCAGGGATAGTCAATAGATATTCCCCGGTCCAGGAGCAGGAACTCCGGATGATGGCAGGAAAGCTCCAGCACCGTGGTCCTGAGAACACGGGGTACTATATCCATGAAAAGGTGGGTCTGGCGCATACGCGCCTTTCCATCATTGACCTGGAAGGCGGCGGCCAGCCTATTGTAAGTTCTGATGAAAAAACAGTGCTGGTGGCCAATGGAGAGATCTATAATTACATTGAACTGCGAAAAGAACTGCTCCAAGCAGGTTGCCGATTCAAAACACGTTCTGACAGCGAGACCATCCTCCACGCCTACGCCTCTTCCGGTCTGCATTTTGTGGAAAGACTGCATGGCATGTTCGCTTTTGCTCTGTTTCACACACCGTCGAAAAATGTTCTTCTCGCAAGAGACCGTCTCGGTATAAAACCATTGTTCTATACCGTCTCTCCGGAGAAAATCGCCTTTGCATCCGAAATAAAAGCCCTTCTTCCAACCCTGGACCATACTCCTGAAATAAATACGGAGGCGTTGAGCCAGTTTTTCCACAATCAATTCAATACGGGAAGAGAAACCATCATCAAAGGGATCTATCGGGTATTGCCCGGGGAAATGATCACCATTGATATGAAGCTTGAGGTCTCACACCAGCAATATTGGACTCCGCTCTCAACTCAACCGAGAGATCTTACTGTTGAAGAAGCTCAGGAAGAATTTGAGCCATTGTTTGAACTAGTCATAAGAGAGCATATTCGTTCGGATGTGCCCTACGGTCTTTTCCTGTCCGGCGGTGTGGATTCCGCGGTCGTCCTGGCAATGCTCCATCGCTTTCAGGAAAGACCAATTCGGACTTTTTCGGTGGGGTACAAGGATTCCAGGATGAAAAGCGAGCTTGAACCTGCCAGGTTCATTGCCAATCAATTCAATACGGACCATGACTCCATCGTTTTGGACAAAGATCAGCTTTTCAAGAGAATCCCTCATGTTATCTGGGCAACAGATGACCTCATGCGCGACTATGCCTGTCTTCCCACCTCTTTCCTCGCTGAAGAGGCATCACGAGAACTCAAAGTCGTTTTTACCGGAGAGGGAGGAGATGAGGTATTTGCCGGGTACGGTCGCTACAAGAAGTCTTCTTTTGAAAAATGGCTGAAGAATTTTCTTGCCCCGGGGTCAGGAGGCTTCAGGACCAGAAGCCAAATACAGGGTCGATGGACAAGGGATCTATTCAAACCGGACCTGCAGGACTGCAGTAATGCATTCCGGAAACCGTTTATCAGTGCCTGGCAATCCTGTCCTTCGGCATGGTCCCCTGTGCAAAAGGGCCAATATGTGGATATGGTTACGGCTCTGCCTGACAATCTGCTGGTCAAAGTTGACAGAATGCTCATGAGCTTCGGGGTAGAAGGCAGGGTTCCCTTTCTTGATCATCGTATTGTGAACTTCGGACTCTCATTGCCGGACCACTTGAAGATGAAATCACATTATGGAAAACTCTTCCTGAGACGCTGGGCCGAAAAATATATTCCCAGGCAACATTTGTGGGGAAAGAAGACCGGCTTTCACGTACCGGTCGGAGAGTACCTTTCAAAAAGCTTTCTGGATCATCTGGAGGAGAAACTTCTCCAAAACGATGCGATGAGAGCATGGTTCAACAGTGAGACCTTGCAACGCCTGTTCGAGTTCCAGCGCCGTGGAGGACGAGGAACAAGGGCGATCTGGTGCCTGATGCAATTCGCCATTTGGCACCACATTTTTCTTGAAGGAAATGGGGAGGAACCAACTCCCCAGGAGGACCCCTTGGACTGGATAAGCTAGTCTATCTCTCATGCAACCTCATACGCTCAAAAAATGGCTTCTTCACCCGTACTGGCTTATAACCTGCCTGTCGGCGGTTGTGTTCTTTTTTTTCCTGCCCAACCGCGGGGCACTGGAATACTCCATATTGTTCACCGGATTCTTCCTCTTCATCCATCTGATTTATAGGGATTACCGAATCAGCACTTTCCCGAAGTATTTCTTAATGGCTCTCTGCGCAATTCTCATATTTTCCAGCCTTCTCTTTTCATATGGACATACAGACACGCACCGCGTTTCCCGGATCATCAAGATGCTCATCATTGTCTTTTCCGTGGACTGCCTCGGTCGGGCAAACGTTCACAAGCAAATAAAATTCGTGTTCGGGGTCTGCCTGCCGGTACTGATTATCGGGGAGTTTTTTGTCCGCACCGTTCTTGGATGGCAGGACGGCACCTACAGCAATCGTCATTATCTCGCAGAACTCGCGTCCCTTACCCTGCCGTTCATTTTCTTGTACTGCTGGACGGCGCCGAAGGCGTATAAAGGGCTCTTCATAGCCCTGGGAATCATTGATCTCGATCTCTTATTCAGGTCTTCATCCCGCCCTGCGATTCTGGCTCTTGCCGCGAGCGTGCTGTTCGCAACTGTGTTTCTGGTTCGCGGCCGAAAAAGATGGATAGGCCTGATAACCATTTTTCTTGCCGCAGTTGGTCTGTACCTTACCCACTACGCCCATGTTGCTGGCCGAATCGACGACTTGATCGTGCACCTATCCAGTGAAGAGCGTGTCCAGTTCTGGAGCGATACGTGGAAAATGCTGCGACACAATTCTCTGAGTGCCTGGATCGTAGGGAACGGAATCGGGAGCTTCCCGAATTTCTTTCCCGAGTATTCGGTCCCTAAGTATGACTTTCTCTCTTTTCCGCATAATCATATGCTCCAGATCCTGTTTGATAACGGAGTGACTGGAGTCACTGTGGTACTTGCCTGGCAGGTCTTCCTTCTCTACCTGCTCATTCAGTCATCCCGTGGAGCCACTGATCGCAAGTCGCGTCTTCTCATCAATTCCATCGCTGTCGTCTACTTGACCTGGGCCATATTTACCAGCCTCGTGTTCGGTTTCTATTCCAGGTTCAGCCTTTATCCTTTCGCCTTTATTACGGGTATCATTTTGATTCTTGCGGAAAGACCGCCTGAATCCTGTACCGAGACGAATAGGGATGCAAATGAGCCGCGCTTTTCCGGGACTCGAGGACACCAGACGACTTCCGGTCAACCCGCAGGAGATTGATTTGGTTCGAAGCAGCGTGAGCATAATTATTCCCAACTATAATGGCGAATCCTTATTGGACAAGAACCTTCCGAGCGTGATCGAGGCCGCGAACACATACGGAAACAAATGCGAGATAATTGTCGTAGATGACGCCTCCCGGGATGACAGCGTCCAACTGATTTCAAAACATACTCCCCCGGTTCACCTCGTGCGACATGACGTTAATAGGGGGTTCGCCGAAACCATACATACGGGCGTGCGGCACGCCGCTAACGAAGTTGTCATCTTACTCAATTCCGATGTGCGTCCGGCAAACGATTTCATTGCTCCACTCATCTCACTCTTCCGAAGCCCGACCACCTTTTCCGTTTCTCCACTAATCTGCGACCCTGACGGCACCCCGCAAACGGTCTCCTGGAATCTCGGCATGATCAGACGCGGAACCATAAAATTCCGCTCCTGGGTGCTGGAGGAAGCGCGGGATCGCTTGGAAAAGGGGCAAAGGCTGAAATCCCTTTTCGCCTCCGGAGGTTCCGTAGCTCTGCGAAAAAACATGTTCCTGCAGCTTGGCGGATTTCTTCCCCTGTACAAGCCATTCTATTACGAAGATGTTGATCTTTGCACTCGCGCCTGGTTGAAGGGATGGCAGACACTTTTTGAGCCGCGAAGTCAGGTAACCCACGACCATGTCGGAACAATCAGGCTTCATTTTGATACTCGCCGAATCCGCATGATCCGCCTGAGGAACAGGTTCTTCTATCTCTGGCTTTACCTTTCAAGAACAGGGATTGTGAGTTCACATATCCCGGGGATTATATACCGGGTGCTTTTGCGAACTCTACAGCTTGACATGACCTATGTGACCGCGCTGCTGCAGGCCCTCATTCGACTGAAGGAGGTAACCGCTTTTCGCGCGGAGATGAAATCCAGCATAGGGAAGGTTAAACCGCTCGAAGAGATCCTGGCGGAAATCGCACAGCTCACGGAGCGCTGATATCCAGGCAGCACGCTGTCTGCCTGACGCAAATCGATTGGAAAAATGACGCAGTCTTCTGACGAAAACAACTGCAAATATACTTTCACGGTTTTCATACCCACCTTTGATCGTGCGCATACCCTTGGCCGCGCCTTGCAAAGCGTAGAGGACCAGACGTTCAAGGATCTGGAAGTAGTCATCATAGATGACGGCTCCTGGGATAATACCCGAAACCTGGTACAGGAATGGCAGGAAAGGGCCTGGTTTCCCATTCAGTATCACTGGCAGAAAAACCAGGGCAAGCACATAGCACACAATACCGCACTAGACTATGCGAGAGGCTTCTTTTTTGTGCTCCTCGATTCTGACGATATGCTTCACTCAAGGGCGCTAGAGCGTCTCAAGTACCACTGGGACGCCATCCCTGATAAAGAAAAGGAAAAGTTCGCCGGAGTTGAAGGGCTCTGTGTGGACTCGCAGGGAAATGTCTCCAGGGATAAATACCCATCAGATATCATGGATGCCAATTATCTTGAAATTGCCAAGAAGTATAATGTCATGGGAGACAAGAAGAACGCGATCCGAACGCAGGTATTGCGTCAGTTCCCATACCCCCGTTTTGAAGGGGAACGCCATATGCGAGACGACTTGATCTGGAAACGCATTTCCATGCACTACAAATTCAGGTATATCAACGAACCCATACAGATCATCGAATACCAGCCTGATGGACTTTCTGCCGATGTTTTCTCTCTGCGCATGCGCAATCCGCAAGGCTTCCGGTTTTACTATCTCGAGGAAATCAATACCTATCTGTTCCTGACCAGGAGGTATCTGAAATTTAAGTATCACGCTAAATTCGTGCGCTACTCGCTCCATTGCAGCGTGAGTTTTCGTCAGCAGTACAGGGAGGTCAGTTCGAAATTCCTTTGGATGATAAGTGTTCCAAGAGGAGTTATCGGCTGGCTGGAAGATCGGACCAGAATCCGGTACAGGAAACTAAGGAAAGCCATTTGTTCAAGATCATGAGAGCCGGCCGTCCTCACATTGCCATTTTCGTGGCTATTTGCGGCTACAGCATCGTAGAACACCCGGCCACACACCTTTTGCCGGCCATCACGCGAGAAGAAACTACGCGGTTCCAGTGCTGAAGATGCGGAAGCACAATACTCATTTCGATGATATTCCTGATCGTGTAAACAGTGTCCTCATGCGGGCAAACCATGCCAATTCCGGCATTCCTGCTGTTATTCGGCACAGCAAGGACACCCATGGGGAAAATATCCCATCTCCTTTTGTCCCCTGGTATCCAGGTTCTCATAAGCGTTCAAAAATGTTATGAATAGCAAAAATCACCATACCGCATACTATGCGGGGGAACGGCGCGAGATGCTCAAGTTTATTCCGGCGGGCTTGAGAACTTTTCTTGAAATAGGGTGTGGAGAGGGAAATTTTTCCCACCTGGTGAAAAGCACACATACTCCTGAAGTATGGGGAATCGAGGCCAATGAAACCGCCGCTTCCATTGCCCGGGGGAAACTTGACCACATCATCTCTGGAACCATTGAAGAAAATATCCGCGTCCTGCCCGATTATTTTTTTGACTGCATTGTCATGAATGATGTCCTTGAACATCTTGTTTCTCCCTGTGAAGTGCTGGATCAGCTAAAAGAGAAACTGTCTGACAATGGAGTAATCATCCTTTCCATCCCGAACTTTCGATACTGGAAAAATCTGCGAGAAATTGTGGTTCGGGGAGAATGGAGGTATGTGGAAAGCGGGATACTTGATCGAACCCATTTGCGCTTTTTCACTTATAAAAGCATCCTGAGGATGATGAAAGAACTCAGATTCGAAGTCGTGACCATTGAGCCCATGGATGAGAGAGGGCGGGCTGTTCTCTCAGTCCTCAATGTCCTGTTTCTCTTCAGGCTTTGGGACCTCAAATTCGTGCATTTTGCATGTGTCGTCAGGCCGCTCGACAAACCATAACGCTGCAACTGAAATGATGGAGGAAGCACGTGTCAAGCGATCCGAAAGTCAGCTTTATCACCTGCGTCTCAAGCTGGGACGCGTATAAGAAGAATGTCAACGCTTCACTCCGTGCCCTGGACTTCAGACGCGAGCTGATCGAACAGGTCCCCATCGATAACACAAACAACACCTTTTCTGCCGCCCGGGCGCTGAACCAGGGAATCCGACGCGCAAGAGGGGCCATTCTGGTGCTGTGCCATCAAGACGTGGTATTCCCCCATGACTGGGCCAACCGTCTCTTTCAGAGAATCAAGGAAGTATCAGACAGGACGCCGGGCTGGGGCGTTATCGGACCGGCCGGCTGCACCCGGGACGGCACGAGGTCGGGACACGTCCTTGATCCGCACGGTGAATTCTATTACCCACCGTTGCCGCATCAGGTTCAGACGTTGGATGAGTTAAGTTTGGTCGTGAGAAGAGAGAGCGGCTTGCATTTCGATGAGTATCTCGATCATTTTCATCTCTACGGTGCTGATCTCTGCCTGACAGCAACCGCAAAAGGCATGCCCTGCTTCGCCATCGACTGCCCCCTTGAACATAAATCAGGGGGCTACAAAGGGGCCGACTGGTATACGCAAAAGGAAAAACTGATGCGAAAATGGTGGCCAAAACGCCGTCTGATCGGCAGCAGGATATACACTACCTCGGGAACAATACGATTGCATTCGCCCTTTGTCCGGCTTTTGCGACGCTTGTCTCTGAAAGATGAACGCAGAGCTATTGCGAAGTGAGTCACTGAGAATTTCTTGGACACCGGGAAAGAACATGATATAGAAGCACCAAGGTTTACAAAAGATATGAATGCAGAGGAAAGATGAACACATA
The DNA here is from genome assembly GCA_964581175.1 of uncultured Desulfobacteraceae bacterium. Lineage (GTDB taxonomy): Bacteria > Desulfobacterota > DSM-4660 > Desulfatiglandales > Desulfatiglandaceae > B46-G9. The sequence goes on from CAZONI010000003.1 coordinate 95,602, forward strand.
TCTTGTAACCGGTGGCGCCGGATTCATTGGAAGCAACTTCGTCCTCAAAAAGGGGGACCGGGAAAGGGTTAGAATCGTCAACCTCGATCTTCTCACCTATGCAGGCAACTTAAAGAATCTCGAGTCCATCCAATCGAATCCTGATCATATCTTCGTCAAAGGGGATATCGCCGACAGAAAACTGGTCCGAGAACTGTTCGAACAGTATCAACCGCGGGCCGTGCTTCATTTTGCGGCCGAATCCCATGTAGACCGTTCCATTGACGGTCCGGCGGATTTTATTCGGACGAACGTAGTTGGAACCTTTCATCTCCTGGAAGAAGCAAGACGATACTGGACCAACCTCTCTTCTGGAGAAAGGAAGAACTTTCGCTTCCTGCACGTGTCGACTGATGAAGTCTATGGATCTCTTGAAGAGGGAGACCCGCCGTTCCACGAGGAGAGTCCTTATGCGCCGAACAGCCCCTACTCCGCTTCCAAGGCCGCGAGCGACCACCTTGTTCGGGCTTATTTTCACACATATGGACTTCCGGTGCTGACAACCAACTGCTCCAACAACTACGGTCCGATGCAGTTTCCTGAAAAACTGATTCCGCTGGTCATATTGAACGCCCTGGAAGGGAAAAGGATCCCTGTCTACGGCGACGGACTGAACGTCAGAGACTGGCTCTACGTCGAAGATCATTGTGGAGCCATCGATGTTGTCCTGGAGAAAGGCGATATCGGCGAAACTTACAATATCGGGGGGCGTTGTGAGAAGAGTAATCTGGAGATGATCAAGACCATTTGCGCGATTCTGGACGACGTGCTGCCCGATTCCCGTTATAAGCCGCTTGCTTCGCTGATGACTTTTGTGAGAGATCGGGCCGGCCACGATCGTCGGTATGCCATTGATTGCTCGAAAATTGAAAAGAAATTGGGCTGGTCCCCCAGGGAATCACTTGAACACGGATTGAGAAAAACCATAGAATGGTATCTTGCTCATGGGGATTGGGTGAAATCGGTCCAAACCGGAGCTTATCGGCAATGGGTAGAGAAACACTATGGAACTTAAGAGAAAACCAATCGATATCTTGGAAAGGTGCAGGATTTAGGCGCAAGGCATAGGGCATAAGGCGTACCGCGTCTTGAGCGTATTCTTTCCTTTTTCCTTAAGCCCTGCGCCTTACGCCTCACGAGAGTCCATACGTTTAAAATCGGAAGGACGAAACAATCATGAAAGGGATCATCCTCGCGGGAGGCAGTGGAACCCGGCTCTTTCCCATTACCCGGGTCGTAAGTAAACAGCTCCTGCCTGTTTACAACAAGCCCATGATCTACTATCCCCTGTCGGTTCTTATGCTTGCGGGTCTCCGTGATATCCTGATCATATCGACCCCTCAAGATCTTCACCTCTTCCAGGATCTTCTGCAGGATGGATCCCAGTGGGGTCTCCGTTTCAGCTATGAGGAACAGCCAAGACCGGAAGGACTCGCTCAGGCCTTTATCATCGGGAGAGAGTTCGTTGGGGATGATTCGGTCTGTATGATCCTCGGAGACAATATATTCTATGGACATGGTTTGCCGGAAAAACTGAAAAAAGGTGTCTCAAGGCAGAAGGGAGCAACCATTTTCGGGTATTGGGTGAAGGATCCCGAACGTTACGGGGTAATCACCTTCGATGAGGAAGACAGGACCAGTGCCATTGACGAAAAACCTGCACACCCAAAATCACACTATGCGGTCACGGGTCTCTATTTCTATGACAATCGGGTCCTGGATATCGCTGCGACCCTGAAGCCTTCAGCCAGGGGCGAGCTGGAAATCACTGACGTAAATCGTGCGTATCTTGACACGGGAGAATTGTATGTGGAGAAACTGGGTCGAGGGATAGCCTGGCTTGATACGGGTACTCACAAGAGCCTGATGCAGGCCGCGACCTTTATCCAGGTCATCGAGGAACGGCAGGAACTGATGGTCTCATGTGTCGAGGAGATCGCCTTCCGGATGGGGTATATAGATGCCGCCAAACTGGAAGCGCTCGCAAGACCACTGCAGAAAAACGGATACGGAAAATACCTGTTCCGGATTCTCGACAGTCAGGAAATCCGCCCATGAATCCAGAAAGGACTTTGCCCAGAGAAATCCTGATCATCGAGCCGGAGGCTTTTGAGGATAATCGCGGCTATTTTATGGAAACATACCAGGAGGCCCGGTACCGCGATTTGGGAGTAGGAGTTCGGTTTGTACAGGATAATCTGTCGTATTCCAGAAAAGGGACTCTCAGGGGTCTTCATTATCAATTTCCCCGGGCACAGGACAAGCTGATTCAAGTGATCACGGGGGAGATATTTGATGTGGCGGTGGACATCAGGAGGGGTTCCGCCACCTATAGCCAATGGACCTCGGCACTCCTCTCGGATCGGAATCACCGCCAGATGTTTGTTCCAGCCGGCTTTGCTCACGGCTTCTGCGTAGTGAGTGAAACCGCGTACGTCCTGTATAAATGCAGTGATTATTATTGCCCGGAGACTGAAGGAGGTGTCCTCTGGTCCGATCCTGACCTTGCGATTCCATGGCCGACTCAGGACCCTCTCGTTTCCCGAAAAGACGCAGCCCATCTCCGGCTCAGGCATATCCCTCAAGACAGACTGCCTTCTTTGAACAACGGACAATGAACACACACAATCCCCGCGAAAACGCGCAAAGGCCCAAGATAGCGGTTTTTGTCTCCTTCTCCGGTACGGGGGGCGCCGAACGGATGGTCCTGAACCTTACAAGGGGCCTCGGGGACCTGGGGGCGAATGTTGACCTAATTCCGGTCAGGACAAAAAGCGCCCATCTCGACGCCCTTCCGACCCGAGTACATTCCGTGGATCTCGGGGCATCGCATACCCTCACCAGCCTTCCCGAGCTCGTTCGTTACCTCAGGACGGAACGCCCGGCAGCGCTCTTGGCTGCAAAGGACCGCGCGAACCAGATAGCCATCCTTGCGCGCTATTTTGCGGGAGTTTCCACTCGACTGGTCCTGCGCATGGGAACAACGCTATCTGCGGCCATGGGTGGAAGGCATCCCATCAAGGAACGCCTCTGGTACCTGCGCATGAGAGTTCTGTACCCGTTTGCTGACGCGGTGGTGGCTGTCTCAAAAGGAGTGGCCGATGATTTGCAAAAAAACGCGGGACTTTCACCCTCTCTTTTGCGAGTCATTCAAAACCCCGTGATAACTTCCGAACTCATGGCCCTTGCCGATCAACCCGTAGAGCACCTATGGTTCAGGCCGGAAAGCGCACCAGTCATCATGGGCGTGGGCAGGCTGACACGGCAGAAAGATTTTCCGACCCTCCTGAGAGCATTCGCGCTGGTAAGAGAAAGACGGCCCTGTCACTTGGCCATACTGGGAGAGGGCCGGGATCGCGTAGTGCTGGGATCGCTCGCTCGAGAACTGGGCATCACGAATGATGTGTGGTTTCCCGGGTTTGTTGAAAACCCCTACGCATACATGCGCAAGGCGGCACTTTTCGTCCTCTCTTCTGTATGGGAAGGTTCTCCCAATGTTCTGACCGAGGCGCTGGCGCTGGGAACGCCGGCCGTCTCCACCGACTGCCCGAGCGGGCCAAGAGAAATCCTTGCAAACGGCCAGTACGGCCCGCTGGTCCGTATGGGCGACTATCATGCACTGGCACGGTCCATCCTGACAATCATCGACTCCCCGCCGGAAAAATCCCTTTTAAAAAGCGCTGTGCGCGACTATACTGTGGAGGCGAGCAGCAGAAGATACCTTGAGGTGTTGCTCGGGGATGGTTTTTGAGGCGCATACATGATCCTGTCCCTCCGCTATAAGTTCCTTTTCGTCCACATCGCCAAAACGGGCGGCACGAGTATCCGCGCTGCGCTTCGGCGGTATCGGTGGAAAGATCCGTACCGCATACCCCAGTTCCTGTGCAGCAGGATCAGTTCAGTTTCGCACCATCGCCTCGGCTGCAAGATTCCCCGTCACGCAAAGGCCATCGCTGCTTATGAGATGCTTCCGAGAGAGCTGTTCAACGAACTTTTCAAGTTTGCCTTTGTCAGGAATCCCTGGGACTTGCAGGTGAGTTCGTACCACCACATTCAAAGGGAAAGACCCCATCTCCTGGAGGGCATCAAAGATTTCGAAGCCTTTCTCCGCTGGAAGCTGGATCCTGCCAGGCCCTACCAGTATATCATTGATACCTCTATCGAGCTGCAATCAGAGTACCTGATCGACCTCAACAGGAATATTATCGTTGATTTCATCGGCAGATACGAACGCCTGGAGGAAGACTTTCAAGAGGCGTGCACCAAAATCGGCATAAAGGCACCCAAACTGCCCCACAAAAGAGAGGCAACGGATCGCACGGCGTACCAGAAATACTATACGGATGAGACAGTGGATCTGATCGCAAGGCATTTCAGGCAAGACATCGAGATGTTCGACTACACTTTTTAAAATCGCAATCGCCCGACCGCACGGCTGTTTCCCGGCCGGATGATCCAGCGGACAGCCTCCAGGATATCCTCGGCGATATAAGCGGGCCTGACCGGCTTCCCGGGCAGGACGTATTCCCTTTCTCCCCGGCCATAACCCGTAAGGGCCAGAACACCTGCAAGCCCCGCTCTTTCCGCCAGTTCCAGATCCTGGCACCGGTCTCCAACCACATACGATTCGGCCATATCTATGTCAAACCGGTTTCTAGCCTGCACTATGAGTCCCGTACCGGGCTTCCTGCAGTCGCAGGCAATCGCGTATTCCTTGACCTGGCCCAGCGGATGGTGCGGACAGAAGAATATTCCGTCAATCCGCGCGCCCTCCCGGGAGAGGAGTTTTTCCATGCGGTTATGAACATCGTGGACCAGGTCCATGGGGAAGTAACCCCGTGCTACTCCGGACTGGTTGGAAACGACGATGGTCAGAAAGCCGTTCCTGTTGAGTTCCCTTATCGCTTCTGCTGTGCGTGGGAACAGCAGGAATCGGCTTGGATGATTGATATAGCCCATTTGCTCATTGATGGTTCCATCACGGTCAATAAAAACCGCCGGCCTGCTCATCTTATTCACTTCCTCTTTTGAACTGATCACGCTGTCGGGTTCAACGATGAACCTGTCTCATATCTGCTTCTTATCAAATGTATCCTGCACAAGGTGGAAAAAAACATCCGCTCCCTCCAGAATACGAAATTGGATATCCACATACCCCATCTCATGGGAAACGATACCTGTCTGCTGCACCTTGACCCAGTCTTTTCCTGTCGTCAAGACATAACGTGCATCCCGGTCCTCCTTTTTCTGGAGGAGCGCTCTGATTTCCCGGGGAGTGTAGACATGATGGTCCTCGTAGGCTTTGAAAGCCAACAGCTTTACACCGAGGCCTTCAAGGGTGTCATGAAAATATTTTGGGTGTGCAATCCCTGCGAAAGCGACAACAGGCGCACCATACAAGTCTTGAGGATCGACTTTCGCGCCTCTCACGGGAAAGACGACACGCGTCGGAACATGGTCGCTTAGAAAAACGGGAGTATCGGGCATCTTCCTCGAAAGGTGCGCCAGGACCTCGTCGGTCTTCTTCCCCCTGCTGAACCTTGTCAGAACGAATACGTCCGCTCTTCCCAGTTGTCCTACCGGCTCCCGGAGCGGCCCCCGTGGGAGAGAAAACCCGTTCCCGAATGGGTTTGAAGCATCCAGCAAGACGATATCCAGATCCCGGTGGAGTTCCAGGTGCTGAAACCCGTCATCGAGGATGAGAAAGTCGGATGAAAACCGTTCACAAGCAAAAAGTCCGCCTTGATATCTTGCTTTCGAAACGATGACCGGTACGTGCGAGAGCATCTGCGCAAGGAGGTACGGTTCATCTCCACTGGCAACAGGTGCCGATTCGATCCTTGTTCCATCGGAAACGACAAGCACCTTTCCCCTGAAATTTCCCCCATATCCCCTGGAGAGAACCGCCGGCCGATATCCCTGATCCAACGCCCACCCAGCGAGCGTTCGGACGGCAGGAGTCTTGCCTGTTCCTCCGACGCCCAGGTTCCCGATACTCACGACGAACGCGGGAAGCCGTCGGCGTCGCAAGATACCGAGACGATATGCCAGAAACCGTGTTCTTACACCTCCATTGTAGAGGTGAGAGAGAAAGGCCAGGAAGAGTCTGAAGGGATCATTTCTTCTGTCACCATGCATTGCTGACCAGTCGTACCCTTTCACTCGCACCCGAGGCCACTCCCCCTTTTCCTCAGCAATCGATCAATTTCGGCCATGACTCGCTCTACTGCTCCCCTGTTGCTGAAAACAAATTCGCGCGCGCTCCGTCCCATGTTTCTGCAAAGTTCGGAATCACTCAGGAGTTGCCGGATCGCGTGTACCAAATCATCCTCGTTACTGATTCGCCATCCTCCACCTGCTTTCAGAAGTTCCTCTGACATCTCGACAAAATTCTCTGTGTGCGGTCCAAAGAGGACAGGGCATCCGAAGCTCGCCGGCTCGAGAAGATTGTGTCCTCCAAAGGGAACCAGGCTTCCCCCGACGAAGCTGACCCGGGCCAGTCCGTAAAGACGGCCCAATTCCCCCATGGTATCCAAGATGAGCACATTGTACTCTTCGGGGTGATCCTGCATCTGCGTCTTGAGCCTTACGGCAAATCCCGCTTCCTGGACCATTCTGAAGACCTCATTGGCGCGTTCAATTTTCCGAGGCGCAAGGAGCAGGCGCAGCATGGGAAATTTTTCGAGAGACCGCCTATAACCACGTAAAAGGATCGCCTCTTCACCAGGATGGGTGCTTCCCGCGACGAAGATATGGTGTTCAGGTTTAAGTCCCAATGTCTCCATCCACTGTGACTGTTCTGTGTCGGTCATCTGAGTCCATGGACAGTCGAATTTGATATTACCTGTTGTCTGTAGCCTTTTCTTGTCGATCCCGATGAACAACAGACGGTCGCGATCCAGATCGCTTTGCATCAAACACTTATCGAATGGATCAAACATCTTCCGTGCAAGGAATGGAATTCTCTTGTAAAATGTATAGGTTTTCGGCGAAATTCGCCCATTTGCCAGGAGACACTTCACCTTTTTCTTCCGCAAAAAGGCCGGAAGGCCGGGCCAGATGTCCGTTTCGATCAGGATGAACAGTGCGGGACCCACGTGATGAACCGCCCGGCGAACAGACCACCAGAAATCCATGGGCATGGGGATCAAGGCTTCCACCTTGTTCTCCAATTTGTCCCGAGCGAGTTCCATTCCCTGTCGGGTCGAGGCTGAAAAGACGAGGTCTTTCCCGGGGTACCTTTTCCTGACCGCATCGATCAACGGGAGTGCTGAGATAACCTCGCCAACGGACAATGCGTGCACCCAGATCGGTTTTCGAAAAGGAGCCTCGCCCCTCAGGTCCAGCCCCAGCCTCTCCCGGATCCTTTTCCCGGACATGAAAGGGAAAAAAGGGAGGAGGATCAAAACGATGCAGGTCATGAAAGTGTGGTAGAGAATCAGAAGCATGACCAATTCATGTGCATATATTCTTTCTTCAGTTTAGAGAACATCGCATCACATTAGAGAAAAAGGGCTTTCTTTCTCCGTTGTCTCCGTGACCCTGTTCACAGGAAGTTCGATGATGAATTTCGTCCCTCTCGGTTTATTATCCTCGACACGAATGAACCCGTTATGATCGGAAATGATGCTGCTGACAATGGCCAAACCCAGTCCGGTCCCCTGCTTCTTTGTCGAGAAATAGGGTTCAAAAAGGCGCGACTTATGGGCTGGTGGGATACCTTTGCCGTTATCGGCGACCTCGACCTTCACCATCTGAGGATCCGGTTCGAAGGAAAGGGAGATTGTGATCTCTCCTGTTTCCTGGATGGCGGCAATAGCGTTATCGAGCAAATTGATCATGACCCGCTTTATCTGTTCGCGATCCAGTTGGAGAATTGGAATTCCTTTGGAATCCCGGAACAAGATACGTATACCTTTGTGTGCTTCCTTGTAGAGGTTCACCACCTCGCGAATGATTCCCCGGATATCTTCGGGCGAGGGTCTCGATGCAGGCATCCTGGCAAAGGAGGAAAACTCATTGACAAGCGCCTTTATCTCTTCCACCTGCTTGATAATCATGTCGGTGCATTCGCTGAAGATCTTTTCCTCATCCTTCTCAAGGCGCGTGCCGTATCGCTTATTCAGCCGTTGCGCCGAGAGTTGAATGGGGGTCAGTGGGTTTTTCACTTCATGCGCAATGCGCCTGGCGACTTCACGCCAGGCTGCCATCCTTTGCGCCCTCTGAATCTCGCTCAAATCTTCAAAAACAGCAACCAAGCCTAGATAATTCCTCCGATCATCCCTCAGCACGTTCAGGGAGACGAGAAGAGGAAGGACTGTCCCGCCTACCGTCAACCGGATTTCTTTTCTGAGATACCCTCTCCGGAAAAGCGCCCTTTCCGTTACAAACTCTTCAATAATCCCAATATAGTCGTTTGAGAGCACCTCCTGATACTGTTTCCCGATGATTTCCTGGGCGCGAATATTGAGCATTTGTTCAGCGGATTTATTGATGGTCAGAATCCTGCCCTCCGCATCGGCTGAAACAACGCCCGCTCCGATATTCGCAAGCACAACCTCCATGTAGGCCCTTCTCTGTTCCAGCTCAACGTTACCCTTCACAAGTTCCCTGTGCGCCTTTTCCAACCTCTCTTTTCCCGTCTTGAGATCTATGGTCATCTTGTTAAAGGACTGGACCAAAAGCCCGATTTCATCACTGGACTCGATGTCAATGGAAAAATCATAATCCCCGGAGGCGATGCGGTTTGTCCCCTCCGCCAATTCCTGTATAGGCACGGTTATCTCCTGGGAGAGATAGAAACCGAACCATATGGAAGAAAAGATAATGAGAAGCGTAACAATGGAGAGGGTGATCATATGACTAATCTTGATAGGTCGTTTGAGCATCTTCAGTTGTCGATATTCCTGAAGACCTCGGGATATGGCCCTGAGACGGTTGACAAAAACCGCCGGGACGAACTTTGATGCGAAAACAAGGCCCACAACAGCCTTGGATTGCGTTCTGGAAAAAATGGGCACAATCCCGGTGACCAGATCGCCGTGGGTTGAAGATTCAATAAAAGGTTCCTCGTTCCCTTTCTCAAGCGTCTTGCGCAAAATATCCACGCCGGGTCCCTTGAACGCGCTGAGATCAATCGATCTGTTTTCAGAACTGCAACGAAGATCGAGCTTCGTCGGAAAGATTTTCAGCGAAGCAAGATGGTACTCCTTTCTTTTTCCCTGCACAAATTTTTCCAGATCACCCTTCTTGGAAATCAACATGTATCCTTCATAAGTAATGACCCGGCTTATGTTGTTCTCGAAGGCGAAAATGTCGTCTGTCATCCTTTTGTAGTAATCCCGGCCAACTTCGAGGGAATTTTTCAGCGATTGTTCGATCTGGAGATGGAACCAGTACTCGATGGAGGTTGATATGAACTGCACGGATACAAAAAAGAGAATGATGGTAGGAAGCAGTGAAAGGGTAATAAAGGCAAGGACGAGTTTCGTCCTGAGCTTTGCCCCCATAATGCGTTTTTTTCTTTCGAAGAACAGTTTTACCAGGTTCCTCACCGAGAGGAACAGCAGCAATAACAGCAAGATAACATTTACATTGATGAGCACGAAAATCAGGATACTGCTGGGGAAAGGAAGTTCAATCCCGAGGTCGAATACCCGCGTTCCCGCATAGGTCAAAAGAGAAACCACTCCAGCAAGGAGAACGATCAGGTATCTTTCCCGGCGTCTTCTTTTCTGATCCCTCTTTTCTGCTTCTTGGTACTTCTTCATTGCGTGAGTTCGCCGCGGTGGCCCGAAATGGAGGCTTGGGGACGAAACCTGAACCGGTTCACTTCAACGGCCTTTCATGCAAAATTTTGCCCAGCACATCCGGGGATGGGGAATGAAATTCGTTTAAGTCAATATCAGTATCCGAATTCGACGGTATACCAGCCGGTCTCGAAATTCCATAACGAAAGGAAAAAGAGGACATAGTGCAAGTGAAGCGGTAATTCTATCCTGTCGAGTTGGGCCTTCATCTGCACTCTGTATCGATTTTTCTTCTGAAGTCTCGCGAGTTTTATAACGTTCAAACCGACAATTTCAGTCATCACTTTCTTGGCTTCTTCAAAATCCTTGACCGGTATCACTTTTCCCTTCTTTTCTTGCAGGGTTATGAAGTATGTCCTCTTGAGACTGTCATACCGAATCGTATGACTCACTCTCAAATCCGCAACTTTTCTGTCCAGGGCATAGCCCCTCTCTTCATAGAGTCGAATAAAAAAATTAAAGGTTGTCGGGATTCCATTCTGAATAGCCTTTATCATTTGGGTTGTGAAACAGTCTCTCACGCTGAAATAAACGAGCAGATCATCTCTTGTATTCGTCACAACGATATCTTCCAGGCGTGCTTCCTGCGCCAGCGAAAAAATCTCTGTTGCCGGCAGGAGGACACAGAGGATGAGCGTGACCCGCACGAACCTCCCATACTGAAACCGCAACCTCCACATCGCCCGCTCAAATCCTCCTGCATCCGCCAGTGCTTCAAACTCAATCCTGAGCCACCATACCCGGTCATTCGTCACGCAATAGTCATCTATAACTGATACAATCGGCGATTCGACTGTTTTTCACGGGCAAACTGGTTATCCGGCTGAACCCGACCCTTTCGTGCCAAGAGACGCCTCACCGGCGGAGCCCATCCGGTTTGCATTCACGTAGCGGATTTTTTCACAAAATTGATGCGGGTATGATAGTGAAGGCACCTCTGAATTGCAAGCGGTAACTCCCAGGACATCCTGAAACAGGCTGAAGCGGATCAGGGAAGGTGATGAGCCAAAGCAATAGAACGCTTCGCTGCAATAGACAGGGCATTCCCGCGAAGGTCGATCAAAAACGGCAGACTCCTCGTCACTGGCTGTGAGCCGAAAGTCTGCCGCCAGGAAACGATGCGTGAAGCAGAATCAGGCAGGCATGGCGTCCGGACTTCCGAATGCCGGTATTCTTACTTGGTTCTTGGAGCAGTCCTCCGGTGTCTTGAACGTAACGATCTCCCAGCATTTTCTCTGCTTCATGAGGCTCCTGAACATCTGGTGATTCAGAAAATGTCCGGATCTTTTCACGACAAAATGACCGATAACCGGATAACCTATGATGGAAAGATCACCAATAAAGTCAAGAATCTTGTGGCGTACAAACTCATCCTTGAACCGCAGCCCGTCTTCATTCAAAATCTTGAAGTCATCCAGCACAATTGCATTATCCAGGGACCCGCCGCGTGCGAGTCCATTGTCTTTTAACATCTGGATATCTTTTAAAAACCCGAATGTTCTGGCCATGCTGATTTCCCGAACAAAGTCTCTTCCGGAAAATCGGAGCTCATACTCCTGCTCCCGCAATAGTGGATGAGGGAAATCAATGAAGTAAGTTATCTTGAGTTCCTTGGATGGGTTAATACAGACCGATCTATTCCCGTCCTTTAGCTCAAAGCGTTTCTTAATAACCAGGAATCGCTTCGGCGCTCTCTGTTCATTGATTCCCGCACTCCTGATGAGATAGACAAAAGGGGCAGAGCTCCCGTCCATAATAGGCACTTCAGATCCATGTACCTCGACCAGAACATTATCAATACCAAGCCCATAAAAAGCGGCCATCAGGTGTTCAACTGTCCCGATTTTGCACCCGTTTACTCCTATGGTCGTAGCCAACATGGTATCCACGACCTGATCAAACTGGGCGTTCACCGTCGGATGCCCGGCTAAATCAGCCCTGGAAAACCGTATTCCAGTATTTGGGGGAGCAGGACGAAGAACAACCGTGCTCTTCTCCCCTGAATGGAGTCCGATACCGGTACACTCTACCGCCTTTTTCAACGTTCGCTGTCTGTAGTCCACTATTCGCTCCTGGATTCAGTTTCTCGGCCTATTTGCAAGCAAGAAACATGCCAATCACCCCCCTTTCTCCTCCGTCATTGATTCATGTTATTGATATTGCATGTTTTTCAGTCACGACGACAGGATTGGCGGCTGAAAAAGGTGAATTAATACACGGTGTTGTTGCAAAAATACCACAGCATTTTTACCTTTATCTATCATAAAACGCCTCGGTCCGTGTATCTTTTCACCTCAACAAATCCTCTCTTGAAAATCGGCGCCAGGTATAGTAAATATCTGGGCCGAGAATGCCTGGGCTTAAGTTGCCCCCGGGGAAGGCGTGTCTCATGCCGTATCTCCGGAAGGGCTGAAATGACCTGAGACGCATATCATGGGTAGTGCCCATCCACAAATGGATACTGGGCACTAGCGGGTTTCCAATCCAGAGATGAAATATACTATCGACCGCCGAAAAAAATACCATCTTCTTCACTCTCTAGGGGCGATACTGACCCTTTGTTTCCTCTCCACTCTGTTCGCTTGCTACCCCCCACCCATCAGGGAAGCGACGGAGCCTGAAGAAGCCCTCAGCAGGGTCACTTTCTTTTATCCCCAGTTCACAGACGATATGGATCTCGATTCGCTTGTTTCGGCCATTGACCGCAATCTGCTGTATCTGGACAAGCTGCCTGGGGAATACCCTTTCTCCTATGGATCCGACACGTTTACTTGCAAACAAGTCAAAGAAAGTGAGAAGGCTCTCTTGGCTCTCCTCTCTCAAGACAAACAACCGACCCAACTGAACCGTGACATCAGAAACCACTTCCGGATCTACAAGGCAACGGGGCGTCCCGCCAGCGCCAAAGTCCTTTTCACAGGATATTTTGAACCCACCTTCGAGGCAAGGCTAACCCCTGATCCGGTGTTCAGATATCCAATTTACCGGGAACCCGGCGACCTTATCAAGATAGACCTTTCCCTTTTCAAGGAGAAGTATAAGGGAGAAAGTATCGTCGGCCGACTGGCCGGCAATACCATAGTACCGTACTATACCCGCCTCCAGATTGAAGCGCAGAAGGTGCTCGGAGGGAGGGACCTGGAAATCGCATGGCTCAAAGACCCGGTGGATGTTGCTTTTCTTCAGATTCAAGGTTCCGGCCGCCTGATCCTGCCCGGGGGAAAAACCATTTGTGTCGGGTATAGCGGCTCAAATGGTCACCCGTATCGCAGCATAGGGAAATATCTGCTCGATAACGGCTTCCTTGAAAGAGAAGAGATTTCCATGCAGTCCATACGGGACTTCCTGGCTGCCCATCCAGCCCTTGTACAGGAAATCCTGAACTATAATCCATCGTATGTTTTCTTCCGGGTCTTGGACAAAGGTCCTCTTGGAAATATCGGCGTTCCCCTGACACCCGGGAGGTCCATTGCTCTCGATTCGAGGTTGTTCCCGAAGGGGGCGCTGGCTTTTATCTCGTGTCAGAAACCCGTACTCGGCGAAACAAATACCATAACGCGATGGGAGACATTTTCACGCTTTGTCCTGAATCAGGATACAGGGGGCGCAATACGGGGAGCTGGAAGGGCGGACATATTTTGGGGGAGCGGCCCCTATGCCGAGATCGCTGCCGGTCACCTGAAGTGCGAGGGCGAGCTCTACATATTGATCAAAAAGCCCTGACCCAAAGAAACGGGAAAATTTGTAACAACAGAAATCAGATGGAAAGCCTTGAAAAATCGGCAATACTCATAAAAAGTCCAGCTAGCCGTTGGAGCAGACCTGTCCGGTTTTCCCGGAGGGACTGGGAATCCTTGGTAAGAATTTCAACCCCTTCAAAAAAATCATCCACGGGATTTTTCAGACAGGCCAATAAATCCATTGCCTCGGCATACTGCGCGCTGGAGACAGACATTCCGATTTTCCCGCTCACTTCCTGGTACTTGCCCCAGAGAGCTGTTTCACACGGCTCCCGGAAGAGACCAGGATCTACATCATACACGGTTTCTTCTTTTTTCAGCATGTTGCTGATGCGCTTGAATGTGAA
>CAZONI010000004.1:0-99391 GCA_964581175.1 uncultured Desulfobacteraceae bacterium
TTCTCGCCATTTTTTTCTACAGCATTTTCGGCGTGCTCGATGCCTGGCTCGTTCCGACCGTAAAGCAGGAACTCTGGGCCATTCGTTATATCATTTTTCTGCCTTTTGTATTCGGCGTCTTTCTTTTTTCCTTTTCTCATCGGTTCAAAAGATACATGCAGCTGTGTCTCTCGGCAGTCATTGTACTGGCGGGATTGGGCATTGTTGTCATGATACTGATTGCTCCGTACCCGGGGAACTACTCGTATTATGCGGGTCTGATTCTCGTGTTCATGTATGGCTATACTTTTTTCAAGCTCAGATTTATCTGGGCAACCCTTGCCGGATGGATGATCGTGGCTGCCTATGAACTGGGAGCCGTCTGGTTGAGCAAAACGCCTCTTCCTGTCCTGGTCAACAACAACTTCTTTTTTTTGGGTGGAAACCTCCTCGGAATGTTCGCATGCTATTCCATCGAGTTGTATTCAAGGAAGGAGTTCATACACTCGCGCCTTCTCGAAATAGAGCAGAAAAAGGTCCATGCCTCCAACAGGGAACTGGAGAAAAGGGTAGACGAAAGAACCGCGCAGCTGTTGAGTGCCAACAAGAAACTGAAGCAGGAGGTGGCAGAAAGAAAAAAGGCCGAGTCTGCCCTTAAAGAGAGCGAACAACGATTCAGGTCCCTCGGCGAGAACTCGCCTGAAATTATCTACACCCTGGGAAAAAACGGGGCATTCACCTACGTGAATCCTGCGTGGGAAAAAGTCCTGGGTCACTCGGTCGATGAGGTCAAAGGAAAATATTTCGTAAATTTTTCCCCCGAAGAGGACGCCAAGGAATATGTACGGCTCTTCAAGCAGATTCGGGATGGGAAGGAAACCCTGAGGGACATCAACGGCACCTTGCTCAATAAAGACGGATCCCCCCGCCTGTTCAGCCTGAGCGGCGCGCCGAACCTGGGTCCGGACGGGAGCGTAACCGGAATGGTAGGACTCCTCAAGGATGTGACGGAAGAGCGAAGTCTTCAGGCCCAGCTTCAGCAGGCCCAGAAAATGGAAGCCATCGGCACCCTGGCGGGAGGTGTCGCCCACGATTTCAACAACCTGCTCCAGGCCGTGTTGGGGTACTCTGATCTGCTTCTACTTCACAAAACGGCGGGGGATCCAGGTCACCGGAAGATTCTCGAGATCAAGAAGGCGGCTGAAAGGGGCGCAGAACTGGCCCAGCAGCTTCTGACCTTCAGCAGGAAGGTGGAAAGCAAGCTGAGGCCCACCGATCTCAACCATGAGATGGGGCAGGTCCATAAACTTCTTGAGAGAATCGTTCCCAAGATGATCAAGATCGAGCTGCATCTTGCCGAAGACTTGAAAACCGTCAACGCCGACCCGGCTCAGGTGGAACAGGTGCTGATGAATCTGGCGGTCAACGCGAGAGACGCCATGCAGGATGGCGGCAAGCTGATCATCGAGACACGGAATGCACTGCTCAGCGAACGCTACTGCAAGACCCACCTGGGCCCAAAGCCGGGCGAGTACGTTCTGATCTCTGTTTCCGACACGGGCCACGGCATGGACAAAGAAACCCTGGCAAGTATCTTCGAACCCTTTTTCACCACCAAGGGGACCGGGAAGGGAACGGGTCTTGGCCTCGCCATGGTTTACGGCATTGTCAAAAACCACGGCGGCTACATCACATGTTACAGCGAACCGTCCGAAGGCAGCATTTTTAAGATTTACCTGCCCGCAATAGAGCGGCAGGCGGAAGTCCAGGAAAGCAAGGTAGACAAGATACAGACCGGGGGCAATGAGACCCTACTGCTGGTGGACGATGATGAAGTGATACTCGAGCTTGGAGGAGAGATGCTTTCCGAGTTCGGCTACACGGTTCTCACTGCCTCCGACGGCGAAAACGCGCTGTCCCTTTATCGTGAAAATCGGATGAAAATCGACCTCGTCGTCCTCGACCTGATCATGCCCGGCATGGGAGGCAGGAAGTGTCTGGAAGAACTGCTCAAAATCAATCCCGTGGCCAAGGTGGTCATTGCCAGCGGTTATTCCGCCGACGTACACGTCAAGGAGGCCCTCGGGATGGGGGCCAGTGATTTTATCGGCAAGCCTTATGACATCAACCAAATGCTCAACACAGTCCGCTGCGTTCTAAATAGCGAACCTTCGGCCCATGGCGCACCGCTTCGCGCCCTTTGATCACCCCTTCTGAGACCCTCTCCCCATAAAGCCCCTTTTCACTTGATCCACAAGCCTATTTTCTCTATGCTCAGCGGTGAAAAAAGCAATGTCTTATCACCACTGCCAGACCCACGGCCGGGGTGGGCTGATTGGCGCAGGCGGAGTTGGCGAAAATGGGGGGAGAGTATGGAGGATGGCGGCGATGACCCAAGCAGACCTGGCAATCCGAAACGGGCGTATCATTACGACCGAAGGTGAATTTCAGGGAAATGTCTATATCAAATCGGGCAAAATCGCCGGCCTGGGGCACCTGGAGGTGCAGTCGGAACACAGTTTCGATGCGTCCGGCCTGCTGGTGATGCCCGGGATGTTTGAAGCCCACGCCCACCTGATGGACCCGGCTGAAACCGAACGCGAGGACATGCCGACCGGCACGGCCGCCGCGGCCGCTCAAGGCATCACCACCCTGATCGAGCACAGCCATTGTACGGCCGTTCATTCGGGAGCGGAATTTGCGGCCAAAAAGGATTACCTGAAAAACCGGTCGGTCGTGGATTTCGGCATTGCCGCGCATTTTCCGACCGAGTCCATCGACCATATCGGCGAAGCCGTCGCGGCGGGCGCCGCCTTCATCAAGGTCATGACTTGCACGACCCATGGAATCAAAGGGGTGAATAGTGGAAGCCTCTACGCGGCCATGAAGCGCTACGGCCACACCCGCATTCCGTTTTTAATTCATGCGGAGGATGAAAGCCTGACGGCCGCGGCTGAAGCGGAACTCAAATCCGCCGGACGTCAGGACGGGGGCGTCGTGACGGAATGGCGCAATCAGCTCGCGGAAAAAGTGGCCGCCCAAAGCGTCGCTGCGATCGCCGCCGCTACCGGCGCCGTCACGGTTATCGCCCACTGCAGCCATCCGGAGATCTTCCGGATCGCCCAATCCGCCCGACAGCGGGGAGTGGACATCTGGACCGAGGCCTGCCCCCAGTACTTTGCCCTGAAAGAAGACGAAGTGTTGAGCCAGGGGGCGCTGCGAAAGTTCACTCCCCCCAACCGCATGCGCTCGGACGACGATGTCGAGGCGCTCTGGGCCTGCATCGACAAAGGCTGCTATTTTGCGAGCGACCATGCCCCTTCGACGCTCTCCCAAAAACGGAAAGGGTCGATCTGGACCGTCCCATTCGGCTTGCCGGGGATAGACACGACCTTCCGCTTTCTGCTCGATTCCGCCGCCAGAGGCCGCATCAGCTATCCGATGATCGCCGAACTGTATTCCCGGCGGCCGGCAACGCTCTATGGGTATTACCCCCGCAAAGGAACGCTATCTCCCGGTGCAGACGCCGATGTCGTTCTGGTCGATCCGGATGTCGAATATGAGATGACCCACGAGATGGTTCTTTCGAAAGCGGGCTGGACGCCCTATGCCGGCAGAATTTTTCGCGGACGTACCCGGGCCGTCTTTCTCCGCGGCCGTCAAATTGCAGCCGAAGGCATCTGCCTGGCCGAACCCGGCACCGGCGAATTTCTGGCCCCGCAAAGGTCATGACGGAAGCGAGGGGGCCCTCTGGTCAAAGCACATCTCGATAGCGTGGTGTCGTGCAATAGACCCGAAACCCTCTAATATCAACTGGTCGGGGCGAGAGGATTTGAACCTCCGACACCCTGCTCCCAAAGCATGGTCAATAGTGAACAAAAATCAGACTAACTACCTAACAACATTACGCATTCCTGGTCGCTTGGTTCTTCAAGCTTTCCCGCAGAACCTGTGCATGATGTGCATGATATCGCATACTTAGCATGGGGTCGTCAGAAAAGGGTACAAATAGGGTACAAAAGTCAAGTTAGGCTCCATTATGATACGCGAGTCAATCCAGATTGCCATGTTTGAAGGGCACCCCAAATTTCAGCTGATCGCTCTGGAGGCTATCTATCTAAAGCCCAGGACCAGCCAGCCGCATCCGGAGCACAAGATCTATCCATACCTGCTGCGCAACCCGAGCACCGAACGGTCCAACCAGGCATGGACAGCTGATATAACCTAAATCCCCATGAACCGAGGCTTCATGGACCTGGCGGCTGTAATGGACTGGCACAGCCGAAAGCTCCTCTCCTGGCGAGTATCCAACACCATGGAGGCGGACTTCTGTGTCGAGGCTGTCCAGGAGGCCATCAGCCATTATGGGAGCCCGGATATCTTCGGTATAGATCAGGGCGCCCAGTTCGCCAGTGAGTCATTTACGGACTTATTGAAAAACCATGGAATTCAAATCAGCATGGATGGCCGAAGGCGCATCCAGGACAACATCTTCATAGAGAGATTGTGGTGGACACTCAAGTACCACTACCTGTACCTCCGATCCTTCGACAATGGATCCGAACTGCAGGGAGGACTCCGGACCGGGCTCCAGTTTTACAACCGACAGCGGTTTCACAAGGCGCCTGACAAAAAAACCCCGGATGTGGAGCGGTGATAGGACGATGAGGAGAAAGGCGAGAGGGGATTGAAGGAAGTGTTTTCTTATTGATAATGCCTCCTATTTTCGTTTCTTCCTACCATGGATGCTTGACAAAGCAACCCGTTTTTGAGAAGGCTAACATAGCGCAGTTTTTTCAGTATTCAGCGTATCTGCTTCATAAAGCTTCGCCCCATTAAATCACCAACCTCCAAACGGACTGCATATCATGACCCTAACGAAAGACCACCTCATTCAAAGCATCAACAAATGCACTGGTATGAGTAAGTTCCAATCGAAACGGACCATCGAGAGCCTCCTCGAGATCCTGAAGAAGAACCTTGCCAATGGAGAAGACGTTCTCATTTCCCGGTTCGGGAAACTTTGCGTTAAGGCCAAGAATGGACGGAGGGGAAGGAATCCCGCCACCGGGGAAGATTTGATGCTGGAACAAAGGAAAGTGGTGACATTCAAATGCTCAGGGATTTTGAAAGATAAGATTAACGGTACTCGATAACTCCAAGAATTGAATGATATTGCTCTGGGAAATCTTCTGCTGGCCTGCCTGCGGCTGATCCTCGGCGATTAGCCGAAGGAAATCTTCAATGAGAACCATATGCAACGCCGAATTACAGTCAATTTAGGTAATCTTGTCCTATCACTTTCCGACGCCATGGAACTGGCGAGTCCTCTATTGATTCAACATCGACAAAGGACGGCATATGTTGTGCCGGAAATGGGGAAAGTCGCGGGCCTCCCAAATGAAAGACTGAACGGTTCCGGATATCCCTTCCATTCTGCAGCAGCCGAACTCGGCATCGGAGCACGAATAATGATGGTGGCGGATATATTTACCGCGCTGGCCGAAGACAGACCATATAGAAAAGGTATGACCAAAAAGGAAGTCATGAGAATTCTCAACCAATTTTCTGATATTCATTGACTGTATTATGCCGATATCGCTGAATAGATGTATCAGCAAGACCCTCGGAGACAACAACAAGCATTTCACCGATTACCTCCTATCCGCATCTTAGCAAAAGGAGGGAAAATGTATATAAGGTGGATCCCAATGTCAAAGCATTGGAACGCATGCCTCGGGACAGCTGTATGACGGGTTTAGACATGCCGCGGGATGCGACTTTGGAAAAGGTGAATGGCCTAGAGGGTATGATTTGCCGACTTTGGCCTGAATTTGAAAATGCCGGGGTCAGTGAGGAATATTGTCAGGGTGTGCATCGTATCCTGACAGGTTATGGCGTTGTGTGGAAACTGACTGAAAAAGGTCGGCTTTAGAGGTATCTTCCTGATCAAGCACAGTCTCTTGTTGAGGTCGCAATTGCTCAATTGGCGACTCCCAATTTCTCCTGCACTTGCCCTGATGAATGGCTGTTGACGTGGGCAATGGATCAGAGAATCAAGATCGACAGACTCCTACGGAGCAACAACCCAATTCTACTGATGCTGAAGGAGGAACGGTATGAGTAGGGGAAGTTATGAACATCAAACAACAAACGTTTGGGAGGCTGAACAAAGGGCCCCCAGAGGCAAGGGACTGGCTGTCTGCCGTTGGTTGTGCCTGGCGCTCCTCGTCCTCTCTCTCTGCACCTTCAGCCCACGGGCAGCCCTGGACAAAGCGCGGTCTGATCTCATTAATGTCACCGCTGCTGTTCCGAGGGAATTCCCTCCCTATTACAAGGTTGACAAGAGCGGTAAGCCAACCGGGTTTGCCATAGATGAGATAGAACGGCTCGCTGTCCTGGCAGGATTCAGGCTCACTTATCTCATTGAAAACTCATGGGCTGATGTTGAGGAAGATGTGAAGACCGGTCGCGCCGACCTGATTCCCAATATCGGAATTTCGGCGGAGCGAGAAGCCTGGCTCGACTACACGGCCCCGGTTGAGACCTTTCCCATATCCATCATCGTTCGCAGGAACACCCATGACTTACATGGAGCAGATGATCTTACCGGGCGTAAGGTTGCAGCCGTCAAAACCAACATCCGTGTTAATTTGCTTAAAGACCGTAAGGACATTAATCTCGTTGTATTTGATGACGCCAGGGACGCCGTTCTTGAGCTTCTGTCCGGCCAGGTCGATGCTCTGGTTTATCCGGCGCCCGTGGCTATGAAAATAGTCCGAGATGCTGGAATCGAGGATCGCATCAAGATCGTCGGAAAACCTCTGACAGAGATCAAACGGGCAGTCGGGGTGCGCAAGGGAAACCCGGCATTGATGGAGCGGCTCAATCGAGCGGTCGATCGCTTCGTTCGCACAACGGAATATCAACAGATCTATGTGAAGTGGTTTGGCCGGCCAAAGTCCTTCTGGACAGTACGCAGGTTTGCGTTGGCCATGGGCGTTCTGCTCCTCATAGGCTTTGGCGCCATGGCTGCCTGGCGATACCGCAGTGTAGTCAAACTCAATCGTCGGCTGGTCGAGAGTATGGCCGAACATGAACGGGCTGAAGAGGCGTTGAGGAAATCGGAGGAAAAATTTAGAAACTTGATAGAAACCCTTCCCATCGGCGTTGCATTGAGTGTTCCCGAAGGAGCCATCACTGAAATGAATTCAGCTATGGTGAAGATTTTTGGCTACGACTCAAAGGAGGAATTCCAAAAGGTCCCCGCTTCTGCACGCTATTTCAACCCGAAAGACAGAGAGCGATATCTTGAACTCCTTGGAAAAGGTCTGGCAAAAAATTTTGAGGCACAATACAAACGCAAAGACGGCACGGTTTTTTGGGCCAGGGCTACCGCGATAAAAGGTTCAACAGCAACCGGCGAAATTCGGTTTATTAATGTATTCGAGGACATCACCGAGCGCAAAGAGGCTGAAAAGATGCTGGATGAGTCCGAGCAAAAATACAGGAACCTCGTGGATAATGCAACGGTAGGCGTTTTTAAAACCAACCTCAGTGGTGAGATTTATTATATCAATGATGCCTTAATAAAGATGCTTGAATTCGGGTCCCTCGAAGAATTTATCGCAACTGGTGTGTGGGCAAGATATAAAGATCCGAAAGACAGGGAAGCTTTTCTTGAAAATCTTGAAAAAAAGGGCACGATTAAAAATTTTGAGAGTGAATTGCTTACAACAACTGGGCGCTCCCGAAATGTGCTCATAAGCGGAACACTTGAGGGGGACTTCATATCAGGAATGATTGTGGACATCACGGAGCACCATCTGGCGGAGAAGGCGCTTCGGGAAAGTGAGGAGAAATATCGAAATCTTTTTGAAAATCTTTATGATGTTTATTACAGAACAGACCTAACTGGTTTGATTTCCATAGCCTCTCCCTCTGTAGAAAAATTGCTTGGATATAAACCTGATGAAGTAATCGGCCTTGACATGAAAACCTTTTACGTTAATCCACAACAGAGGGAAGAATTTCTAAGACAAATTAAGCAACATGGCAGCGTAGAAGATTTTGAGGCGCAGCTCAGACGGAAGGATAATTCCCTGATATGGGTATCAACTAATGCGAAGATTGTGAAAGATGAACAAGGCAATTCCCTTGGTGTGGAAAGTATTGCGAGAGATATCAGTGAGCGCAAGCGGGCCGAAGAGGTGATGAGGGAGGATGAGAAACGTTTCAGAGAGCTATTTGATAATATGAGCTCCGGTGTTGCGATATATGATAGCCCGGATAATGGAGAAAGTTTTGTATTTACGGATTTGAACAAGTCCGGACTGAAAGATGCACAAAGGACGAAGGGTGAGGTTGTTGGTCGAGAAGTCCGGGAGATATTCCCAGGAGTAGAGGCATTGGGGTTGTTCGATGTGTTCAAGCGCGTATGGAGAACGGGAATTCCGGAATACCGTCCCAGTGGCCTGTACAAGGATAATAAGCTTTCGCTTTGGGTTGAGAACTATGTCTGCAAATTGCCTTCAGGCAAATTGGTTGCGATTTATGAAGATACCACGGCTCAAAAGCAGGCCGAGGATGCGTTGCGTCAAAGCAAAGAGCGATACAGCGCCCTGGTGGAAGAGAGCTTTGATGGTATCTTTGTGCAGAAGGGTTCTAAAATCATTTTTGCCAATCGTCACCTTCATGAGATGTTGGGATACAATGAAGGCGAGCTGGTGGGACTGGATCACTTGTTGCTCTATCACCCGGAGGATCAGGAATTGGCAAGGAAAAGGGTGGCGGCCCGTATGCGCGGAGAGGAGACCACAACCCATTATGAGGTGAAAATGCCGCGTAAAGACGGCTCATGGTTTTATGCCGACGTTGGCACCCGTGGGATTACCATTCAAGGAGAGCCGGGAATACAGGTCTGGATCAGAGATATCACCGAACGTAAGGAAGCGGAGGAATACCTAAAGAAGAGCGAAGCCAGGTTAAGAAGTGTATTTGAGGCATCACCCTTTGGTATAGGCTTAATCGGAAAGAATCGCGAGCTACTGTGGCATAACAAGAGCACGGCCCGGATGCTGGGCTATTCTTCAGAGGAGATTCGGGGAAAGAATACCAGGATGCTCTACCTAAACGATGCGGAATTTGAGCGGGTTGGAGACGCCATAAAAACCCTTGGGCCGGGGAAAAGGACAAGCGATTTGGAAACCAGGTGGGTCCGAAAGGACGGATCAGCTTTTGACTGCCATATTCGGCACGCCTTGCTGAATCCTGAATCGGAAGACAGTGCAATACTTGCCATTGCCGAGGACCTAACGGAACGGAAAAAGGAGGAAGAAGAAAAAAAGAAACTCGAAGCCCAGCTCAACCAGGCCCAGAAGATGGAGGCCATCGGCGTGCTAGCCGGGGGGGTGGCCCATGACTTCAACAACCTGCTCACTGCCATCATTGGAAACGCCGATCTTGTCCTGGGGGATTTGGACAAAAATAGCCCCCTTAATGAATCTATAGAGGAGATCCGGAAGGCCGGACATAGGGCTGCCGCACTCACACGTCAGCTGCTCGCCTTCAGCCGAAAGGAGTTGATCCAGCCCGAAGTCCTGGACCTCAACAGCCTGATGATGAATCTGGAAAAGATGCTTCGCCGCCTCATCGGGGAGGATATCGACCTGGTGACAGTCTACTCACCCGTTCCCTGGCAGGTGGAGGCAGACCCCGGGCAGATGGAACAGGTGGTCATGAACCTGGCAGTCAATGCGAGGGACGCCATGCCGAAGGGCGGGAAGCTCACCATCGAGACGGCCAACGTGGAGCTGGACGAGGACTATTTCCGGGAGCACGGGATAAAAAGCGAGGCGGGGCCTTACGTGATGCTGGCAATCACGGACAGCGGCATTGGCATGGACAAAGAGACCCAGGCCCGCATATTCGAACCCTTTTTCACCACCAAGAAAATGGGGAGGGGAACCGGTCTCGGTCTTTCCACTGTCTATGGCATTGTGAAACAGAACAAGGGGCATATCTGGGTCTACAGTGACCCGGGAAAAGGAACGACATTCAAGGTCTACTTCCCCAGGGCCGATGAGGAAATCGAGGGTGTAAAAAATGAGCAAGCTCCCGCCGCCCGTTCGCTCGAAGGATCTGAAACGATCCTGGTGGTGGAGGATGACGAGATGCTGAGAAAAATGACAGAGAGAATGCTGAAGGGATACGGCTACAGCGTGATCACGGCCCGGGACGGCGCAGAGGCGCTTCAAATCTCAGGCACCCATGGTGGGCCTATTAACCTGATGCTGACGGATGTAATCATGCCCGGCATGAGCGGCCAGGACCTGGCGGAGCAGTTGGAATCAAGTGCCCCGGAAATCAAGGTCCTTTATATGTCCGGATACACAGACAACGCCATCGCCCACCATGGCGTCCTGGAAAAGGATGTGGACTTCCTCCAGAAACCCTTCACCCGGGAAAGCCTGGGAAAAAAAGTCCGAGAGGTGTTGGACAGGAATCAAGATTAAATCCAAGAATCCTGATTGACAAACAGGAGGGGTATAATGAGAACGCACATCGAACCTGATGACACGCTGCTTAAGGAAGTCAAGCGGTTCAGCGGGGCCGGGACCAAGAAAGAATTCATTCCCATGGCCTGGCGGGAAGTTGTCGCCACCTGAAAGTGTTTGAACCTGCTCGACTCAATCGAGAAGATGCATTTCTGCGAGGATTATGATTGGAAGATTTTTCAGGGCTCATTGAATGCTGAGGAGGCAAAAGGAATAGGCAATAACATGCAGACTATCCTGATCGTTGATGACGAGGAGCCCATCCGGGTTTTGCTTAGAAAGATGCTGGAAAAGAACGGGCATTCGGTCCTCCAGGCCGCTGACGCTTCCCAGGCTCGTGAGCGACTGCAAGACCAAGACTTTGACCTTATTCTCTGTGATGTGATGATGCCCGGAGAGTCAGGTCTGGACCTCATTCGTTTCGTCAAGGCGGAATATCCTGATACGGGGATTGTCATGGTGACGGCCATAGAGGACCAGAAAACGGCACGGACTATCCTGGACGTCGGCGTCTACGGTTATATTATAAAACCGTTTGATACAAGCCAGATTGTCGTTACCGTTGAGAACGCACTGCGGCGAAGGGAACTGGAGCGGAAAGAACGCTCGAACCGGGAAGAATTGGAGCGCATCGTCCGGGCGAGAACCGCTGAATTGGAAGAAAAAAACAGGCAGCTTACGGCAAAAGAAACGGAATTGCGCGACCGGGCTGAAGAGCTGAAGGAATTTAACAGCGCGCTGAGGGTCTTGCTCAAAAAACGGGAAGAAGACAAACAGGACCTTGAAGAGAACGTCTTTTCCCAGATTAAAAAAATTGCCCTGCCATACTTGGAACAATTGAAACAAAGCGGTTTGAATACTGATCAGCAGCCCCTTGTAGAGGTCCTGGAATCGAGCCTCAATGACATAACATCACCTATGGCCAAGGCTCTGTCCTCCAGTTCTCTCGACCTAACTCCGGCTGAACTCCACGTGGCGGACCTGATAAAGCAGGGGAAAAGGACCAAGGAAATAGCCGAAATGCTCCACCTCTCAACGAATACGATTGTGTCCCACCGGTACAACATCCGGACCAAGCTGGGCCTGAAAAACCGGAAAATCAATCTCCGGACCTACCTCCAGTCTCTCTAACCCTGAAGATTTCTTCCCCTCAAAGATTAGTGAGATAACACCACTAGTTTGCCACTATTCTATCGCAAGATAATTCCTGCTTATCCTGCCGATAGAATAAAACAGCAGGCAGGAGTTGCACTATTTCTGGCTGGCAACAGGGGGTAACTCCGCCTCAGCAGCAGCTGCCAAAGCAATTTGGTGAAGGAGGAAAAAATGAACACTCTAAATGTCCAGCCAATATCTTGGAATCAGCTTTCCGGGAAATATGTCCCTGTGAAAAGAGGACCTCAATGGCAGGAACAAAAAGGCTCCTTTCCCACAGGTTCTGCTAAAGGTCCCGAGAAGCTTCTCATCTCTTATAAGATAGACCACGCTAGCGGAGCAATCAGCGCCGAAATAATCGATTCTGAATCGGGAAAAGTGATCAGGGAGATCAACGTGAAACCAGCTATTTTCATGACACTCCAAAAGGGCTCTTTTTTTGAGTCCGTGATTTAGGGTTGTGGGGAGAAATTCAACCAGGAAAAGAACGGGGAAGTGAATTCATGGCAAAGATTCTGATAGTAGATGATGAACGGGGTATCAGGGACATGCTGGAGAGGAAACTCTCGAGGAACGGTTATCACTGCACCCAAGCGGCCGATGCTGCAGAGGCAAGAACACTCCTGGAGAGAGAGTCCTTTGAACTGGCCCTGGTGGATATTAACATGCCGGGGGAATCGGGACTTGATTTCGTCTTTTTCGCGCGGAAAGCATTCCCTGATATGATGGTCATCATGGCCACCGGCGTCGACGACGCCGGCAGTATTGATTCGGCGATAGGGGCAGGGATTTACAGCTACGTGCTGAAACCCTTTGAACTGGGCCAGATGCACTTGCACGTGAAGAACGCACTCAGGCATCAAGAGGCTGACAGGTCGATTCGACAGTACCGGGAGAACCTGGAAGAGATGCTGGCACAGAAGGTGAGTGAGGTCAGGGAAAGCGAGGAAAAGTTCAGGGCCATCAGCTCCTCTGCACATGATGCGATCGTCACAATCGATGATCAAGGAGACATTGCCTTCTGGAATGAAGCAGCGGAAAGGATGTTCGGGTACGCTTCGAATGAGGTGCTCGGGAAAAACCTCCATAGGCTCCTTGCTCCACAACGATATCAGAAAGCATATGAAAAGGCCTTCACAACGTTCAAGGCATCCGGCGAAGGCGCGGGTATCGGGAACACCCAGGAGCTCGAGGCCATAAGAAAAGATGGACAAAAGATCCCGATAGAAGTTTCTCTTTCCTCAGCAAGGCTCGACGGAAAGTGGCATGCCTTCGCAATAATAAGAGACATCACGCAGAGAAAAAAAGCAATCGAAGAACTCAAGAAGTCAGAGGAGCATAACAGGGTCTTGCTGGAGGCTGCCCAGGAAGGTATTTCCGTATCAAAGGCAGGCGTTCAGCTGTTCGTCAACCATGAATTCGCGAAAATGTTTGGGTACGAAAATCCAGCGGATCTCGAGGGAAAGGAGAATGAACTGGTAGTACATCCTGATGACCGTGCGCAGGTAAATGAAATAAGCCGCAAGAGATCGCGAGGAGATGCAGCGCCAACCAGATACGAGTTCAAGGGAATACGGAAAGACGGAACGACCATTGATGTTGCTGTCGCACTCACGCAGACCATATACCTTGGACAGCCCGCCGACATTGCCTTCCTGATGGATATTTCGGAGGGGAAGCGAGCACAGAGAATCATCGAATCTGAAAGAGCAATGTTTCACGCCATGCTGGACAGTATCACGGAGATAATTTACGTGGCCGATCCGGAAACCTATGAAGTGCTGTACGTGAACAAGGCCTTTGAAGATGCACTTGGCAGGAATCCGGTAGGTTCTATTTGTTACCGTGAATTTCAGAATTTGGATGCTCCGTGTGACTATTGCACGAACCACATCATACTAAGGGAGAAAGGAAGACCATACGTCTGGGAGTTTCACAATCCCGTTTTGGACAGGAATTACAAAATTATCGATCGCATTATCCGATGGCCTGACGGCCGTGCCGTGCGTTTTGAATTCGCCATGGACATCACGGATCTCAAAACCGCACAGGAGGAATTGAAGAAGGCGCATACCAAAACAGATCTCTTGTTGGGCGCCATGACTTGCATTCTGATCGTGGTAGATGAGGAAAACAGGATCGTGGAATGGAATTCAAGGGCTGAAGAGAGGTTTGACCTGACGTATGAAGAGGTCTACGGACGGACCTTGACTGAGTGTAGATTTAAGTGGGCGGGAAGAGGAGTGGTTGAGGCCATCGAACACTGCAAGAAGAGTGATGAGGAATGCAGGCTTGATGATATCCGTTATGAGGGAAAGGATGGAAAAGAACGTTTCCTCGGGATGACTATCAGCCGCATAACTACAGAAGATGGAACTCCTATAGGGACCTTGATCCGGGCGTCGGACATCACTGACCAAAGACTTCTGGAAAGCCAGCTTGTTCAGGCACAGAAACTGGAGTCCATCGGACAGCTCGCGGCGGGGATCGCTCACGAGATCAATACGCCCATCCAGTACGTGGGAGATAATACTCGTTTCCTCAAGGAGGGCTACGAGAGCCTGGACCGGCTCGTGGAAAAATACCAGGAGCTTGCGAGGAGTAGCACGGAGGGCAGACCGGTTGAAGGGGTTCTTAAAATCCTTGAACAGACAGTAGAAGAAATGGACCTGGAGTACCTCAGGGAAGAAATCCCCGCGGCCATCGATCAGAGCCTGGATGGAGTAGAACGTGTGTCAAAGATCGTCCGTGCAATGAAGGAATTCTCTCACCCGAACGCCGAAGAAAAAGAACCGACAAATATCAACAAGGCCATAGAAAACACCGTCACCGTGGCCCGAAACGAGTGGAAATACGTCGCTGACCTTGAAACGGATTTTGACGAGGCCCTGCCTCTAGTCCCCTGTCTGCAGGGAGAACTGAATCAGGTGATCCTCAATATGGTCGTGAATGCTGCTCACGCAATCGCAGATGTGGTGAGAGATAACACAGAAGAGAAAGGCGCCATCAAGGTCAGCACGCGGAAGAATGGCAAGTGGGCCGAGATCCTTATTAAAGACACGGGAGCCGGGATTCCAGAGGAGATCCGGTCAAAAATATTTGATCCTTTCTTCACTACCAAGGAAGTGGGCAGAGGCACCGGACAAGGACTCAACATCGCACATTCAGTCATCGTAGAAAAGCACGGAGGCACCATCGACGTTGAAAGTGAGATGGGCAAGGGGAGCTGCTTTACCATTCGCTTGCCATTGGAGGATTGAAATAATGAAACGAAAAATTCTGTTTGTCGATGACGAACCCATGGTTCTGAATGGTCTCGAACGCATGCTCAGGGGTATGCGAAAAGAGTGGAGCATGGTCTTTGCCGAGAGCGGAGGGGAGGCATTGCAGGTCCTTGAAACTCAAGATTTTGAGGTGGTGGTGACTGATATGCGCATGCCTGGGATGAATGGCTCCGAGTTGCTGGAGAGAGTACAAAAAAAATTTCCCGAGATAGTCCGCATTGTTCTTTCCGGACATTCCGACCAGGAGCTGATCCTAAAATCCGTACGAACAGCGCACCAGTATCTCTCGAAGCCCTGCGACGCCTCTACTCTTAAGAATACGGTGCTTCGAGCACTTGCGCTAAGGGAACTGCTCAAAGATGATGCGTTGAAACAGTTAGTTTCAAATACCGGAAGCCTGCCCAGTCTTCCCAAGTTATACCAGGAAATTATGGTGGAATTGCGATCTGAAGACGCATCCATGGACAGGATCGCCGAAATCATCTCACGTGATGTGGGAATGAGCGCAAAAATCCACCAGATGGTCAATTCCGCATTTTTTGCTTTGCCGCGTCATATCGAGAGCATCGTTCAGGCCGTGAACCTCCTGGGGCTCGAAACCATCAAGGCGCTGGTTCTTTCTGCACAGATTTTCAGCCGGTTCGAGGCAAAAGGTGTTCCGGAGGCATTTCTCGAGAAGCTTTGGCGACACGGCATGGGGACTGCCGCATTTGCAAAGGCCATTGCAAGAGAGGAAAATTTGAGCAGGGAAATGGTCGATGATACGTTCCTGGCAGGGATGCTGCACGACGTGGGGAAACTGGTTCTCGCCACAGGACTCCCTGACAAGTATCGTGAGATCATCAGGCGTACCGAAGAAAACGGCATTTCCTTCAAAAAGATGGAACATGAGATGCTGGGGACCACTCACGGTTCAGTGGGTGCGTACCTGATGGGGCTCTGGGGCTTCGACGATAATGTAGTGGAGGCTATTGCATTCCACCATGAGCCCGGAACGCATCCTGTCAGAACAATGGGAGTGCTGGCCGGCGTGCATGCTGCAAACGCGCTGGAACATGTTTCCGGAGTAAAGGGGACCCAACTAAGTGAAGCGCCTATGGACATGGCGTTCTTAAACCGAATCGGCTGCGCAGAAAAGCTTGATCGCTGGGCACAGGTGTGCGAAGCGGCAATTCAATAACGGGAGACATGCGATGGAAAAAGTCCTGTTTGTGGATGACGAGGCAAATATTTTGGCCGGCTTCAAGCGGCAATTACGGAACTACTTTTCCATGGAGACCGCGTTGGGGCCTGAAGAGGGGCTGAAGGTCCTGTTGGAAAAGGGCCCATTTGCAGTGGTGGTCTCCGATCTTCGCATGCCCGGCATGGACGGCATTGAATTCCTATCCAGGGTGAAAAAGCTTTTCCCCGATACTGTGCGCATCATGCTCACTGGGCATGCCGATCTCCAGAACGCCATCGAAGCGGTGAACCAGGGAAACATATTTCGGTTTCTTACCAAACCCTGTCACCCCGATACCCTTTTCAAGGTCCTCAGGAGCGGCATTCAGCAGTATCGCCTCACCAATGCCGAGAAAGAGATCCTGGAGCAAACGCTCAAAGGAAGCATAGAGGTGATGACCGAACTGCTGTCCCTGGCCAACCCGGAAGCCTTTGGCCGTTCCTCTCGGATAAAGCGCTTTGTCAGCAAGGTGGGCACCTTCATGGGAATAACAGATCTCTGGCAACTGGAAACGGCGGCCATGCTTTCGCAGGTGGGTTTCATTATCCTCCCCCAAGATACTCTCACTAAGATCTATTGCGGGAATACACTGGAGGAGGAGGAACAGCAGATTTTCGATATGCACCCGGTGGTCACCGCGGACCTGCTCAAGAATATACCACGCCTTGAGCCGGTGGCCAAGATCATCGCGTACCAGGAAAAGCATTTCAATGGTGCGGGAAACCCTAGAGACGGATTAAAGGGAGAGGAGATCCCCATGGGGTCTAGGATTCTCAAAGCAGCGCTTGATCTGGATTTGTTGAACACAACAGGAATACCAAAAAGAGAAGCCCTCACCCAAATGGAGGCGCGAAAAGGCTGGTATGATCCGGCGGTCCTGCATGCCGTGGAAATGGCGCTCGGTGTGGAGCGCAACTATGAAGTGATCGGTGTGAGTGTAAGAGAGCTGAAAAAGGGAATGATTCTGGGGCAGGACGTGAGAACGGAACAGGAAAAGTTGCTTATCTCAAAAGGCCAGGAAGTAAGCCAGCCGCTCATCGAACGCTTGAAAAATGTTGCCGAAGTTACTCGGGTCAAGGAGCCCATCAGGGTGATTGTGTCGGTGGAAGGGGGAAACGAGCAAAAATGAACAATGATTCCTATACGATTCTGTTCGTGGATGATGAAGAGAATATCATTGATGCACTGAAACGGCTGCTCAGAAAGGAAGAATATGGCGTACTCACCGCGATGAGTGGAGTTGAGGGCCTTCGAATACTTGAGAACAACCAAGTGAACGCTGTCATAAGCGATCAGAGAATGCCGGGAATGCTGGGCACTGAATTCCTGAAAAGGGCGAAGGAGATCTCCCCAGACGTCTTGACGGCGATTCTCACCGGATACGCTGATCTCGAAACCATGAAGGAAGGCCTCAATGGGGGACACATTTCCCGTTTTTTTCTGAAGCCTTGGAAACACGATGAATTGAAGCAAGGCATCAGACAGATGCTCTATGAATATGAATGTACGCATGGGACCAGGGCGATTGAAAGGCGACTGATCAGCCGTATACTGGAATTGAAAATGAGGGATATCGCGCGTGCCAGGCAAGAAATACTGAAATAACTGGAGAAAATGGAGAGCCCTAACTCCTGATCGGATGCCTCCCATATTATCCAGGGAGAGCTCCCTTTCCCCATTATCGGTGTGAATTCAGTACGAACCTTTATGTTGGTGCTTCCAAAACCCAAAGAGAGGGATCTTACGGATGATATTAATCAAGAATGAGGCTGTAATGAGAAATACGCAATCAAGACACTGGTACCCGAGGTATGCTATAATCGCGGTGGCCGCTTTAGTCGGACTTATCCTTAGCTTCTCGGGATTCTTTCCGATCCGCACTGAGATTGTTTCACCTTCGTACATCTGGTCAACGACCCTAGTGTCGCAGCCCTGGAACTACCATCTGGCCACAGCGCCCGAGACAACATAGCGGCAGCTAGACCAGGATCCCCTATCCCCCAAGCTAACGCAGGCTTACCGAAAGGACACCATAGGTCCTGTACAACCCTGTTAGCCGATTAGGTTCCCTTTGGTACTTGAGTAACATTAACCACTAGAAATTACATCACTTTTCATTCTGCTTTTTTCAGAAACCCCCTGTGGGTGCTGCATACGGGGTGAATAATATCAATCAGTTAGCGAAACGTGCGTCTGAGTGGGGTACAAATAGGGTACAAAAATACGGTTTCGGCGAACAAAAATAGCAGGCTATATTGTTCATAACATGCTATTTTTATTATGCTTTCTGGTCGGGGCGAGAGGATTTGAACCTCCGACACCCTGCTCCCAAAGCAGGTGCGCTACCAGGCTGCGCCACGCCCCGTGAATGCTTAAAATAATTGTTTACGTCAATTCGCGCGGCAAAAGCAAGCAGAATTTAGGATCTTGCGAGCGGCCCGGCCCACGCGAGAGGCCGTTGTCCCTTTCCAGTCTACGGATAGGAGACCCCTCCCGCCACCCCTTCTCTTACCGCATCAAGCGCGTTCCGTCATGAAAGACCGGCAGGAGACAGGGCCGCCCAAACCCTCCATCTAATTCATTTTAGCATAAAGGGTCTCACCGGGTGATCTGGCGAAATTCCCGATCACCAGGAGGGGATGCTTTGTGTTGACTTTGCTAGTCAAATAGGGTAGGGAGCTTATTAATT
This sequence comes from uncultured Desulfobacteraceae bacterium, assembly GCA_964581175.1. Lineage (GTDB taxonomy): Bacteria > Desulfobacterota > DSM-4660 > Desulfatiglandales > Desulfatiglandaceae > B46-G9. The sequence continues at coordinate 18,886 of CAZONI010000004.1, forward strand.
ATTTGAGCAGGGCACACTTATGGAAGACATACAAAACATTAGAGATACCAGGAATATAGACATTGACCAAGTGGGCGTGAAGGGAATCAGGTATCCTATCACGGTGCTGGATAAGGACATGGGGAAACAGCAGACCGTCGCCAAGATCAACATGTACGTGAACCTGCCCCGTTATTACAAAGGCACCCATATGAGCCGCTTTGTCGAGATCCTGAACGAACACAGCGGACGCATCTCGCTCCAGAATTTCTCGGAAATCCTGGAAGAGGTGAAAAACCGGCTCAGCGCTAAAAGCGCCCACATGGAAATCACGTTTCCCTATTTCATAAAGAAGGCCGCACCGGTGAGCGGTGTCGAAGGGCTCATGGAATACCAGTGCACCTTCAAGGGTTCCCTGAACCACGGGATGGACCTGCTTGTCATTATCCGCGTCCCCATCTCCACCCTGTGTCCGTGTTCCAAGGAGATCAGCCAATACGGCGCCCACAACCAGCGGGGTGAAGTCCGCCTCCAGGTGCGCTTCAAAAAATTTGTCTGGATTGAAGACCTGGTCAAACTGGTGGAGAAATCAGCCTCAACGGACGTGTTTTCAGTGCTCAAAAGGGAAGACGAAAAATTCGTTACTGAAAAGGCCTACGACAACCCGAAATTCGTGGAGGATATTGTCCGGGACATCGCACTCAAGCTGAACGGCGATGCCAATATCACCTGGTTTGCCGTTGAGTCGGAAAATTTCGAGTCCATCCACAACCACAGTGCGTATGCGTATGTTGAGAAGCACAAGGCCTGAGAGGCGTTGGGCCCGTTTGACCGGTTTGGAAAGGGCCGGAAAACCCGCACGAAACAGCATACAACAAGCGAAGAACGGAGAAAGCCCATGAGCGAAGACCTCAAGAAAGCATACCGGACGGTGATGGATGATCACTTTCCCGAATCCATGAGCATCCGTTTCGGGGACCAGACGCTCGTCTACCGGAAGCGCACCTGGAAGATCCGGGATGAAAAGACCGGGGACGTCATAGAGAAGGGGCTCCGGTACGGAGAAAATCCCGGACAGGAGGCCGCCCTCTATGAACTGGTGAACGGGAACCTGGCGCTGGGAGATTGCCGTTTCATCGAGCCCGGCCTGGGTTTGGTGTCGGCCATCACCGAAGAGGACATGATCAGGAGCGGGAAACACCCCGGCAAGACCAACCTGACGGACGTGGACAATGCCCTCAACATCATGAAATACCTCACCGCAGGGCCCGCCTCCGTCATTGTGAAGCACAACAACCCCTGCGGCGCGGCCTACGGGACCACCCTTTCCGACGCCTATGACCGGGCGAATATGGCTGACCGTATCGCTGCCTTCGGCGGATGTGCACTCTTCAACCGCCCGGTGGATCTTCCCACTGCGGAAATGGTCACGGAGAACTACCTCGAGGTGGTGGCGGCCCCGGATTTCGAGGACGGAACCGTCGAACGGCTCGCCGCGAGGGCCAACCTGCGTATCATCCGCATCGCCCGCATGGATCGTCTCGCCGGGTATCGGTCAACACGCTTCGTGGATTTCAAGTCGTTGATCGACGGTGGGATTATAGTCCAGCAGTCCCCCCTGAACGCCATCGCATCGGCAGATGATTTCAAGCCGGCTACCTGCGAATACAAGGACAGGACCTACACCATCGAAAGGGCACCGACGAAGGAAGAATATGCCGACATGCTCTTCGGGTGGCAGGTGGAGCAGGGCATCACCTCCAATTCGGTCATCTATGTCAAGAACGGCGTAACCGTGGGAATCGGGACCGGCGAGCAGGACCGGGTGGGTGTGGCCGAGATCGCCATCTTCAAGGCGCACACCAAGTACGCCGACGCCCTCTGTTTCAGGAGACATGGCCGTTCCTACAAGGAACTGGAGCTGATGGTCGGAAAAGGCGAAAAAGACCGCTCACTCCTCCAGGAAATCGACCGGGATACGAAGGAAGCGAAGGGCGGTCTGGCGCGCGCAACGATGGTTTCCGATGCCTTCTTCCCGTTCAGGGACGGCGTGGACGTGGCCATCCGTGAAGGGATCCGGGCCATTGTCCAGCCCGGCGGATCGCTGCGGGATTACGAGGCCATCGAGGCCTGCAACGAGGCCGATCCGCAGGTCACCATGGTATTCACGGGCCAGCGGGCCTTCAAGCATTAGCCGCGCATCGTGCGGGGGTCATGGGGTGGGAGACTTTCCCGTGGAATCCCGATGCACTTCCACCTGCAGTCTTGAAAGGTAAAAGGACGCATGCCGAAATTGATCAAAGAAAAAGGTGAAAAGGGAAGACTTCACATCCAGACGCCCCTGATGGGAGAGTCGTTGGTCAGCAAAGAGTTTCTGAAAAGAACAGAGGCCAGGGAATACTTCCGGATGCAGCCCGAGATAAATGTGCTCAAGATCGGGGGGCAGAGCATCATCGATCGCGGAGCCGAAGCCGTTCTCCCCATCCTGGACGTACTCATCGAGGCAAAAGAGAAGTACAAGATCATCCTGATGACCGGCGGCGGCACCCGGGCCAGGCATGCGTACAGCATCGGAATCGATCTGGGAATGCCTACCGGCGTTCTTTCCAAGTTGGGGGACAAGGTCTCCTGGCAGAATGCGGAGATGTTGAGCGTACTGCTGGCGAAACATGGGGGCGTGAAAATCGGTCACGGGGACAACCTGGAGCAGTTAACAATGTTCTGCCGGCTCGGGTATCTCCCCATAACCTATGGAATTCCCCCCTACGGCTACTTTGAGCATCCCGCGGAAGTGGGATCGATTCCTCCGCACCGCACGGATTGCGGGGCGTTTCTCCTGGCCGAGAATATCGGTGCCCGGTCGCTCATTTTTCTGAAAGACGAAAAAGGCCTTTTTGACCGCGACCCCAAGAAAGTGAACAGGGAAGACAGGAAAACCATGAAATTCTACGGCAGGATTTCTGCCAAGGAACTTCTGGACCTGGAGCTGGACGATCTGATCATAGAACGTCCTATTCTCACGTTTCTCCAGAGGGCCAAGTGTCTGAAGGAACTTCAGATTATCGATGCCCTTCGGCATCCTGAGCATATCCTTGCGGCCCTCGATGGAGAACACGTGGGAACAATCATTTATAGGGAGCCGTGACGGAAATCCTGGTAGTGATACGGGCCTGCCGGGAAAATTCGGCCTACTTGGATTCTTTCTTTTTTTCGGCCTTGAAGTAGACCACTTCGGCCCCGACCGCCTCGGCCAGTTGATCCAACTCCTTCTTGCGCATGTGATGAACATGGATCTTGAGATCACCGCCGCTGACCGCGACCACCCGGAAGCGAGGCTTTTTTTCTCCCTTCTCAATTTTTCGCCTTTCACGCACAAAGATCTTGGATGCCATGGTGCCTCCTTATTTCATAGATTCTCTGGTAAAATAATAAGATTCGTGATAGCATACACGGGAAGATGATATATCCGCTAAGGATATATGTCAATAAATAATATGTCTGGATCAAGAGAAAAAATATCCCATCCGCCCCAGGGAAGAGCGGAGCGTTACGTCCAGCCGTCCATTCTGCTGGGCTTGCTTCGCAAGGAGTCCTATGGATATGAACTTATCCAGAATATTCAGAAGTTCGGGTTTGTCGAAGGCAATGCCCCTCCTGGAATGATCTATCGTCACCTGCGCCAGCTGGAACAGGACGGCCTTGTTCTTTCCAAGTGGGAAACTGAGGGCTCGGGGCCGGCGAAAAGGGTGTACACGCTGACAGAAGAGGGGAAGGAGCTGCTCGCCGTCTGGATCGATTACCTGAGAAAACAGGCCAAGAACCTCGACGCTTTCATCGGCTATTACGAATCGTTGGAGAAATAGGTCAGGCGGTCCCTATGAGCAGGCATTTGCAGTTCAACCGTATGGAACTTGCCGGATCCCTGGGCGATTTTGGAACCATACTGCCCCTGGCCCTGGGAATGATCATCATCAACGGACTGGATCCCCTGTCCCTCTTCTTTTGCGTCGGCGTCTTTTATGTCTTTTCCGGACTCTATTTCGGAGTGACCGCGCCGGTCGAACCGATGAAAGTCATCGGCGCCTACGCGGTCGCCACAGGGATCAGCGCCTCTCTGCTCTACGCCTCCAGCGCGCTCATAAGCGTTTCCCTGCTCCTGATCGGGGGCACGGGGGCGATTACGTTCCTGGGCCGTTATGTCCCCAAGCCGGTGATCCGCGGCGTTCAGCTTTCCACCGGCATCCTGCTCGTGTCTCAGGGCGTCAAACTCATGCTCGGAACGTCCAAGTTCCAGCTCATGAAGAAGGCGGCAGAACCTTACCTGGCCGTACAGAGCGTGGGCCCCATCCCTATAGGCATTTTGATCGGCGTCGTCCTCGCCGCGCTCACCCTTCTGCTGCTTGAAAACAGGAGATTTCCCGCCGCCCTGGCCATCGCGCTGCTCGGTCTCGCCACGGGTCTCCTGCTTGGAACTCATGAAGGGCTGGACGAGCTCAGGATCGGCCTCAATTTGCCGGAGTTTCTTCCCAAGGGAATCCCCTCCCTCGCCGACTTTGCCGGTGCGTTAGTGATCCTGGTCCTCCCCCAGATACCCATGACCTTCGGAAACGCCGTCATCGCAAATGCCGACCTCTCGCATGAGTATTTCGGGGAGACCGCGAAAAGGGTAACCTACTCCAGGCTCTGCATCAGTATGGCCGTGGCCAATTTCCTGAGTTTCATGCTGGGCGGCATGCCCATGTGCCACGGGGCAGGTGGACTGGCTTCCCGGTATCGTTTCGGCGCGCGCACCGCGGGCTCCAATATCCTGAGCGGCATCATTTTTCTGGGACTCGCTGTGCTGCTCGGCCGGAGTTCCCTGTCCGTCCTGTATTTTCTTCCCATGTCGGTTCTGGGTGTGCTGCTCGTTTTTGCGGGAAGCCAGCTCGCCCTGACCCTGCTCGACATGAAGACCAGGAAGGATCTGTTCATCCCGCTCATAATTGTCGGCATAACCCTGGCTTCCAATCTTGCCGTTGGATTCGTGACCGGAATCGCCCTGGCGTATGCCCTGAAGTCAGAGAGACTATCCGTCTAGCCACGCAGGAGATGTTCAAGGCAGGATATCTGTTTTCCTCTTGCAAAAGATTCCGCTGGCTGGGCATAATGGAGGAACGCTCTCAAATCTTCTTGTGTGCAGCCCGGACCCGGACCTCTCTCGCTGCAGTTGATACCCGGAGTCCCGTTCTTTTGAACAGGAGCAAAACCGTAAGGTCAGAAAGGAGAGGACCATGGCCTTAAGAAAAATCCTGGTGCCTTTCAATTTTTCCATACAGGATGAAAAGACCCTTCATTTCCTGATACGGAGCTTCGCCGAGGACAGCCTGGCCCGAATTACGCTTTTCCACGTGTATACTACGCTGTCGGACATGGATGCCTATTCAAATCCCGCCTTGATCCGATTGCGGAGTACCGTTGCGGCATTTGCAACAGAACTCCCCGAGAAGAAAAGGACTTTCGAGCAGATCAGGGCCGACCTCATTGAGAACGGTTTTTCAGAGGACCGGGTCGAATATGAACTTAAGGCCCAGCAGTGCAGCATCGGAGAAGAAATCGTGGCCAAGGTCCTCGAGGGCGGCTTTGACACGATCGTGCTGGGGTACAGACCCGGATGGATTTCCCGCGCTTTCACCCGAAGTGTCCACGAAAAAGTCCTGGGGGCCCTGAGGAACAAGATCATCACCATTGTGACCTGAAAAACGAAAGGTCGATTCTGACTGCGGGCACAAGACCTTAATAACAGGGAGCACAACATGAACGGCAAAGACAAGATCGATATTGACACTTTCAAGATTGTTACCCAGTCCATAGCCGAATCACACGATCTCGAATCCATGGGCGATCATCTGAGCCGTCTCCTGGTCGCAGCGCTGGGAATAAAGGGCTGTATCCTCTACCTGCGGAGCCGGGATACGAATGAACTGCAGGTCCTGGCGGCCTTCGGTCCGAGCCTGCAATACCTGACAAAGGGTCCGGTCCTCGCCGACAGGAGCATCGCGCGCAGCCTGGAGGGAGAGCCGGTGATCATCAGGGATACTGCAGAGGAGTCGGAGGAACTCCAGTACCCCCTGCAGGCAAAGAAAGAAGGGATCGGGGCGATCCTTTCGATCCCCGTCATGTTCTCCGGGGAGGTCGTGGGGCTCCTCAGGCTCTATCATGGAGAGAGGTGGGACGTCTCCAAGAATGACGTGAACACGCTCCTGATCCTGGCCGAAATAATCGGGCTGGCCTTGAGGTACACGAGTCTCCTCAAGGCTGCCACGGCCTTCAGCAGGGTCCTCAAGGACCTCCCGGTAGACCTGGATTGAGAAAGCGTATCTTTAAAGAATCAGGGCGTTCCCTGGAATGGGGGACCGGGAGGACAGGATGAGGATCATCTTTTTTGCCGGCAAGGGGGGTGTGGGCAAGACGAGCGTGGCCGCGGCAACCGGATTGAAGGCCGCCCAATCGAACAGGCGCACCATCATCCTCTCCCTCGATGTGGCCCACAGCCTCTCGGACATCTTTGATCTCGAAAAAAATCTCCTGGACCAGAACAAGGGGAAACCCGTAAAGGTCTCGAAAAATCTCTGGATCCAGGAACTGGACATCCAGGAAGAGATCGAAAAGAACTGGGGCGCCATCCACAAGTATGTCTCAACCCTTTTCAACACCAGCGGCCTCGACGAGATCCTGGCGGAGGAACTGGCCGTCCTGCCGGGTATGGAGGAAATCAGCCTTCTCCTCTACATCAACCAGTATGTCCGGCACGAAGAGTATGACGTCATCATCCTCGACTGCGCCCCGACCGGGGAGTCTCTCCGGTTCATCAGCATTCCCACGACCCTCGAGTGGTACATAAAGAAGATATTCCGCATTGAGAAAACAGTGGCCAGGTATGTGCGCCCCGTGGCCAAAAAATTGTACGACATCCCGCTCCCCGGGAATGACTATTTTGATGCCATCGAACGCCTTTTTAAGCGTCTGAGGGGAGTCGACCAGATCCTGACGGACCCTGAAACCACTTCCGTACGCCTGGTGACCAACCCTGAGAAAATTGTCCTGAAGGAGACGCAGCGGGCCTTCATGTACTTCTACCTCTACAAGATGCACATCGACGCCGTTATTGTGAACCGGGTGTTCCCGGAGGAGGTGAATGACCGGTATTTCAGCAAGTGGAGAAAGAGCCAGGAAAAATACCTGTCTCAGGCAAAAGAATACTTCGCTCCCATCCCTGTTTTGCCGCTGAATCTTTTCAAGGATGAGGTCCTGGGTTCGAAACGTCTCATTCGCCTCGGCGACGCACTCTACGGAGATAAAGACCCCTTGGGCTATTTCTTCGTCGGCCGGGCCTTTCAACTGAGCAAGGAAAACGGCGAGTATCGCCTGCGCCTGAAATTGCCTTTTGTGGACAAACAGAACATCGAGCTGAACAAGAGCTCTGATGAGCTCATCATTCGGGTAGGTAGTTTCAAGATGCACCTGCTGCTTCCCCGGCAGGTTGCCGCTGCCCCCACAGTCCGGGCGCGGCTTGATAACCAGTATCTCCAGATTTATTTCGGAGGTGAGAAAAATGGCCGAACAGAAAAAAACGAAAGAATCGACGGTTGACTGTCCCATGGCACGGTTTTGCAGGGACCTGGAAAACGCCTTCGGGAAAGAGTCCAAATTCGCTGCGCATCTCAGAAGCTCGCGTATCGAATTCCTGAAGGGGGTGAAAGCCCTCGTGGAAGACCGGATAGACTCCCTCGAGAAACGGGCGAGCAAGAAGGAAAAGGGAAAAAAAATAGAAAAGATAGAGGTTGAGGGCTAGAGATTGTTCCGCTGTAAGAAAGACCTGACGCGGGCCGGCGGTGCACGCCTCCTGCTCCTTGTCCTTGCGATTCTTGGATCGTGGCAACCGACGGGGGCATCTGATGTCCCCCTTCCCTTTGCTCCCGGGGAAAAGCTCTTCTACAAGGTGTCGTGGCTTTCCGTACCGGCAGGGGAAATGTCCATGCAGGTCCTGCCGTTGAAGGAGATAGACGGCCGGGAGTCCTACCATTTCCTGATGACCACCACCACTTACAGTTTCGTGGACGTATTTTATGAACTGAGGGAACGCATAGAGGCATTCACGGACAAGGCAATAAGCCACTCCCTCATCTACAGGGTAGAGACGCGGGGCAAGAAGACGCGGGACGAGGAGGTGCGTTTCGACTGGCAGAAGATGGTTGCGACCTACGAAAAGAACGGGAAAAAGGAAGATACGGTCGCGCTCCTCAAAGGCGCCTTCGATCCCCTCTCCATATTCTATGTCTTCCGGCTTCATCATCTCGAGGCGGGAAAGATAATCCAGGCGACCGTCTCCGATGGAAAAAAGTGCGTTCTGGGAAAGGCAACGGTGGTCCGAAGGGAGCGTATCCGTGTGGGCGGGAAGCTCTACGACACCTTTCTCGTGGAGCCTGAGCTGAAACACATCGGCGGCGTCTTCAAGCAGAGCAAAAACGCCACCCTGAAGATATGGTTTACTGCAGACAGCGCGAAGGTCCCCGTGAAAGTGGAAACCCGGGTCAAGGTGGGGAGCTTCACGGCTGAACTCATTCCTTCGAAAGCGACCGTCAAGCCGTAAGGCGCTCTCCCCCGACCGCGAGCGGGAACACCTCCCGGTCTTTCATCCGCACATAGCCGCCATGCGTCAGCCGGAAATGGGGAATGGCGGCGTTGCCCTGGGTGTTGAGGGTGAGCAGGGGATTTTCCCACGGGACCCCGTTCTGTTTCAGTGAATCTTCGAAATACCTGACTCGATCGCGGCAGGTTTCCATCGACTCGATGCTGATCAGCCCGCAGAGCGGCGCCGGAATCTCGGCCAGCACCTCCCCGCCAATCGCGTAGACCGCACCCCCGCGCAGTTCCCTGAGCCTGCGGATAACGGTTTCCATGGAGAGCTCGTCACAGCCCAGGACAATCATGTCCGACGTGTCCCAGCACATGGTGGAACCGCACGCCCCCCGCTGCAGGCCGAATCCCTTGAGAAATCCCAGGAACGCCTCGCCGCTGCCGGTGCGGTCTACGGCAAGGGCCATGTTCAGCCCGCCCGGTTCCACCGAATCGCCCAGATCGACGATTGTCTCTCCTGTCACCAGCCGTGTGACCATCTCGACGGCCCGCACCTTCCCACGGCTCGGCGGCTGTATGACCGGCATCTCAGGAATGTTTACCGTCTCGTACAAGTGCTGCGGAAACACAACCTTCTTAGGCTCGACAAGGCTTTTGCCGTCCCGAAAGATGACCTTTCCCTGGCGGATTACCGTCCGCGGAGAAAAATTTTCGGGAGAGGGAATGAAGACGATGTCCGCAAGCTTTCCCGGGGTCAATGAGCCCAGGACGTGATCCAGGCGGAAGTGCTCGGCAACATTGAGGGTGACCATCTGGTAGACCAGGGATGGACTGACGCCCAGCCTGAGGGCGTGCCTCACCGCGGCATCAAGGTACCCTTCGGTGAGAAAGCCCTCCGGGTCCATTCCGTCGGTGCACAGGACAAGGCGCCGCTTGTCGACGGGCTGCCCGAATATTCCCTGGACCCCGTCCAGTTCTTTCCGGATGGCCCCCTGCCGGATCATGACCCAGTAGCCGAGCCTGAGCCTTTCCAGGACCTCGCTCTCGGTAATGGGTTCGTGGCAGGAAGACACCCCGAATGACGTGTAGGCCTGAAGCTTGTTCCCGGAAGCTCCGGCCGAATGTCCTTCCACACGCTTCCCCCGGGAAAGGGCGAGCCGGACAAGGTCCCTGAGCCGCTGCCCCTGCTCGCCGTCGAGGAACATGTTGCCCCAGTAGATTTCCCCCAACCCGAGGCACCGCGGATCTTCGAGGAAGGGCAGGAGTTCTTCGTTGGAGGGAGAGTTCTTTTCAACAGCCCTGCTGATCCCACAGGCGGGCGAAAGGGTGTAATAGAAACGCAGAGGCTGGTCCTCAATTGCTTCCACGAAATACCTGATCCCGTCGATGCCGGCGACGATGGCAAGTTCCATGCTCTCGGTTATCACGGTGGTGGTCCCGGAGGGAATCACGTGCCGCACGAATTCCTCGATGCCGGCGAGGTTCAGGACATGGGTATGGCCTTCTATGAGTCCCGGAAGCAGGACCATCCCTTCGGCGTCCATGATCCGGGTGTGTTCATCCCGGGCAGGGTCGGGATCGGGACCTGCGTAGGCGATCCAGCCATCCTTTATCCACAGGGAGTGGTCCTCCAGGAATTCACCGGTAACGGCGTTGAAGAGAACGCCGTTCGTGATGACCAGGTCCGCAGGGGTTTTTCGCAAGGCGACGAGATCCAGCCGCGCAGGGGGTATGTTTTGTTCCATTACTTTCATATGCATATCAGTCGGTTCTAAACCTTGTACAGTGCATCGATGTACCGTTCCAGCAGGTCCCCCACGATGCTCCGCACCGGGAGAGTGGCTGCCAGGCCGTAGACCGGCGCCATACCGCCTTCCTGCTTGGGATGTTCTTTGACGAAGGCGACGGCCGACCGCAGGTCGTCGATGAAGCGTTCGGCCACTCCTGGCCTGGTGTGCCGCAGGGTGATGCAGAGATGCACGCAGGAAGGCTTATGCAGGCCGTTGAGGCTCCAGTTTTTCCCGGTCATATAATCCATTATCCGGTAGATATCAAGCGTCTTGGAGCCGAAAGCAATCACCCAGAGGGGGTCTCCCAGGATAAAGAGATCGGGAATCCCGCGCATGGCCTTCTTTATCTTCGCTCCCGTCTCGAGGATCTTTCTCGTGGCCTCCATGTATCCTTCCCGGCCCATGGAGATCATGGCGGCCCAGCAGGCCGCGCTCAACGCCCCGGGCCTGCTGCCGGCAAACGTGGCCGAAAAGTAGAGCCCTCCGGGCCAATCCGTTGCCTTGAAGTACTGGTACCGGCGCAGCTCCAGGCCTCGATAGAGGATGACAGAGGTCCCCTTTGCGGCATAGCCGTACTTGTGGGTGTCCGCTGAGATGGAGGTCACGCCCGGGAGCCTGAAGTCAAACGGGGAGACGGGGTATCCCAGGAGCTCTGCCCAGGGCAGGACGAATCCCCCCAGGCAGCCATCCGTGTGGAAGCCGATGCCGTGCTCCCGTGCCGCCTCGGAGAGCTCTTCGATGGGGTCCACCATGCCGTGGGGAAAACAAGGAGCGGAACCCACCATGACGATCGTATTGCGGTTTATGGCCATCCTGGCGGCGGACACATCTGCTCGGTAATTCTCGTCCACTGGAATGTGCTTGATTTTTATGTTGAAATACTGAGATGCCTTGTCAAAGGCCGCGTGGGCGGTGACGGGGACGATCATTTCCGGGCTGGTGATCCCTTTCTTATCCCTCGCCCAATCCCGGTAGGTCTTCATGGCCAGGAGGATGCTCTCGGTGCCTCCGGATGAGACGACGCCGCAAATCTGTTTTTCCGGATCCCCGGCGGCTTCACCTTTTCCTGCCCCAAGCATGCCCGCGGTCATGGAGACTATTTCGCCTTCGTACTTGGAGATACTGGGCCAGATATCGGAATGGAGCGGGTTGGTCTGGGAATTGAGGGCGTAGACCTGGTTCAGGAATCGAATGTGTTCTTCGTCGCCGTGGTACACCGCCCCTGAGGCGAATCCGTCTTTCCAGCGCGATTCCTCCAGGTCCTTAAGGGCTGTCATCTCCTGCAGGATGTCTTCCCGTCCGATGCCCTTCTCGGGGATCCCCGTGTACGTGGGAAATTTCCCCCGGTAAGGCTTCACCTGGCTTTCGATATCCTTCATGATGCCCTCGAATTCCTTTTCAAGTTTTTTGCGGACAACGGGGACCTTTCTCAGAAACTTGAAAACCCCGGAAGCCAGGCGGGGATTCATCCGCCCGATAAAACTGTCGGAAATTTTTTTAATATCCATGGAAATTCTCCAAAAACTAAGAAGATCTGTTCAGTCGGGCATAGATGCGCCGGTTGCATTTGTAGATATTGATGAATTCCGCGAAGAGCTCATCGTAGATTCCGCGGTTTTCCGGGTTCGGGGTGTAGGTGTTCGCGATCTGAATCCGGTCCGGGATGTCCCCGAAGCGGCAATGCCCGAGGGAAACCGCCGCCAGGAATGCTGCGCCGCGGAGGTTGGCCAGGATAGGGTCCTTTACCTGCCTGATGGTGCGATTGAACACATCGGCGTGTATCTGGCACCAGATACGCGAATTGGCCCCGCCGCCGATCATATTGATGGGGTCCAGCCGGCGGCGGATAAATTTCTCCACGTAGCCGAGGAGCCATCGCCCGTTGAATGCAACTCCCTCCAGGACCGCGCGGATCATGTGTTCGCGGGTGGTATTGAGGGACTGGTTGAAAATACCGGACCGAACGGCGTGGTCGTCAACAGGCGTGCGCTCTCCGTAAAGCCAGGGCGTGAAGATGACTTTGCCGCTGCCGGGGGGCACGCCTTCGGCAATCCGGTCGAAAATCTTGTACACGTCGGGCTGTTTTTCTTCCCGCAATAACTGGTCGTTGTGATAGAGGATGTTGTCCCGCAAGAAGTTGAGGCAGCCGCCCGCTGTTTCCTGTTCGTTGGCAATAAAATACCTTTCCGGAATGGCCGACGGCAGGGTGGCCATATTGTGAAAAATGTCTGTCTTTTTGTATGGCACATGGCAGGTGAGCCAGGAAGAGGTCCCGATGTAGAGATGTCCCTCGAAATCCCGGACCGCTCCCGAACCGAGAGCCGCGGCCTGCACGTCCGGGGTCCCCATGACCACCTGGACGTCCTCTCGCAGCCCGAGTTCATCGGCAACCTCCTTCTTGATGGGACCGAGAATGTCCACGGCACGTCTGAGGTCCGGAAACTTTTCCCGCTCCACTCCGGCCATCCTGAGCAGGGATTCGCTGTAATCAACACGGGCGAGATCACGGTTGTCCGTCACCCAGTGGAGCGCCACGGAATCAAAGGAGGCGGCGAATTTCCCCGTGAGTTTCAGGTTGATGTAGTCTTTCGGCTCCAGGAACTTGTAGGTTCGGGCGTAGACGTCGGGACGTTCATGTTTGAAGAAGAGGATGTGCGCGATGGGATCCTTGCCCGAGTGGGTCGGAATGCCTCCTGTCAGGCGCAGCCATTTCATGAGCTTGAACGGGGCATACCCCTGAATACTGACAGGTCCCCCCGCAATGTCTCTCACGTACTTGCTTCCCCGGGTGTCCAGCCAGATGATCGCGTTGGCGACCGGTGTTCCGGCCCGGTCCACGGGAACTGTGCCGGACCACTGGGTGGAGCTGCAGACGGCCACAATATCTTCGTTTGGAACCAGGCCCTTTTCGAGAACCCGGCGGGCGGTACGGATAATCGTCTGCCACCACTCGTCCGGACGCTGCTCCGCCCCCCCGCCCGGAAGGAGAATGACCTCATTTTTCTCAAATGCATAGTCCACCACGTCGCCCGCCGTCGTGACCAAGGCCGACTTGGGTCCCGAGGTGCCCAGGTCTATAGCCAGGATGTACTTCTCGCCGCCCTCTCCCATAGGATTCTCGTCTCCCCTCCACGTGATTTACTGTTGTATCATTTCGGATTCTTTCACCCTGGTGGAAATGAAGAGGTTCAGGAATGAAAGGATGATGAAAATGACCATGAAGGCGGTCATGTCCCCGGTCTTCGCATTTTTGAGGGCATCCATGCCGAATATGAAGGCTATTCCTGATACCTGGCCCGCAAGAACGATAAGCCCCTGGGAGGTGGCCTCAGGGACCGGGTAACTTATCTCGGCACTGTACTGATAGCCGATGGGGCCCGCACTCATGAAAAAGAGCCCGAATACGGCTGCCGAAAGGACAAGAACGGAAAAGCTGTGGGCGAAGGCGATGCCTGCCAGTCCCGGGATGCTTCCGGCCATGGCCAGGATGAGGAACCCCTTGCGTCTTCTGAGGCGGTCGGAAAAGACGGGAAAGACGATGGCTCCGACGATCCCCGCAAACATCATGATCGCGCCCACCATGCCTGCCTGCTCCGCACTGAATCCCCTGGGGTGCACGATCTGCTCGATCCAGGTCGTGACGGCGTTGAACATGCCGAGGCCGATGAAAAACAGGAGGAGCATGAGAAGCATATTGCGGTTTTTGAAGATATCCCGCACGCCCTCGAAGAAACGGAACCGCTCGGCCGCTTCTTTCAGGGACGGTCGCGTGGGGGGTTTTTCTTTCATGAACACGCAAAAAAGAAGCGCTATAACCCCTGAAACGATGCCGTACGCGAGGAGCATGCCGGCTATGCCATGACCGGTGGTGAGAAATGGGGTCAACGCCATTGCCAGAATAATTCCCACGAACTGGGCAAGCACCGGGATTCCCGCGGCCGTCGCGCGTTCCTCCACCGGGAACCAGGATGCCCCGACAGCGGTAATGGCGTTCAGAACGAAAGGCTGCCCCAGTGCGAGACCAAACTGGGCCACCAGGACAACCGTGTAGTTGGAGGCGGAGAACCCCCTCAGGAGGGCGAAGGACCCAGTGAGGACCGCGCCGATACCGATCCCTATCTTAATGCCGAAACGATCGATGAGATAAGACGCGGGGAGGCACACGATGATGTAGACGATCATGAACGACATGGAAAGGAGGCCGATCTTGAGCTCGGAGACCCCGTAGAACCGGGCCGCCTCCCCGGTTATGGGAGCGAAGGCGATCCAGTTGAGCTGCACCACCGCATTGAGCAGGGCAAAGAGGGCAATGACGACCCATCTGTAGGAGTATACGGAAATCTCTTCATTCCTCACGGCATCAACAGATCGCTCGGCCATTGCTCGCCTCCTTGTGTTTTTATCGGGTTAGACGCAATAGTATTCACTTAAGGCCCGAGAAGGCATGCCCGGCTCGCTTAAATCCCCCCAACCCCCCTTTTCCAAAGGGGGTTGGGGGGATTTCTCGCGGTCGAGACTTAAGTGAACAGTGTTGGGGTTAGACGGAACAACTATTTCCTTATAGACGCCTTCCTGATGATCACCGGCTCCACGGGGACATTCTCATAATACCCTTTGGTGGCGGTCTTTACTCCCTTCACCTTGTCGATGACATCCGTCCCCTTGATCACCTTCCCGAAAACGGCATACCCGAAACCCCCGGGGCTTTCATCCCGGTGGTCCAGAAAATCGTTGTCCTCCACATTGACGAAAAATTGCGCCGTGGCGGAATTCACCACGTTTGTCCGTGCCATGGCAACCGTGTATTTCCTATTCTTGAGCCCGTTTCCCGCCTCGTTCCTGATGGGCTCTCCGGTCGGCTTCTGGTTCATCTGTTCGTCAAAACCGCCGCCTTGAATCATAAAACCGTCAATGACCCGGTGGAAGATGAGTCCGTCAAAAAATCCATCGTTCACATACGAGACAAAATTCTCGACGGTTATGGGCGCCTTGTCAGGATAGAGCTCGATCTCGAAATCCCCTGCCGTCGTCTCAAAGAGCACAATACCGTCTTCTGCGCTTGCCTTTTCCTTCGCTGCATGTGTAGTCTTCATTTTTTCCCCTTTTCTGTTTCTCGCTCTTTCACGCTCGTATCATGCAGAGAAAAAGCGGCTCTGTTGCGGGGAGGAGTATAGTGCTACATTGGTCCGTGTGTCAAGAGATGGGCTATTATGTGGTCAGTTTCCGGTAGATCTCGGGAACCTTGGCAGGGAGCAGGGAAAGGTCGTTGATAAAGATGTAATTGCCGCGGCCGTACATATGCTGGAGATACCGGTGCTCTGCCTTGTCAATGGTGATGCAGAAGGAATGAATCCCCCGGCTCCTCGCCTCAACGAGGGCATGCCTGGTATCTTCCACGGCATACTCGCCCTTGTAGGCGTCATAATCATCCGGCTTTCCATCGGAGAGGGTGATGAGGAGTTTCGTTCGCGCCTCTTCACCCTGAAGGAGCCGGGACACATGGCGGATGGGAGGGCCCATCCGCGTCCACTCCCTGGACTGAAGCCCGCCTATTCTCCTTTGGATGGCGATATCATACCGTTCGGAAAAGTCCTTTATCCGGTAGAGTTCACACCGTTTCCGGGTCTGCCCGGAAAAACCGTAGATGGCGGATTTATCACCCAGCACCCTGAGTGCTTCGCTCAGGATCAGGAGAGTTGCCCGTTCCATTTCGTTTATCCATCCCCTCGTGGAGCCGCTCAGATCCACAAGGAAGACACTCGCCACATTGCGATTATCCCGCCTCAGGCGGGTGAAGACCCTCTCGGACGGTTGGTGGCCTGCATGCAGGTCGGCAAAGGCCTCCACCACCGCGTCCAGATCTATCCCGTCCCCCTCTTTCTGGCGCTTCAAGACCTTGTGTTCGAGCCTGATCCGCTCAAATTGACGCCTGATCCGCCGGATCATCCCGCTGTAGCGGGTAAGTGTCGCGTCCAGGAAAGCCGCGTCCTCCTCCACGATCTCCATTTCTCTCATGAGAACCCAGTTCCTGCGATATCCCTTGCGCCTGAAATCCCATTCATCCAGGACATGGACATCCTCGGCATCCGGGGAGAGAAAATAGCCGGTACCTGCCGGCATCTTGCAGAGGGGGCGGAAATGATGACCCGACATCTCGTCCGCCACAGCGAGATACGAGCTGGGGATAGCCCCCAGGTCCTCGTAGATCTCTTCAATAAGTTTTTTCATGGCCTCGGGAACAGGAACAGCCCGCCCGTCGATCAACAGGTGATCCGGCAATTCCTGCGAGGGAGGAGGCTGCTCCCCTGGAAGAGCTGCTTCCTTTTCCGGAACCTCGATCTTGACGGTCTCGCATTTCGGAAGTTCCGAGACGAGCTTCGAGAGTTCTTCCCGGAATTCCGCGCGCGTCGAGTCTCTCCTGCGCCGCCGGGTCCTTTCCGCCTCTTCCGGACGGAGCTCTCCCGCGTAGAAGATGGGAACCATGCCTGCATAGGGACCCGGGAACTTTTCGAAAGCCGTATAGATATCCGCCGTTGCCGCAGCAGGTGATTCAAGACCTGAATCACCATCAAATACCCGGGAAAGGACCGCCTGGAAAAGGCCCGAAAGCGCTTCCGGGCCCGGAGAATCCGCGATTCGAGCGCCCCTTCCGGGAGAATGACCGAGCCACCACCTTGCCGTCTCTTCGACGGCACTACTCTTCACGTCCTCCCCGGGCGCCGGCGGCCTTTGCGCCAGAAGGGCCTTCTTGATATCTCCCATCTTCCGGTAAAGGCCGGGCAGGTCCCTGCCCACCCGGGATTCAATCCTGGCCGTGTCCACGAGCGTGTATATGTCCCGTGCCAGAACCGGATCCGGGAAAAGGGAGAAGAAGCGGGAAAGGTCTGAGAGGAACGTTTTTTCCTCGCGGATCCGGTAACGATCCTTGAGGGTCCGGACTAGGGATGTGATGCCGGCCCACGGGAGCCTGTAGGACCCGAGATGCACCTGATAGAACAGGTACGTGGTCGCGATCTTGTAAAGGAGAAAATGTCTCTTGCGATCCTGAAAAGCATCGATGCGGGCCGGAAGATAGAGGATTTCGGTGTCCGTATGAACGGTTTCCCCCTTTTCCAGACGGAGTCCTCTTTTTCCGAGTCCGTGGAGGTAGTGCTGAAGGATCCCGGCGACTTCTTCAAAAGTGGTCGCATTGCGCACCACCAGGCGAAACTCGGAATTGTCTTTCAGCCCTGCAATGTATTGCAGGGCCGGGTTCAACCCTTCGGCGTCATAGATATCCAGGAGCGAGAGCATCCACTGATCCAGCTCTTTTTCATCCAGCAGGCCGGCCGCCTCCCGGGATTTCATCAGGAATCGAAGTCCAAGTTCCGGCTGGGTCCTGGCTAGTGTCACCACATGACGCCAGATCTTCTCTTTCAGGGAAGGGGAAAATTCCTCGAGCACGTCGCCGAGTCCCATTTCCAGGAGGTCTTCTTCAAAGTAGAGGCCGGTGCTGGTGTAGAGAGGAGTGGGAAAAAGGTCCAGAATATCCCTTTCGTGCGGTTCGCTCTTTCGGCCGGCCTTCATGACGCAAAGTCCCTCCTAAAAAACCGACGTGACCATCTCTTCCAGGGAGGCCTGCATCTCTTCATCATCGGTAAGGGTCTGGACCACCGTCACCCGGCAGGCGTCCACCGGGTCAATCCCCGACTGTATCAGTTTTCCCGCATGAATCAGGAGCCGTGTACTCGCGCCCGCATCCAGGCCCCGTTCCGTGAGATTCCGGGTCATGGTTCCAAGCCTCACGAGACGCCGGGCTGCGGCCAGGGGGACCGACGATTCCTTCGCCACGATTCGTGCCTCCTTTTCCCGATCCGGATAGTCGAAGTCGATTGACACGAATCGCTGTCTCGTGCTGGGTTTCAGGTCTTTCATAACGCTCTGGTAACCGGGGTTGAAGGAAATGACCAGCATGAATTCAGGAGGCGCCTGGAGGAACTCGCCCAGTTTCTCTATGGGCAGCGTTCTCCTCTCGTCCGCCAGCGGGTGGATCACCACGGTGGTATCCTTTCTCGCCTCCACAATCTCATCCAGATAACAGATACCGCCGATCCTGACCGCGTGCGTGAGGGGACCGTCCACCCACACCGTATTGTGTCCCTTGATCAGGTACCGGCCGACCAGGTCCCCCGAGGTGAGGTCATCGTGGCATGCGACCGTAATAAGAGGGCGACGCAGCTTCCAGGCCATGTGTTCGATAAAACGCGTCTTTCCGCAGCCGGTCGGACCTTTGAGGAGGACCGGCAGCCTGTTTTCGTAGGCTGAAGAAAAGACCTGCACTTCGTTCGAAGACGGCAGGTAGAAAGGTGCCTCTTCTCTGGAAAACGCTTCCTTCTTCCTGGCAGAATGGCTGTCCATGTGTATCGCTCCGTTCAGTAACGTCCCGGTTCCCGCCCCCGGTCCGGAGGGAGTACCGATAATGACTCTTTTATTAAATTAAGGGGGGATTTCCCAATCGCAAGGGGAAAAAGTCGTGCGCCTTTTTCTTGACTTTTTCCTGCTTTTTTCTTTCTCTGTTGGGCAGGAGGAAAACGATTGGCTGCGGATCCCGGATACCCCGAAAAACCTGCAGAGTTTCTGGTGAAGAACCTGGCACTCCTGCCGAAGGGCGATGTCCTGGATGTGGCCATGGGCAACGGCCGCAACGCGGTTTTCCTCGCCGGGAACGGTTTCCAGGTAGAGGGAGTGGACCTATCCCGGAAAGCCGTTGACGCGGCCCTGGATGCTGCTGAAAGGGCCGGCGTCAGGATAACAGCCGGGATTGCCGACCTGGAGGCGGGGTTTGTGATCAAGAAACACTCGTATGATGTTATCGTGTGTTTTCATTTCCTTCATCGGCCTCTGATTCCCCTGCTGAAACAGGGCCTTCGCAGGAACGGCATGATCGTATATGAGACCTATATCGTGGACCAGGCCCGCTTCGGCAGGCCCAGGAATCCCGACCACCTCCTGAAACACAATGAACTCCTGGACCTGTTCCGGGACTTTCGGTGTCTCCGGTATCATGAGGGGATTTTTGAAAACAGCAGGGCCCTGGCGGGCATTATCGCGCAAAAGACAGGGCCCTGACGACAGCCGGCCCCGCGCCTTAGTGCAGGTATCCTTTAATACGATGTCGTATCCGAATTGAATAATTTGTCTTCACCGGAAAGACGCAAAGACCGCAAAGAATTGATTTTCCCTTTCCGCTGAGACGGCGGAAAGGGAAAGGAGAACTTCACGACGCTTTTTTCTTTTGCCGGCGTCTCAGCGGCAAAAGAAAAGGCAGTTGACTTTGCGACCTCTGCGTCTTGAGCGACGCCCCGCGAACGGGACAGGCGCGCGGTGAAATACTGCAAAGATTACGTCATCGAACATATGGATCTGAGTACTCAGGCATTTACAGGGAAGGAGGCATTACCGGGTGAAAAAAACGATTTTTCAAATAGTGCTTCTCCTCATCTTGGCCTTCGCATGTCTCGGCGGCTATGCTCTCGTGACGCATGTCCTGGCGCTCCCCTTCAGAGCCACGAATGACGCCCTGCACAAGGAGGAATCCCCGGTAAACCTGGATTTCCTTATCCCCGCAGGGATCCATATCGATGAAAAAATGACCGTCAAAGAGGTCATGGACATCCGCCTCGAAAAAAGGACGGGCGCTTACGACAAGTTCCTGAAAAGCATTTCGCGGCTGGTTCCCCGAAACTACCTCTATGTGGGAGATGCGCTCCTTTTTATGTTCTGGACGTTCCTGTACCTGATTTTCCTGCGGGTCTTTACCTTTTCAGGATACGGGCGGGCACTCCGTGTGAGCCTCCTGCTGGGCGGGGTTACCTACTATTTTATGCCGGATTTCTCTCCCGGGAAGATCGACGACGCGATTTTTATCGGCGTTGGACTCCTGATCATCATTGGCCGGGCATACCTTTTTCACGGCAGAAAGAGAAGAGAGTAACCCTTCACATGTTTTTCTTCCAGAGCTGATATCTCTTCATGTAATCATCAGCCACTTTCTTGGGATCAAGATGCAGGCATTGAGAATAGCTCACCACAAAACCCCTGACGTAGGTTTCAGGCGGAAGGGCATCGAATTCTTCATTTTCGATACGTTGGAGGAAATGCACCTGTATTCTCGTTGACAGCGCCATTTTCTGCAGGTCCACTCCCTGTCTTTCTCGTATTTCCCGCAGTGTTTGTCCGCCGAAGTTTATTGCGGCAACGGGTGCTTGATCAAATTCATCGGCACTGAGATGGATGGTCTTCCCCTCAACTTCGGAAAGGTCCTTCTGCTCGCAGGATCCGGCCAGTATCTGGTAAGCTTCTTCGATATCCCGGAGTATCTCTTTTTTGCGTTCTTCCGAGATATCATCCCGGATGGGGAGGGTTACGATGGATTCTTCCGAATACAACGACTTCAAGTGGAGATATGCTTCCCGGATTTCCGAGTAGGACGCGCCGGGGCTGATTTCCAGGATGTCAAGGTATCTTTCATATTCTTCCGGTTGCATATTCATATTCTCGTGTTGATATCCTTTCCGTCCAAAAGGTTTTCTGTGACTCTTTCGATTTCCCGTGCGCACCGCGTCCCCGGACAGGCCTGCATGAAGGGTTTTCGTTTATTTATGCACCGGGGAATGATGGAATCATGTTCGACATAGCCCACATATTTCGCATCAACGCAGAAATATTTCTTGCAGACGCTCTTGATGGACCTCCCAATGACGACCTCCTGCCCCGTGGTAACCCGGTTCAGGATGATGTGGGCCCCGAAGTTCGACAATTCACGATTGATAATGTTCTCCACGGTTGTGGAAACACTTCTGAGGTAGTCTATGAGCTGGCTCAGACTGGCTATGTTGTGCGTTTCCCGGTCGCTCCAGGCATTCAGGATCAGGTCTTTGAAGCCATGATCTCCCAGCGTCTTCAGCAGCTGGCGAAAAAAGGCGTTTTTCAGGAAATAGTAGCTGTTTTCAATGGCGGTAATTTCCGGAAGAACGACGATGATTTTCTTGTCCGCCAGCAGAAAGGTATCCAGCGTGTTGAAGTGAGATCCGGCCCCGAGATCAAGCAGGATATAATCGGTGTCGAGCTTTCTGATATGTCGAAACAGCTTCAGTTTCTGGGTATACTTCATGTCGTCGGGCGCCAGGGAATGGATTGCCCCTATCAGCAGCCCCATATTCTCTATGCCGCTTTCAACAACCAGGTCGGTGAGAGGCACCCTTTTTTCCAGGAAATCTGTGAGGGATACCTTGGGTTTTGACACGCCCAGGAAGGTGTGAAGATTCGCCCCGCCGAAATCTGCGTCGACCAGGATAATCTTCTTCCCCTGAAGCGCCAGGCAGTTTGCAATGCTGCTTATCAGGAAGCTTTTCCCCGTGCCTCCCTTGCCTCCACCTACTGCCCAGATTTCCGGGGCGGGGGATCGTTCTTTCTCTGTTCGGGCTTCCACTCCGCTCTCTTTTTGTGATTTTCCGGCCGGATCGTGCACGCCCCAGCGTCCTGCTCCGGCGTCCAAATCCAGACCCGGTATCATCAGGGTATGGACCGTGGGCTGGTACCGGCTCTCCATCCTTCGCAATATTCCTGTGGAAGGTCGTAAAGTAATTACAATTTCTCTTGATTCCTCTGCATGGCCAATCTATCATCCCTGCGTATGAAGGAGCAAGAAATTTCTCGGATTTTGTATGCTCGAGAAGGGCGATGAAAGAGTTTGACATCCTCCGGATTCCTCTTGAAGGCACCCGTCTGGTGGAAGCCAATGCGGGTACCGGAAAGACCTACGCCCTTTCGGGCCTCTTCCTGCGTCTGATCCTGGAACACAACCTCTCCCCCGGTGAAATACTCGTGGTGACCTATACCCGTGCGGCGACCCAGGAACTCCGGGATCGGATCAGGCGTATGATCCGGCAGGCGATCGATTTCTTTTCCAGGGGCCTGTCTGTGGATCCCTTTGTTGAACGCCTTGCCATGGGACAACCGGACAGGGGCCGCTCCGTCGATGTCCTTACCAGGGCCCTCAGGGGACTTGATGAGGCTGCTATCTTTACCATCCACGGCTTCTGTCAACGCCTCCTCCAGGAGAACGCCTTTGAGACAGGTTCTCTGTTCGACGTGGAACTGGTCACCCTGGAACAGTCCCTGGATCAGGAAATCGTGGAAGATTTCTGGCGCAAGCATATCTCAACGGCGGACCCGGAGCTGGTCCACTATCTGTTTCATGAGAAATGGAGCACGGGCAACCTCCTGCGGAGTCTGGGCCCGGGCCTGAAACACCCCTATATCCGCATTGTTCCGAAGGTGAAGCCCTCCGTACTGCATGCCCTCGACGATTATCGAAAGACGCTGGATGCTCTCCGGAAAAGCTGGCCCGGAGCGAGGGACGAGGTGCGGACACTGCTCATGGACCCGGGGATCAAGGGAAATGCGTACGGCGTCACAAAGACTGCCGGCAGCCCGTCGTCTCCCCGGGAACTGAAGGTCGGCGCCATGATGGCGGCGATGGACCAATTCCTCGCTGCTCATCGCCCGTTGTTCCCTCCTTTCGCGGATATCGAGAAGTTCAGCGCGGGGAAACTGGCTGCCTCGATGAAAAAGGGATGCCCCTCCCTCCAACATGAGTATTTCGACCTCTGCGACCGGTTATGGGAACAGAAAAGCTTGCTGGCGGAGGAAATGGACCGGAAACTGATTTTTCTGAAGGGCCGACTTTTTGACTATGTCCGGGAAGAGCGCCTGAAGCGCAAGACCCTGAAGAATATCCGGACGTATCAGGACCTGCTCACGGATTCCCTTGCGGCACTGGAGCACCGGGGAAAGGAATCGTTTGTCAAGGCCGCCCGTTCCAAATACCGGGCTGCGCTGATCGACGAATTTCAGGATACGGATCCAGTCCAGTACCGGATTTTCAAGAGCCTTTTCGAGCATGAAAAGACGCCTCTTTTCTATATCGGGGATCCCAAGCAGGCCATCTACGGCTTTCGCGGCGCAGATGTGGTTACCTATCTGAAAGCTGCGCACGCCGTTCAGGATACCTCCACGCTCCGAACAAACTGGCGATCGAGGCCGGACCTGGTGCGGGCTGTAAATGCGCTTTTCTGCGGAATCGAGCGGCCCTTTGTGTACCCGGAGATAGCGTACGTCCCTTCCAAATCAGCCGAAGAAGGATGCCGGGATTCGCTGCATGTGGAAGGAGATAACGCAGCGCCCCTCAGGGTATGCCTTCTTCGTCCGCCGGAAGGAGAGGATCTGTCCGGCCCGTTGCCGAAAAAAAAGGCATGGCCCGTCATTCTGGAATTTGTGGCCGGCGAGATTGCTCGACTGGTCAACCTGGGAAGGACCGGGAAGGCGTTCATCGGAAAGGAACCCCTGTCGGAAAAGCACATAGCCGTTCTCGTGAGGAAGAACAGGGAGGCTCAGCAGGTACAGGATGCCCTCAGGCGCGTCAACATACCCAGTATCCTCTATAATGCCGGCGACATCTTCGAGACCAGGGAGGCATTTGAAGCGGCGCTGGTCCTGCAGGCCGTTGCCGAACCGGGCAACGAAGGACACATAAAGGCAGCTTTGGCAACAGACATGATGGGAATGCGCGGTGAGGACATTCAAGCCCTTTCCGACCGGGAAGGGGTCTGGGAGCAGCGCATCTTTGATTTCAGGGAATACCACAGGATCTGGGAAGAGCAGGGGTTCATCCGGATGTTCAGGGGACTCCTCACCAGGGAAAAGGTCCGCGTCCGCCTCCTGGCCTTTCCCGACGGTGAGCGCAGGCTTACCAATCTGCTGCACCTTGGAGAAATGCTCCATCGCGCTGCGCTGGAGGAAAGACTCGGCCTGAATGCCCTCACGACATGGCTTTTCCGGAAAATGGAGGACCCTTCTCAAGAGGCGGAGGAACACCTCCTGAGGCTTGAAACCGATGAAAAAGCGGCCAAGATCGTCACCGTGCATAAGAGCAAGGGCCTTGAATATCCGGTTGTGTTCTGTCCCTCTCTCTGGGACGGTGGGTCGAGCCCGGGAAATGATGTCATCTGTCATGACCCGCAAAATAACGGACAGCTGACCATGGATCTGGGATCCGAGCAAAGAGAAAGCCGTGAAGCCGCCGCGCGGGAAGAACTGCTGGCGGAAAACCTCCGGCTTCTCTACGTGGCCGTCACCAGGGCGCAGCACCGCTGTTACGTGGTGTGGGGTCCGATCAGGGACGCGGAGAGCTCGGCACTGGCCTATGTGCTCCATGCCCGGCGCACCGGCGATGAGGAAGGGGCTGTCGAGCGCGTGCGAAAGGCTCTGCAGTCGAGGTCCTTGGAGAGCCTTGCGGGAGATCTCTCCCGCCTCGAACGCGATTCGGCTGGGACTATTGCCGTGGAAGGCCTTGCCGTGGGGCAATGGTCCGGCCCCGCCGGGAAGGCCGCAGTGCGAGCCCGTCTCGACGGCAGGATTTTTTCGGCAGATATCCCGAAGGACTGGAAGATCTCGAGTTTCTCCTCCCTTTCTTCAGAGTACAGGCTGGACGCCGACACCCCGGACTATGATTTCACCCTTCCCCCGGAACCATCCCCGGAAGAGGAGGTGGAGGAGCCGCGAGTTCATCCGGCTTCCGGCATATTTGCCTTTCCCAAAGGAGCCCGGGCGGGAACCTGTCTCCATGATATCCTGGAACACCTGGATTTTGCGCAAGCCGGCGGGAACGGCGCCCGAAGTCTTATCGCGCATAAACTGAGCGGCTATGGGTTTGAAGAAAAGTGGGTTGATGCCGTTGAAGAGATGGTGCAAAACCTCGTTTCAGCTCCCCTTGATCCCGGAGATCCGGACCTGACATTGGAGAGGATTACTGCAGAGGACCGGCTGAACGAGCTGGAATTCATGTTTCCGCTCAAAAGCACGGCCCCCCATGTCCTGCAAAGGCTCTTTGCAACCCATGGAGGTCCCGCGTTCGATGACCAGGTACCGGAAGAAATGGGGCGCCTCCATTTTTCCCCGGTCCGGGGGTTCCTGAAGGGTTTCATGGATCTGGTATTTCACTGGAACGGGCGTTATTACCTGGTGGACTGGAAGTCAAATTTCCTGGGAGACGCGATTGAAGATTACGGGCCTGCCGGTCTCAGGGAAGCCATGAAGGAGGGGCGCTACAAGCTCCAGTATCATCTCTACACCCTCGCGCTTGACCGGTTTCTCAGGGTCCGTCTGCCGGAATACCGGTACGAGAATGAATTCGGGGGCGCATTCTACGTGTTCCTCCGGGGGGTGGATCCGGCCCGGGGAGCGGATTTCGGAATCTTCCGGGATCTGCCGTCGCCGGACCTCGTCCATGCCATGAGGAAAACCCTGATTCCGTAGCCCAAAAAGAGAGGTCTCATGGGAGAGTATTTTGAAGAGAGCGGGCTTTTCTCGGAGATGGATCTCCAGTTCGCCCGGTTCATAGCGAGGACCTCCAACCACCCTGACCGGGCCCTGTCCCTGGCGGCGGCCCTCGCGAGCAGGGCAACAGGGAACGGCCACGTGTGTCTCGACCTCAAGACGGTGGCGGGGCAGCCTCTCGACCCTGACGGCGTTCCCGGAAATCCCTTCGCCTGCCCGGACCTGCCGATCTGGCTCGAGAGCCTGCAAAATGCAACTGCCGTGGGGCGCCCGGGTGATGACGCCCCCCTGATACTCGATGAGCAGCACCGGCTCTACCTCTTCCGCTACTGGGAATACGAGCACCACCTGGTCGAGAAAATACTGGAGTGGACGGAAAAGGACCTTGACCGCTCTGATGAGGCCTTCCTGAAAGAGGAACTTGGCGGGTTGTTCAATGGGGGAAACGGTTCCAGGCCTGACTGGCAGGAGGTGGCCTGTTTCACCGCCGCCACCAGGAAGTTCTCTGTTATCTCCGGGGGACCGGGAACCGGCAAGAGCACCGTCGTTTCCAGGATACTGGCCCTCCTCGCCCTGCAGGAACGTGGAAATCCTTTCCGGACCGCCCTGGCGGCGCCGACCGGAAAGGCCGCCCAGAGGCTCCAGGAAGCCATCCGGGCCGGCGCCGGAGACCTCCCGCTGCCCCCATCGATCCGGGAAACGCTCCCCTCGGAGGCATCCACCATCCACCGCCTCCTCGGACCCATTGCCGGTTCCCCGTTTTTTCACCACAACGCGGCAAACCCCCTGGCGGTTGACGGGGTCATCGTCGATGAGGCATCCATGGTGGACCTCCCCCTCATGTCGAAGCTCGTGCAGGCCCTTCCCCCTCACGCCAGGCTCATCCTTCTGGGCGACCAGGATCAGCTTGCTTCGGTGGAAGCAGGGGCGGTGTTGGGCGACCTCTGCGACCGGGGGGCGCCCCACTTCCATACCGATGCCTTTTCCAGTCGCTATTATGAGGTGACCGGACAGGTGATTCCCGGAGGGGCCGGCCCGGCTGTCCAGGATTCCCTGGTCCGGCTCGAGAAGAACTATCGTTTCGGACGGACCAGCGGCATAGGCATTGTGAGTCGTGCCGTGAACCGGGGAGACGGACACGAGGCGATCGAGGCGCTCAAAACCGGGCCCCGGCACGACACCCTCTGGGTGAGACTCCCCGACCCTCAAATCCTGCCTGCCGCCCTCAAGAAAGAGGCGCTCTCCGGCTACAGGGCCTGCCTGGAGGCACATGACCCCCTGCAGGCCTTTTCCGAACTGGAGCGGTTCCGGATTCTGTGCGCCATACGGAAGGGCCCCTTCGGCGTCCTGTCCCTGAACCGGATTGTGGAGCGAATCCTGCGGGCGGAGCATCTTATCAGGCCCGAGGGCCTCTGGTACAGGGGAAGACCCATCCTCATTCTGCGAAACGACTACGCTCTGGGCCTCTTCAACGGGGATATGGGGCTCATACTGCCTGACAGGGATTCGGACGGGGATCTCCGTGCGTTTTTCAGAAAACAGGATGGTTCCCTACGAAAAATCCACCCGGCAAGACTGCCGGACCATGAGACCGTCTTTGCCATGACCGTGCACAAGAGCCAGGGCTCGGAATTCGAAAAGGTCATCCTGCTTCTCCCCGATCAACCCTCGCCCGTCCTGACCCGCGAACTCATTTACACCGGGTTGACGCGCGCCCGGAAAAAGGTGGCGGTGTGGGGGCGGGAGGATGTCTTTGTGGAAGGGGTCAGCCGGTGCATAGCACGGTCATCGGGCCTGAGGGACGCCCTTTGGGGAAAAGACATAACTTTGGGAGAGTCGGCTGCTGCTAAATCGTGAAGCTCAGGGAGGAAGCCTTTTCTGAAGTGACTGGTGAGAGGGTGCCGTCTTTTCGTAACTTATCAGTGGGGGAACCCGCAGCTCGACGAAGTCGAGAATGCGGAGGGGGTAGCTATCCCACGCTGACAAGTCACTGAAAAGACCAGCCCGGAACCTCGGAACGGAAGAAATGGCTCCCTCTCTGAGCATCGAGGTACGGAAGAACCTGATGAACGATGCATTATTAGTCAAATAGGAATATTTCTTTCCCGGTCTGTCCTGTTTTGTGATATACGAACGATGTTTACGGCGTCGGCGTAGTAACCTTTCTTTTCACCCCGAACCAGTGAAAGGAGGCTCCCCATGTCACGCACACCCTGGGAAAGTCCGAAATGGCCCGAACACGTCCCGCATGAAGTAAGCGGGTATGAAAAACCGCTCTTTTCCCTCCTCGACGACGCTGCCCGTGAATTTCCGGATGCCACATACACCATATTCGCGGATACATCAAGGACCTTTGCCCAGGTCAGAGATACGGCGGACCGGATCGCCAACTTTCTCGCCTCCCGGGGTATCCGAAAAGGGGACCGGGTAGCCATTTTCCTCCCCAATCTCCCCCACTATCCCGAAATCTTCTTCGGCATCCTGAAGGCCGGGGGGGTCTGCGTCACCTGCAACCCCCTGTACAAGGCATCCGAACTCCATTACCAGCTCAAGGACTCGGGGTCCAGGGCCGTGTTTGTCATGGACCATCCAAATTTCTACCCAACAGCTGTGGAGGCGGCCGGGGAAACGGATGTGGAAACGGTGGTGATCTGCAACGTGAAATCCTATCTGCCGTGGCTCAAGGGTACTCTCGGTTCACTCCTGGGAAAGATTCCCAAGGCCGATCGGCACGAACCGGGGCATTTCCTGTTCGACGAGGCGGTAAAATCGGCGCGGCCGGAACCGCCCCGGATCGAGGTCGACCCGGTGAAGGACATTGCCAATATCCTCTACACCGGGGGCACCACCGGCGTTCCCAAGGGCGCATGCCTCAGCCATGCCAATCTGGTCTCCAATGTGATGACGCTGCAGGAATGGGTATGGGTGGAACCGAAACCGGGCAAACCCAAGGCGCAGATCGCCAGGGGAGGGGAACATACCTTTCTCGGCGTTCTCCCCTGGTACCACAGCTTCGGTCTCGCTGCGGTCATGCTGTGGAGCTGTTATACCGGGTCGAGGGCGGTCTGCATCCCGGATCCCCGGGCCGGGAATCCTCCGTTTACCGAGGTCCTGAAGGCCGTCGAAAAATACAAGGTGACCACCATGTCGGCCGTGCCCACCATCTATTCGGCTTTCGTCAATCAACCCCTGCTGAACCGCTTCGACCTCTCATCTCTCGTGGGCTGCGGCTCAGCAGCAGCCCCGCTCCCTGTTGAAGTTCTCAGGCAATTCGAGGAAAAGACCGGTGCCGTCATATTCGAGGCCTATGGAATGACCGAAACTTCTCCAGCTCTCACCGTGAACCC
Organism: uncultured Desulfobacteraceae bacterium; assembly: GCA_964581175.1. GTDB lineage: Bacteria > Desulfobacterota > DSM-4660 > Desulfatiglandales > Desulfatiglandaceae > B46-G9. The sequence goes on from CAZONI010000004.1 coordinate 47,996, forward strand.
CACAAACTTGGAACAGCGCAAGGTGGGATCTGTGGGCCTCCCCCTTCCCAATACGGACATCAAGATCGTGGACCTGGAGACCGGCCTCCGGGACCTGCCCGACGGAGAGGATGGGGAGATCGCCGCATCCGGTCCTCAGATCATGCTCGGCTACTGGAACAAGCCCGAGGAAAACGAGGCCATGTTTCGGGAAATCGACGGGAAAAAATTCCTGTTAACAGGTGATATCGGCCACTTCGACGAAGATGGGTTCCTGGTCATTACCGACCGAAAGAAAGACCTCATCCTGGTGGGTGGATTCAATGCTTACCCGAAAGAGATAGAAGAAGTCCTTTACACCCATCCCAAAGTTGCCCTTGCGGCCGTGGTCGGCGTGCCCGATGAAAAGTCGGGCGAGGCAGTGAAGGCATTCATCCAGCTCAAGCCCGGAGAGAAAGCCACGGAGGAAGAAATCATCGGGTTCTGCAAGGACAAGATGGCCGGGTATAAACGGCCCAGAGAAATAGAATTTCGTGATGAACTCCCCATATCGGTGGTGGGGAAGGTCTTGCGCAAGGTGCTCAGGGACGAGGAAATGGCCAAGCGCAAGACGTCATGAGTGGGAAAACAGCCAATTTCCTGGCATGGCCGGCGCTCGTGAAAGGCACGCTTCTCAGGCGGTACAAGCGGTTTATTGCCGATGTGCGGCTCCAAAACGGTCACGTGGCGGCTGCCCACTGCCCCAATTCCGGAAGCATGGAGACCTGCTCCGAGCCCGGTCGTCCGGTGTATCTCTCCCGTCATCACGACAACCCCAAACGGCGGCTCAAATATACGTGGGAAATCATAGACATGCCCTCCTGCCTGGTGGGAGTGAATACCCTGGTTCCCAACAGGCTCGTCAAAATGGCCGCCGGGGAGGGGGTGATCCCGGAGTTGACCGGGTACGAAACGATCCGGTCGGAGGTGAAATACGGTGCTCACTCCCGCATCGATCTCCTGCTTGAGAGAAACGGAACGCAATGCTTCGTGGAAATCAAGAACTGTACACTGGTTACCGCAGGGACAGCCTATTTTCCCGACGCCGTGACAGCGCGGGGGCTGAAGCACCTGGTCGAACTCCAGGAGCAGGTGCGTCGCGGAAACCGGGCTGTCATGTTCTACCTCGTCCAGCGCATGGATGCAAAGACATTCAGGCCCGCGGATCACATCGATCCTGATTATGGCAGGGAACTTCGAAAGGCGGTAAAAAAGGGGGTGGAAATCCTGGTCTATGATGTGACAATCGACCTCAACGGAATCAGTCTGAACCGGCGGCTTCCTCACCGCATCTGATCCGAGAAAGATGATAGTGCCGAATGCTATTTGAGAGACACCAGACTGCGAAGAACATCCTGAAACGCTACCACCTGGATGAGCGAATCCTCACACTGCTCGTTGCTGCCCTCATTGGCGCCTTGAGCGGATATGGCGCTGTGCTCTTTCGGCTCATGATAAAGGTGGCCCAGTATGCCTTTTATCGGAACACCAATGACATTCTCACGTTTGCCCACACGCTCCCCCTGTATGTAATCGTTGGAATTCCCTGTCTCGGGGGTTTGCTGGTGGGGATTATCGTGAGTTTCGGGGCCAGCGAAGCCAAGGGACACGGGGTCCCGGAGGTCATGGAGGCAGTAGCTTTACGCAGCGGCAGGATCAGGAAGCGGGTCGCTGCAGCCAAGATCATGGCCTCCGCCATCTGCATAGGCTCAGGCGGTTCTGTGGGAAGAGAGGGTCCCATCGTGCAGATCGGCTCTTCCCTGGCTTCCACCGTTTCCCAGCTATTCAATGTCTCCCGCATGAAGCAAAGGACCATGGTGGGGTGCGGAGCGGCGGCGGGCATTGCGGCAACCTTCAATGCCCCCATCGCGGGAGTCCTGTTTGCCCTGGAAATTCTCCTGGGCGATTTCGGCATCGCCTCCTTTTCGCCGGTGGTCCTTTCTTCCGTGACCGCGACAACCATTTCCCGGCACTATTTCGGGGACTTCCCGGCATTTACCATCCCCACTTACCGCCTCGAGACCCTGTGGGAATTCGCCATATACCCGTTTCTCGGGCTCTTTGCCGGGCTGGTTGCCGTGCTGTTCATCGTGACGCTCTACAAGACGGAAGATCTCTTCGACGCCGTCCCGCTTCCCCAGTGGCTCAAGCCCGCCCTGGGCGGTCTCCTGCTCGGCCTCATCCTGATCAAGTTCCCGCATGTTTTCGGGGTGGGCTACGGCGCCATCAACGAGGCCCTCTTCAACAGGCTCCCCGGAATGTTCCTCTTTTTCCTCGTGTTCCTCAAGATTGCAGCCACATCCATCACCCTGGGGGCTGGGGGATCGGGCGGCATCTTCGCGCCGTCCCTGTTCATCGGCGCCATGGCCGGGGGATTCTTCGGATGGATCGCGAATCTCCTTTTTCCCGCCCTCACGGCGTCCCCTGCAGCCTACGCCCTCGTGGGAATGGGGGCGGTAGTGGCAGGCACAACCCACGCTCCCATAACCGCGATCATTATCATCTTTGAGATGAGCGGCAATTACAAGATTATCCTTCCCATGATGATTACCTGTATCCTGAGCACCATCCTGGCCTCCTCACTGAAAAAAGGTTCTATTTACACCATCAAATTGCTCCGCAGGAACGTTGATATCTCCGGCGGCATGGAACAGAATATCCTGCGCTCCATGGAAGTGGGTCGTTTTATGACGGAAACCCCCCCGACGGTCCCGGAGGGCATGAACCTCCTGAATCTCATAAATACCCTTAAAGAGGAAGACGTCTCATACCTCCACGTGGTGAATGAAAACAATGACCTGACCGGGATCATCTCGTTCAGGGACATCAGACCTCTATTTGAAGAAGAGGAACTGCACCTGCTCGTGGTGGCAAAAGATGTTGCCACGGAGAATCCGAAAACCGTGCGGGCCCACGACAGCATATTGACGGCACTGCAGACCATGAGCTCCCTCGGCGTATCCCAACTGCCTGTCGTGGGCGGTGAGAACGGGAAGAAAGTGATCGGCATCCTCAGGGACAAGGATGTCATAGCCGCGTACGATAAGGCCGTCATCCGAAGAGAAATCGAAACCGAGTAGGACGCAAGCACCTCCGTGGTACCGGTTGACATATGAGTGCGGATGGTGTTCTGTAGTCGTATGAAATTCATCGCCGACCTCCACATCCATTCCCGCTATTCACGGGCCACGTCAAAGGCCCTTGACCCCGAACAACTCTTCCTTTGGGCCCGGAAAAAAGGGATCTCGGTCATCGGCACGGGAGATTTTACCCATCCCGCATGGCTGTCCGAACTCAGGGAAAAGCTGGTTGAGGCGGAGGACGGGCTTTTCCGGCTGAAGCCCGCTCTGGAAAAGCGGGCGGAGAGGGATCTGCCCCGAGGTTGCTCCGGTGCAACCAGGTTTTTGCTTACGGGCGAAATCAGCTGCATCTACAAAAAAAACGGCAAGACCCGGAAGGTCCACCACCTGATTCTCATGCCCGACATGCCTTCGGTAGAACGATTCCAGAAGCGGCTGGACCAGGTGGGAAACATCACCTCCGACGGCAGGCCGATCCTGGGACTCGACTCCCGCAACCTCCTGGAAATGACGCTGGAGGCCGACGACAGGGCTTTTTTCATCCCGGCGCATGTCTGGACGCCCTGGTTTTCCCTTTTCGGCTCCAAGTCCGGATTCGATGCGATCGAAGAGTGCTTTGAGGACCTGACCCCCCACATCCATTGTCTTGAAACCGGCCTGTCCTCGGACCCGGCCATGAACCGCCTCATATCCGCCCTGGACAGATACCTGCTGGTGTCCAATTCCGATGCCCACTCGGCATCAAAACTGGGCCGCGAGGCAAACCTCTTTGACACGGCCCTGGATTATCCACACATGGTCCGTGCCATGACAGGGAAAGACGGTTTCATGGGGACCGTCGAGTTTTATCCGGAAGAGGGAAAGTACCACCTCGACGGACACCGGAAATGCGGGGTGCGGTTTAACCCAAGTGAGACACGGGAACACGGGGGGGTCTGCCCGGGGTGCGGCAAACCCCTGACCGTGGGCGTTCTGAACCGGATATATGAACTTGCGGACCGGCAAAAGCCGTTACTCACCAGGGAAGTTTACAGCCTGATTCCCCTGACGGAGGTCCTGTCCGAATTGCTGGGCTGTGGACCTGCCGCCAAGAAGGTCACGATCCAGTATGAGAAACTCCTCCGGGATCTGGGCCCCGAACTCGAGATTCTGATGGAAGCGCCCCTCCCGGCGATCGAAAAAAAGGGCGGGGAATTGCTCGCGGAGGCCGTCAGGAGGATGCGCAAGGGCCGTGTGATCCGGGAAGCCGGGTACGATGGGGAATATGGCCGTATCCGCCTCTTTTCTCCCACCGAAAGAGCTTCCCTCGCGGGCCAGCTTGCTTTTTTTCATTCTTCCAGGAAAGCTGAGGCAAAACCCCAGGCACCGGTGGACATTCAAAACCGGAAAACGGCCAAAAAGGTCAAGACACCTCTCCCGAAAAGCCCTTCTCCTCAGTCTGACCCCATCCTGGATCCCCTGAACGATGCCCAGCGGGAGGCCGTGCTCCATGCCCGGGGGCATCTGCTGGTCGTAGCGGGACCCGGGACCGGGAAGACCATGACCCTGACGCACCGGATAGCCTACCTGATCCGTTCAGGAATGGCGTTGCCCGAGGAGATCCTGGGACTCACGTTTACCCGGAAAGCCTCCCGGGAAATGGAAGAAAGGATAGTAGCCCTTTTGGGGGGAAACCAGGCCGGGATACCTCGAATCACCACTATCCATGGATTCTGCCTGGAGATCCTCAGACAGGACGGAGACAGGATCGGGCTGGGCCCTGCCTTTTCCATCTGCCCGGAACCCGACCGGGAAGCACTGGTACGGGCGATCATTGCTGAGAGAGGCGGGCGGAAAATCAACACGAAGACATTCCTGAAATACCTCCCCCTTCTGAAAAGAAAGACCCTTCGTGATGAAGAGGGAAATCCCTCCGACGATGCGATTGTCGGGACCTTCCGCGCGTATCGGGACCGGCTCAGGGCTATGGGCATGCTGGACCTGGACGACCTGGAGGTGGAGGGCCTCAGGCTCCTTGAGGACAACTCGGATGTGGCAGAAAAATATGCCCTGATGTATCCGGAGATCTTTGTGGACGAATACCAGGATACCAATCGGATCCAGGTGGATATGCTGAAGGCCCTCATCCGGGCCGGCCGAGGCAGGATTGTTGCCATCGGAGATCCCGACCAGGCCATTTACGGCTTCCGGGGAGCGGACCTCCGGAACTTCTTCAGCTTTGACGACGATTTTCCGGGGAGCGCAAAGATACGCCTCCGGCAGAACTATCGGTCCGGCGGGGTCATACTGGGAGGAGCGGCCGCCCTGATGGGCAAGGAAGAACCCCTTGAAGCGGTTTCAGGGGAACAGGGAAGCATTTCCGTCGCATCGTGCCGCAGCGAAAAGGAAGAGGCGGAAATGATCGTCGAGGCCATCGAGAGGCTGCTCGGCGGCACCACCTACTTCTCCCTTGACAGCGGACGGGTAGCCTCTCACGAGGATGGAATGGCGGCCGGCTTCGGCGACATCGGGGTGCTCTACCGCCTCAACGCCCAGGGGGAGGCCCTTGAAGAGGCCCTGTCACGGGCAGGCATCCCGCTGGTCCGTTCCGGTGAAGCTCCGCTTATCGAAAGGAGACCCGTCAGGCTCGTCTGGCGCTTCCTTCAGACAGTCCAGTATCCCGAGACCCCCTACTACCGGGAGGACTATGCCCGGATAATTGAGGAAATGGGCATACAAGGCATACAGGAGCCGCTCTTCAAGGAAACATCCCGCGGAGCGGACGTCGTCGTCCCGGACCTCATTGAAAACTGCTTGAGAATCCACGGCATGGAGACAGCCTCCGGAGAGGACGGCGAATCCCTGCGGCGTCTCCTTGCATGGGCCGAAGGGTTTGACCGTGATCTTCCGGCGTTCCTGGATTCGCTTGCACTGGAGAGGGGGATCGATCATGGCGGTCTTGAGGGGGACCGGGTGGGCCTCATGTCGCTCCACGCGGCAAAGGGACTCGAATGGCCGGTTGTATTCCTAACCGGGTGCGAAGACAGGCTCATCCCCTGCACCCTTTTCGGGGACCGGGACGATGCGGAGGAGAGAAGGCTCTTGTATGTGGGTATGACGCGTGCACGCTCGAGGCTGATCCTCTCTCATGCGCGCCGCAGGGCCCTCAACGGACGGCTCCTGGAAATGAGCCCTTCCCCATTCCTTGACTCGCTTCCCGCGGATCTCCGGCGTCCCCTGGAACGCGGCAAATGGAAACCCAGGGCCAAACCTCACCGACAGCTCAACCTCTTCTAACCCATCTTGCCGAGCAGGTTCATGATCTCCGGATAGGCCTTCATTTCGGACAGCCATACTTCCGGGATTGCGTCCATGCCCAGGTGGGCGCCCAGGACCATGCCTACCAGCAGGCCCCTGCCGGCGGAATCGCCGCCGGCCATGGCATTTTCAATGAGACCCTCCCGCAAATCGGTTTCATATTTTCCAATCAGGTGGATCACGGATGGAAAGGCAGCCTCCACCTCGCACATCTGCCCGAAATCCAGGATGGCTTCTCTGGTCCCCTTTCCTGTGGTTTGGAGGCCTTTCCGTATCCACCCGGAAAACGGTTCCTCCTGGAATCCTTCATCCACGACTGCCTGCATTGCTGATACGGGTGCTTGTCCACCCAGGACCTTGAACGCAAGCCTTCCAAAGAATTCGGCGCTAGCAATAACGTGCTCGGTATTATGCGTAAAGGCAGTTTGTGCTCGGGCTGCCGCGATGAGCCTGTCGAGATCGTTCCGGTAGCGATAGACGAGCGGCGCAATACGGGCCGCTCCGGCCAGCTCAAGGGAGGAGGAACCGGCGGATGAGGCGTCTTTCCCGGCCGAAATATTCGAGAGGGTCCCCTTGGTGGCTTGATCAACGTAGCCGTCGTACGTATTGAAAAGCGCCTGCCAGTCCTCGGCGAAATGATCAAGGTCGAACCCTCCCGCCTCAACAATCGATTTCATGAGGACCAGGGTCTCGTCACCGTAATGGGTGAATTCACCCAGATCCTTGGTTGGATGATAGGTGGGCCGCTCCGGCTTGAGATACCTTTCCACGCGGCCCCATTTCTTGTCGATAACCCTGGTGTTGTAAATCCAGTGAACCCCCAGGGCCAAGGCGTCACCCGCCAATGATCCCAGCACCATTCCCTTTGCCTTATCGTTCATGAGGGTATCTCCTTTCCTAAGAAACGGGTATCGCTCTTCAATCGGTGGAACCATCGTATCAAAGAAGAGGAAAACAAGGCAAACGCTTTCTGCAGAGGGACGAATAATGGACAGTTTGGTTTTGATAAGATAGAATAGGTTTTGGAATTGAAATGCATTCATTCAAAGGGAGGAAACATGAAATGAAAGCGATTCGTGTGCGTGCGTTCGGTGACCCCGACGCAATGAAGCTGGAAGAGATTCCTGATCTCAGGCCGGGGCCCGGTGAAGTAATGGTGCAGGTGCGGGCGGCCGGGATCAACCCGGTGGACGCCTACATTCGAACGGGCACCTATCAGATCAAACCGCCCCTTCCGTATACGCCGGGGATGGATGGGGCCGGTACCATACAATCAGTGGGTGAACAGGTGGACGACGTGACTGTGGGGGACCGTGTTTATGTAAGCGGATCACTCACGGGCACTTATGCGGAGCAGGCGCTGTGCGAGGCCGGACAGGTCCATTCCCTGCCGGAGAACGTTTCATTTTCCCAGGGCGCCGGGGTGAACGTGCCATACACTGCCGCCTGTTATGCCCTGTTCCATCGTGCCCGGGCACTGCCGGGGGAAACGGTTCTTGTACACGGCGCCACCGGGGGAGTGGGTCTTGCCGCGGTCCAGTTCGCGGTGTCCGCCGGGATGACCGTGATCGGGACGGGAGGAACCAGGGAAGGAAGGGGTCTGGTCAAGGACCATGGCGCCTTGCACGTGCTTGATCACCACGATGCGGGGTATCAACAGAAATTGCTGGACCTGACGGCCGGGAGGGGCGTCGATGTGATCCTGGAGATGCTCGCGAACGTGAATCTTGGGAACGATCTCCAGATGCTGGCAAGGGACGGCCGGGTGGTCGTTATCGGCAGCCGGGGGCCGGTGGAAATAAATCCCAGGGACGCCATGGTCCGCGATGCGGCCGTTCTGGGCATGGTGGTCATGAACGCGTCCGACGAGGAGCGACGCAAAATGCACGCCGCCATCCACGAAGGGCTCAAGAACGGCTCCCTGCGCCCTGTGGTGGGAAAAGAGCTGCCGCTGGCCGACGCCCCGAAAGCCCACCGGCTGGTCATGGAACCGGGGACATTCGGTAAAATCGTACTCATCCCTTCATGAGAGGAAGCACACAGCAGTAGATGATGGCCGAAACTATGTATGAAACCGACGAGGCGGTCTCACAGTATTGCGAGGCCCATTACGGCAGGCCCTATTTCGGCGTCGAAAACTTTCCGGCTCGATGCGCAAGAATATCCCTGGAACATATGCAGGGCCGGCCAAAGAAAAGGGCCTTGGACCTGGGCTGCGCCGTGGGGAGGGCGACCTTCGAGCTGGCCAGGGCCTTTGAGTTTGTGAGCGGCCTCGATTCTTCAGCACGGTTCATCCGGCTGGCCGTCCGGCTCCGGGAAAAAGGCCTTATCGGATACCAGCTGGTGGAGGAAGGAGATATCGTATCCTGCCACGAAAGACGATTGTCCGATTTCGGGCTGGAAGGCGTCAGGGAACGTGTGGAATTTTTCCAGGCCGATGCCCTCAATCTGGAACCCCGGTTTGACCGCTACGATCTGCTGCTGGCAGCCAATCTGATCGATCGACTCTCTGATCCTGGAAAATTTCTCGGCGCCATTCATGCCCGGGTCAATTCAGGCGGCCTGTTGGTGCTTGCCTCGCCGTATACCTGGCTCGAACAATTTACCGGAAAAAGCAACTGGCCGGGCGGTTTCAAAAAGGAGGGAGAACCGTATACCTCCCTGCAAGGCTTGAGAGATCTGCTGGAAGCTCACTTCTGCATGCTCGCCGAACCGAGGGATGTGGAGTTCATCATACGTGAAACATCCCGCAAATTTCAGCATACTGTTTCACAGATGACGTTCTGGGAACGGATTGACTGAGTTGTGACGGAGCTGGTTACGCGAGGAGTCCCGACAGGCGCCCGACCCCTTCATGAATCAATTCCACACTGGAATAGGAGAAGTTGAGCCGCATCTCGTTCGTCTTTTCAGTTCCTGCCGGGTAGAACTTGCTCCCGGGGATAAAGGCCACCTGGTTTTCGATGGCCCGGTCGAACAGTATATCCGTATCCGCGCTGTCCTCAAAGCTGACCCAAATGAACATGCCCCCCTCGGGAACGGTCCATGATACGCCGTCAGGCATGTTTTGTTCCAAGGCTTCAAGCATGGCATCACGCCGCGGCCGGTAGAGATCGATGATTTTCTTGATGTGTTTCCGCATCAGTCCCTCTTCAATGAACCGTGCGGTAACGCGCTGGGTAGCGCAATCCGGGCTGACCGTGGTCTTTTGCGCCCACTTTACCATGGGCCCAAGCATCTCGGCAGGACCTGCAGCGAATCCCAGCCGCAATCCAGGTCCCAGTATCTTGGAAAATGACTTGGCAATGGTCACCCGTTTGGGGTCGTCAAACTCCGTCCTGGCCAGTTCCCACAGCGTAATGATTCTCTCTCCGGAGTAACGAAGTTCCCGATACGGTTGATCTTCAAGAATCGGGAGATCGAATTCCCCGGCGATCTCGATGATGCGGCGCCTGCGGTCGAGGTCCATGGTCTTTCCCGTAGGATTCTGGAACTCGGGAATCACATAAATGAATTTGACGGGTTTGTGCGCAGCGGTAAGCTCCTGAAGGGTCTCGCGCAGCTGTTCCGGGATCATCCCCAGTTCATCCATCTCAATCCCGATCATCCGCGCGCCGCAGGCCTCCATGGCCGCCAGGGAACCGGGGAATCCGGGCGCCTCGCAGACGATTATGTCGCCCGGGTCCACCAGGGTTCGGGTAAAATAATAGATACCGTTCGTTGATCCCACCGTGATCATGATCTCGTCATCGGAAAGGTAGGGGACCTCTTCAAAGTCCTTGATAATCCTTTTGAACACCACGTCGCCGTCGCTGGCGCCGTACTGGAGGACTTCATCCCCCTCTTCACGAATAACCCTGGCAAAGAGATCGGCGAGAAGCTCTTTCGGGAAGGTCTCCGGGCTGGGCAGGCCGCCGGCAAAGGAAATCATCCCCGGAATACCCTTGGTCACCTTCAGGATCTCCCGGATGAAGGAGTGCTTCATGGACGCCGTTGTCGTTGAGTAAAGCCGTTCTATCTTGTTGGTCATGTTGACCTCTTTCTTCGCAGAGATGGCGCAAGACCTGTCTCACTGAATAGCCAGGGGCCTATTGTTAGGCATTTTCACGGCTGTCGAAAAATGTCCGGATGCAAGGCTTCCGAAATCTTGAGGAACGAGGCGCACATAGCCGTACGCCGCAGTGACGAGAGATGAGGGTAACGCAGCAGACGGATGTTTTTCGGCAGCCGCTTACACATCTAGTGGTGGAGATTCCTGGCGCAGACCACATCGATCCCGGCCCTGATCAACGCCTGTGCGGTGGCATTGACCGCCTCATGTTTGTCCAGGTAGTTCTGTTCCATGGCCTCCATGAGGCCCTGCTTGAGTATCTCCTCCTTCGGCATAAAATAGTCCAGGATATCGGTTGGATGCTCCCGCTTTCTTTCCACCTCCTCGTCTCCGCCTTCATGCTTTGCCGAGATATTGGGCACTTTCTTGGCGATTTCCACCAGTTCACCACGCCTGTTGTAGGGTTGAATCACAATGGATTTCCAGGTCTCCGTGATGTGGTGTTCGAAACGCACTACCTCTTCGAAACCCATGGCCTTCCGGATGCGATGGCTCGCCAGGATGGTGTCATTGTTCACCGAATTCGAAAAATTCAACCCGATAAGGCTGGTGGTCCCGTCATCACGTGAGAAGAGTTTGGCCCCTGCCAGGGTCCAGAGAACCGCGAAAGGATTGTCGTTTCCCATAAACACCGAGATCTTGAACTCGTTATCAACCCCGAGCTTGTGAAGCATGTACGCCAGGAAAACCGTCCCCGGGTTGATGTTGAGCACCTGCCGGATGCCGTATGTGGTATAGTAGTGAAGGTACTCATCCACCCACTTCTGGGGGTGGTCGTTGGGCTGTCCCACCCCTCCAAAATAACCGGTAATGGTGCCGGGTCCGCCCAGGTGCACGTTGGAACCGTCGGTGCCCTTGGTATCGAGGGTCTCCACATAGCTGGCGCCCAGAATCTGCATAGCGGCGGCAACCGCTGCAATATCCCCGTGGTCATCCACCTGCTCCCGCATGCTGCGAACCCGGATATACCTGCCCGGCATGAGCTCCCGTCTTTCAATCGCCCTTCCGGCTTCGGTGATCAGCCATGGGAAAAACTGGAGTGCTGATATTTCAAGGGTGACGGCTGTCTCCTTCTTGAATCGCACACGATTCGCCTGTTCTCCCAGGATCCCTTTTCGGTACTCAGAGAGAGGGACAAAGGCCTTTTTCTCTCTCTGTTCTTCCAGCCACCGGACATCCGCCAGGTACGGAGAATGCATCTCCTCCAGGCGTTTCTTGAGATTCCCGAGGTCGCGAGCATCCGCGGCCTTTCGATTGATCTCTTCCGGTCCGCCGTATTTTTCCACGACCCTGATGAGTTCATTGATGAGCTCGTTATCCGGATCGAGCAGGAATCGATTGATCTCCTCCAGTCGATCAGGCGCTATCCTCAACCTGCTTCGCAAATCCGACATGGCGTTTCCCTCCTATGCGTATTCCTTGATGACCTCTCTGAGCTTTTCTTCTTCACCCTTCAGCATGTGGTAACAATGCTCATCGGTGGGGAATGTCCCGTTCCGGACGTCGTTGACATATGCCCTGAGTGCGTTTGTTACCACCTCCGCCACGTTGGCGTACTGCTTCACGAATTTGGGGGTAAACGCGGTGAATTGTCCGATCAGGTCGGACACGATCAGGAGTTGGCCGTCGCATTCTTTGCCCGCGCCGATGCTGAGAACCGGAATCTTGAGTTTTTTGGCAATGAATCCAGATACTTCAGGCGGCACAGCTTCGATGAGCAGCATCTGGGCCCCGGCCTCTTCAATTGCCAGGGCATCCTCGATGACCAGCCTGGCGGATTCGACGGTCCTGCCCTGGGCCTTGTGACCCCCGATCTGACCCGAACTCTGGGGCGTGAGACCGATGTGGCCGATGACCACTATTCCCGCATCCAGGATGGCCCTGATTCTCGAAAGGACCCGTACTCCCCCTTCCAGCTTGACGGCATCGACCCCTGCTTCCTTGAGGAAACGGATCGCATTCTTTGCCGCTTTGGAATCGGATACCTGGTAACTTCCCAGCGGCATGTCGCCCACGACGAAGGTATTAGGGGCCGCGCGCCGCACCGCTTCGCTGTGCACGATGCACTGATCCATGGTGACGGGCACCGTGCTCTCATATCCGTACACACACATGCCCAGGGAATCCCCCACCAGGATCATGTCCATTCCGGCCGCCTCGGCAAACTGGGCGGTCGGGTAATCGTACGAGGTAATCCAGGTGATCCTTTTTCCTCCCTGCTTCATCCCCACAAAATCGTGAATCATCAGCTTCTTCTTTTGCATTGTATTCCTCCTTTTCCGTTCCCCTTCCTTGGCAGAAACACCTGTTCTTCACAGAGTCGAAAACATATCCCGGCCGGGCAACCCTGGCGAGACGCTACTCCTGCTTCCTCGCCTGATCCGGAGTGTCACCGATAGGGACACCCTCATCGGACTTTATCTCCGAAAAAATCACGAACGTCTCCGACTTCCCATATCCATCCAGGGCGGCTATCCCGGTTTTCACCAGTTTCCCCAGTTCCTCCAGGTCCCTCACTGCCACGTACAGGAGATAGTCGAACCGTCCGGTAAGGTGGTAGCACGCCCGGACACCATGGAGTTGTCTGACGCCTTCTTCGAATCTCCTGATGGTTTCCGCCTCGTGTCTCTGCATGGCGACGGAGACAAAGGCCTGAATGCTCAGCCCCAGTTTTTCCGGGTTCAGGATGGCACGATATCCGGTGATAAATCCCTGTTCTTCCAGGCGGCGAACGCGTTCGAGCACCGTGGATTGGGCAACTCCCAGCTCCCGGGCCAATTCGATATTCTTTGCGCGCGCGTTCTCCTGTAATATGCCGAGAATTTGAATATCAAGCCTGTCTATGGAACACCTCCCGGGCAAAATGAAAAAATACACATAATTTTTGGTAAAAGGCGTTATTACCGAATTATATTCGGTGATTAATTACTATGTTTGTATATTATGGCAATGTCAATATGTTTTTCGCAATCGAGTTGGCATCACTCGGTCTGCGGCTTTTCCTTGACTTTCAGGGCTCAGACTTCCCTGGTGCCGGCCTTTATGCCTCCGTGTTCCGGGCCCTGGAAGCCATTTGCCTTCTGTACATCCGTTCTGTCTCTTCTGAAGGAGGGACCTCAAGGGTTCTGGCTAGAGTATCCCTGCAGCGGCGGTACGTTTTCACAACGTCCGCGTGACGCCCCAGCCTCGCATGGCAAAGAATAAGTCGCTGATAAAAGACTTCTTCCAGGTTATTCCCCTCTAACCCACTTTCGTAGCGTTGGATCGCCTCTTCATATTCCCCTTCCTCTTCCAGGGCACTACCCAGGGTGATAAGGGCCTTGAGATACCGCAGTGACATGCGCTCCCGGAGAACGACTGCCCAGTGTTGTAACGGTTCCTCTGATATAAAAGGGCCTTTATACAGGCTGAGCGCCTCCTCGTATTTTGCCATTGCCTTTTTTCTCTTGCCCTGTTTCCAGAGGGTTTCAGCTTCCTCAAGGAAAAACTCAAAGACCCAGGTGTCGATCCAGCAATATCTTGGGTTTAAGGTCAGCCTGCCATCCCGAAGTTGAATCGTCTCTTTATGAGCAAGGATGGTTCGCAGACGGTTCAAATTGGTGGAAAAGGCGCTGTGGGCCATATCTCCCTCCGTATCCGGCCAGAGATCGTCCATGATCTTTTCAATATCGACTTCTATTCCTCCCCGGGAGATCAAGGCCCTGAGAAGTTCCAGAGGGCGTTTCTGGCTCCTCCCTGCAAAACGCAGGGGGGTGCCGTCTTTCAGAATCCCGAAGCGGCCAAAGGTATGGATTTCCAGGGTCCATGGCCAGCCTTTCAGATCGTATGGCGGGTTTTCAAGTGTGAGATTCCAGGCCCTGATGAGCCTTCGGCAGTAGTCGACCTCGATACCTTCCTCAAGGGCCCGGGCGCACAACCTGGAAAGCATATCAGGGTGCCACCACCAGATCAGGCTCTGGAAGGCATGTCTTCGGCCAAAACTCATGGCTTCTTTCAGGTATGCCGGATCCTCATCTCTTTTCTGCCTGAAGGCCAACCAGGCGTTGCCCAGGAGGCACATAAATTCTGCGATAGTACTTCTCGTCTTTCGGGCGAGCGAATGGGCAGAGGAGAGTTCTTCGGCAGCTTCTTCAAATCGCTCCTGATCGATCAGGACCATGGCGAGCCCATACCTGCAGACCATTACAGGGAAGACATACCCGGTCTCATTTATTGCTTTGAGAGCCGTGCGTGCATGTTCCAGCGCCCGTATGGTATCCCCCCTGAGGAAGTTGTAGAGAGCGGCACAGTGATGGAAAATACCATAGCCATGATACCGCGAAGGGTTCAGAATTGGTTGAAGACGCTGCAGGAATCCTTCCGCCCTTTGGAAATGTCCAAGAATCAACGCGACAAACACGCCGTTGAGCAGAAACATCTGCTCCCAGGCACCGATGCCGGTCTGCTCTATGGTTTCGAGGGCCTCTATTACCTCCTGCAAAGTTGAAACATCCGGGATGTCATAAAAAAGGCGTGTTGAAATGTCCAACCATTTCCAATGGAGCATTCCGGGAAGATGCGCCTTATAGGCCCCCATGAGTCTTCCGATCTCTCTCTTGATGATATCCGCTCTGGCAAAATCTCCGATCCAGGAGAAATAGGTAATAGTCCAATCAGCCGCCTCTATCCGGAGCCTCAAATCGCCGTGTTGCCGTGAAAGGGAGAGCGCTTTTTCTATCCACATCGTCATATGGGGATGATGTGGGCGGCAGCACATCAGGGCACTCATCATGGACACCGCAACGGCGGTCTCGATTTCAGGAGATGGGAAAGATTCCTCCGCCAAAAGGTCCCCTTCCATACGATCGATCCAGGGATTGAGGATAGCAAAATTGTTCCATTCATAGAGGGTAGTCCCTACAATGCCTGTCCAGGCAAGGAATACGCCCCGGCGCTCCTTTGCTGCTTCAAACAGACGAAAAGCCGTCTCAAAACGTGCTCTTGCCTCGGCCGGAGCAACATGCTGGCAGCTCAAACCAAGCCAATAGAGAGCCCATGGGGTTTTTTGGAGGGTTTCTTCAGGGAGGTGTTTGATCCATTGTTGCAGGGTGCCGTGCCGGCCCTGATCGAGAAGTCCTCTGGCCTGCTCTTCGACAAGGCCCATCAGGCCGCTGGTGTCTTCCGCCTGAATATACAAATCAGCAGCTTCCTCAAAGTAACCGGAGGCGTGCAAGAGGGTGGCGGCCTTCCGCTGCAGTTGCTTGAAAGCTTTTTGCGGCAGTGTTTCAGCGGCCTTGGACAGTAGAAATTCACGAAACAGTGGGTGGAACTGGTAGACCGATTCCCGGGAGGGAAACCGTTCCATGAAGAGGTGGTCTCGTTCCAGGGTGGCCAGCAGGCTTGGAGCATCAGCCTGGCCGGTCAGTTCTTTTGCCATGGCAGTGGTCATTCTCGGAAGGGGAGAAGATTTGATCAGGAATTCCTTTGTGGTGGTTTCCATGTTGCCGAAAACCTCTTCCGCGAAATAGAAAAAGACTTCTTTCGGGGTGAAGGTATTCAGGGTTTCAGGGGGAAGATTTCCGGACTTGAGGCTTTTTGTCATAAGGATGAGACCTGCTGCCCAGCCTTGGACCCTCTGGGAGATCTCTCCCATCAGCTTTTCGGGCACACGCCTTCCAAAGGCGATTGCAGCGACTTTTCTTGATTCCGTGATATTGAGTTTCAGGTCCTTTTGTCCGACGAGTCTGATGCGATTATTGGCGAGCATTCGTATAAATGGGGCGGGGGGATTGCTCCTGCTGAGGATCAAGATGTGGATATCGTGCGGGACCACTGAAATTCCATCACGAAAAGGCCCGTGAAAACGGGATTCTGTGGGTATCTTGTGGTAGTCGTCAAAAACAAGAAAAAAAGGACGCGGTAACCCTTTGCACAATGCCTCGAAATAGCGCCTGGAAAATGTCGTCACATTCTGGAGATACTCCGGGGTCAAAAAGGGGAGAGGGGGAGCCTCAAAAGGGACGGCTTCCTGTCCCGCGAGCCCCAGATAATAAAAAAAGGTGGCGAGATCTTCATCGCCTTCGTCCATGGCAAACCAGAGACAGGGGATATGCAGTGTGGCAAGGTAGCCTGCTGCCAGAGTTGTCTTGCCTGATCCCGCCATCCCGGTAATCCAGGTGACGCCATAATGTCCTCGCCGATCCAGTTTCTGAAAAAGCCGCTTTCGAGGAACTATGGAAGGAAGGGTTGGGAAGGAAATTTTTCGTGTCGCAGGCTGATCCGGTTTCATTTCTTGCCCCCTCTCCCTCGATGATGAGCCTCAGACTCCGGGATAAAAAATCGTGCCGGATTCTCGCGCCGGCTTCGGCTTTCAATATGCCCACGGTCCAACACAAGAGAAATGTACTATCCGGGGCGTTCCAGAAGGGATCATTTTTCCCGTGGAAATGTCCCAACGTATTGTTTCCAAAATCAAATACTTCAGGCTGCGACCGCCTGTCAAATACATATTCCCTGGTGAAGTCGTCTTCCGTGGACCCGGAAAAGATATTGTCACACATAGTTTCAAAATAAAACAATAAGTTACAGATTTTTCTCATCCTGTGACTTATCTGTGACCCCCAATGTGTTTCAATACATGACAGCTCGAAAACCGGATGTTGGAGGACCCGGCAGGACCACCAGGACTCCCAATGAGAAGCCCTATGGTTCAGGAGGAGAAATGGAGAGCTATCTCGTACGGATTTACCGTCGTGACCTGAGCAATCCCGAGATGATTGCAGGCACTGTGGGAAAAATAGGGACAGAAGAAATCCTGGCATTCAAAAACCTCGCTGAACTGGGGGAAATCATCATTGGCGGAAACAGACAAAAAGACGTGGAAAAAAGTAACATGAAGAACAAAGACTAGGAGAGAGGGTCCTCTATGTATAAAGGGCGCCTGCATGAAACTGGTGCATTCTTTTTCAGCTTATTGTTTATTCTGGTAACGATTACAGCCTGTTCCGAAAAAGCACATGGTGATGAGCCCCGAAAGATCCTTCCGGTGAGTCTCTCGGTGGATGTCCGTTGGGAGATGGATGAGGGGCAGAATATCCGGAAGGGATATTTCAGGATGAAAGCCAATACCACCCTGAACCTGGACCGAACCGGCAGCGGTCTTGATCACAAACCGAAACTGTCGCCCTTTTCCCTGAAGTACAGGGGGCGGACCTTTGGGGGAAGTTGCCACTTCGAGGAGACGCTGACCCAAAAGGAACCCCAGCCGGCTATTTGTCCTCCACTCCTTGAAAGCTACAGCGGCTCAAGAAGGTTCTCCTATTCCCCACCGGAAGAATATGATTCCATCAATCTCTTGTTGCGCCGATTCGGTATTGGCAAGGGCCTCATGCCGATGGGCATTCCCTCCAGCTATTATGAATTCGCAGCCGGGGGTATTTCGGGGAAACTCAGTATGCCCGGCAAGAAACGGAAAGTGGCCAACGGGATATGCCGCTATGAACAGGCGGAAAAGCAGATCAACATGAACGTCATCGGGCTTCGATTCCCCATCCCTGAAAAGGGCCCCATGAAGGGCACGCGGAGGTGGCGGGTCAACCTCGACGGGCCGCCCCGAAACTTCAGCATCAAGATTTCCGATACAGGCATGGGAAAAAGGCGTTTTCGCCCCGCGAGCGTCGCCACGGGCGGCAATGCCACCTATTCCATCTCCTGGAATCTCGAAGAAGCTTCACCGGATTTACGGATAAGATGTTTAAGAGAAGGTGAATGGCTTGATGTGACTGACGAGATGCAAACCGTTGTGGTAGGGGAACAACTTCGTCTTAAGGCCCTTGCCATGCCGGGTTCCGATGATTTGCAGCAGGGCCAGTGGACAATACCAGGAAAGACGGTAAAGCAATTCATCGTAACCCATGAAGGAGAGCAGATTGCAGGAAAGCCCATTTATCTTAATGACATGGACCTCAAAAAGCCGGAAATTGCTTTTTACTGGTGGGATAAATCCAAAAAATCTTTTCCCGTTGAGTATAAGACGACGATCCAGGGTAAGGAGATGACGGCTAAGGCCCGATTTGATGTGAAGGAACCCGATATCCGGGTCACGACGGAAATACCACCCGGAGACTGGATTGTTGCGAATACGCCAGATTATGACCCCGAAGCCCAATCTTTCAAGGACTATGTCAATTTGATTTATGACCCTAAAGACAGAAGCAAGGATTTCTCCGTCAGATTCAGCCATGATCCCTTGCCCGCCCAATTCCAGGGAGAAACGCAATATGTTCAAATTGTGCAGAAGGTTTCTCAAAGAGAAGAATCGAAATATAGTTGTAACTGCGGGGAGGATTATAATGGAATTGACAAGATCTATCCGTACGCAGAAGGCCCTGTGACCACAGACAGACCCGGAGCTCCCATGCAATTCGATTGCCTCAAGAAAGACAAACGAGGCATATGTGTGAATTGGGATACCAACGCTGATGCAGACTATAGACTGAAATATAAAACCGAGATGTATTTTGAAATGTACTTGATGTTTAAACCAGACAAACCGCAGTCGATTTTTGTTCCCCTGAGAGTGGTCAATTGGAACTGGATAGCAAATTGCCACCGAAAAGATTCGAAGGACCCGTGGAATTGGAAAGACAGCAGCATTGAACTGACCAAGAACCTGGAGGCAGAAAAATTCCCGGAGTGGAATCATGTGTCCCCTGAAAAAGTCCCGCTTAACTCCTGCAAATAATTCCCATCAAGGGAGGATTGCCAATGCAAAACCGTTTAGCCTTTCTTTGCGTTCTGATCAGTCTGTTCCTGTTCACAATTCGGGGCTTCGCCGAAAGCGGCCCCATATACGAAAAATGCAGGGACCATCCCAGAGGACCCTGGTGCTATCAGGAAGAGGTTGAACGGATCGGCTCCCCGGACCTGTGTGAAAATATCCTCAGATACTGGCCCAAGGCCGACGGCGTGCACGGGTGGTGCTTTTACTGCCTGGCTGTAAAAAAAGAGGACTGCTCCCTTTGCAATCGCATTCAAACGCACGATATCCGGAAAATGTGCATCCGGGATGTTTGCAGGTCCGGTGAATAGAAAACCGGTTACTGCTCAAAGGGAGAGGCACTTGGTTATGCAAAAAAGAAAAGGAGGTCAGCGAAATGGATACGCCTTCATTTACGCCCCAGGAACCGGCCCCAGGTCCGGCATACGAATCTGATGTTGATTCCATGGGAAGGCCCACCGCTTCATCCCGTGCCAGGACCAAATCCGGAAGAGACCTGGGCATCCTTGCCCTGGCCATGTTCGCAGCAGGCATTTTCCTCTTGGCATGGGGCGGGTATGAATTGAAAGGCGCCCATGAGAGCCGCAATTGGCCCAGCACCCAGGGGACCATCATCTCGTCTCAGGTCAGTAAACAGACCAGAAGGGACACAAAAACCCGTCGCACCGTCATCACCTATTACCCCAGGGTACAGTATTGGTATCAGGTCAGCGGGAAACGGTATATTTCGAACCGGATCGAATTCGGTGGCGCGTCCGGGGGCATGCAGAGCATGGCAGAAAAGGTGGTGAAACGGTATCCCTCCGGGCAGAAGGTGACGGTGTACTACAACCCCACGGACTCTCAGTATGCCATCCTGGAGGCAGGTTTCACCTGGTCGGCGCTCTTCATCTTCCTGGGCGGGATTGTTTTTTTCGGGATCGGGGTGATCTGTTTCGGGAGCTATCGGCAAAACCGAAAAAAGCAGAACGCATTTGGACAGGGGCAAATAGGTTGAGCGGAGAATACTCATGAATACGGTGACTGTTCTTTTCGGATGCGGGGCCGGGGTCATGGCGTTGATCATGTTCTATCTGACGAAAGAGGCGTGGATAAATCGGAAACTCACGCGCGGGCTCACCCTGACTCAGATCAGGGACGTCCAACCGGACCTCTGCCTGGTCGAAGGGGTTGTTGAAAGCGGGGAGACCATTTCGACGTCCTATACGCATACACCGTCGGTGTGGCACCGATGGGAGGCCACCGAGAAACGAAGCAGGAAAGGCCAGGGCGGATTTTATGAAACGTCCCTGGGATCCGGAGATCGAAAATGCCCCTTTGTTTTGAGGGATAATTCCGGCACCATCAGCGTTACACCTGCGGGCGGTCGGACCGGTACCTATCCCCACTACCGGGTCCTGAAATCCCTGAGCGGAAAACGCACCCCACTGGGCCGCCGGATGAAAAAAATGAGAGAATTGGACCGTCAACAGTATCCGGAAGGCGGGAAAAAGCCTTTTTTTCGAAAGCTGGAGATGGATGCGCCCCTGGACATCCCAGACGACCTGGTGGAGATCCCTTCGGTTTCCAAAGAGGCCAAGCAGGCGTTTCGAAAATATTACGAATCCTGGGTCCAGCCGGGCGATCGGGTCTTTGTTCTGGGAACTGCCTCGCAGGTAGATGGCTCATCAAACTTGACCATCAGAAAATCGGGCCGTGCCCCCCTGGTCCTCTCCTATCAGCAGAAGGACCTCACGGCAAAGACATTTCAAAGGAATTTCATTGTGGGGTTCCTGTCCGGCATCGCTTTTGCGGCACTCTGTCTCTTCATTTTCCTTTCCTGATATGGAGCATTTTCAGATCATGAACTCTTGCAGAAGAAGCAAAATCAAAGACAAGCAATTTCCATTCCCTGCCGATACAGGCGTAAAGGGTAATCACAGCAGTATCATAGGCGAGAAAGGAGGCCGACTGAAAATGTTGAAAATGCGTAACGTGAAAAGGACAGAAATTCTCGGCACATTGGTTTTCCTCGGTATTTCGTTTATGGGCTTTTCGGCCTGGGCCGGGAGTTTTACGGCGGATATATCCGAAGAAGTATTCAACAATAAGCTGATAGGCAAGATCATGGTCCTGAACAAGCAGTACCGGATAGATCTCCGGATGCGTGACAAGGAAAAAGAGGGAAGTCGAACCGTCATCGTAGATCGCCAAAAGGGGTCGACCTGGCTGATAAATCCTCAAACCAGATCCTATCAGGAAACAAGAAATTTAACACTCCTGGCCTATATGGCGGACCCGTTTCAGTCCATCGAGAAACTGGAAGAGATCGCCAAGAAGAGAAAGGTGGGAACCGAAACAATAGCCGGGTACACCTGCGACCGATATGCCTATTACGACCAAGAATTCAAATTGGCCGATGTGTGGTTTGCCGAGAAGCTGCAATCCTTTCCAGTCAAAGTCCATATGGTAAGCGGCCGAAATGACGGGAGCATCAAGGTCAAGACCAACTGGGGAGATACAAGGGTTGCCCTCAGCAACATCAAGGAAGGGCCGGTGGATGCCGCCCTTTTCGCCATTCCCCGAGGATTTACCAAGGAATTGGACCCTGTGGAGGCTCGAAAGAAGGCTGTGGCAGCACTGCCGGCCGTGTCGGGGACCCTGAAAGGGACCGCACCCTGGGGCCGCAGAATCACCAAGGGAGGCGAAATACAGGTCAAGGTGGATCCTCAAAGGCCGGTCAGAATCATGCTCAGTAATCTCATCGACAAATCGGCAGGCAGCTATACCATATACAGAAAAGGCGTCCCCATGGAGGAGACCGGATCAGAGCTGTTCAGCTTGCAAAGAAGGCGGGAACGCAAAGAGATCGAAATCAACCAGCATAAAAAGAGCGAATGGGTCTTCATTCGGGTCAGCAAGGGGCTGGTCTATGCGACCGTGACAAACGAGAAAAACCCTTTTTCGTTCAGCCGGGACAGACAACTGGAAGAGGGGTACCTCACGGCCAAGAGTAGTCGAGGCCTGATTGTGTATCAGGGCAGAAAGCTTACCATTACGATAACCGGAGACAACCAGGACACTCCGACATCCGAGGTGACCGTCATCGGTTACCGGGATGATTACAAGAACAAAGTAGTTGAAAAAAAGATCGTCCTGGCTAATGGAAAAACGGAAAGCTGGGAGTTTCCTCCCGGACATCAGATGACCACGTGTGAAATCTCGGTGGGGAAGACCGGCGGCATCAAATACAAAATGGAACAACCGGCTTTGTCCGAAGAGAAAAAGACGGGGGCAGAAGCAAAATCGTCATCAACCAAGACCAAGAAGGCGCCCAAAGTGGTCAGAACCGCGCCGATCAATTCCCATGGACGTTCAACGAAGATTGTACGAAAAGGTTCCGGCCCAAGTCTCAGCAAGGCAGAGAAAGGGGTAATCCTCAAGGCCCTCAACGCGGGGGACGTGGCGACCGTCAAGGAGTACCTGGACAAGGGAGTCGACCCGAACGTTGTCGTCTATGGTTCCCCGCTTCTGCAAAAGGCGGCCAATCTGAGCACCCCGGAAATGGTAACGCTGATCATTGGCCGAGGCGGAAATATAGGCTACCGGACCAATCAGGGTCACGATGCCCTGTATCAGGCCATGAGCAATACAAAGAACTGGAAGGAAGTCATACCGGTGCTCCTTGAAGCCGGCACCAAGGTGGACAAAAAAACCGCCCTCTGGAAAATCGCGTTCAAGACCAAAAACGGCAACTTCAAACCGGGAGTTACGGAAACGCTGGAATACCTCCTCTCGAAGGGCGCTGATGTCAATTATCCGATCAGCAAGAGCGGCAACACGTTGCTCATGTTCGCGTGCAAGATGGCCTGGCTCGAGCCCGTCAAATTTTATTTGGCTCATGGGGCAGATGTGAATGCAAAAGACAAAAACGGCAAAACGGCTTTGAATTGGGCGGGAACCAAACGTCGCGGCGAACAACTTTACGAACAGCAGAACAGAAAGGCCATTATCGACCTGCTGAGACAAAAAGGTGCAAGATAAATACAACAAAGGAGGCAAGGAATGACTATAAGAAGGTTTGTTTGTTCACTGCTATCAGCAACCCTGGCTCTCGTGCTGCTTGCCGCTTTCCCTCAGGCTCCTGCGGCGGCCGAAAAGGCCCTCATGGGTGGCGCAATCCCGCTGATGGAAGGCGCCCGAGTGGTGAAAGAAAAGATCCATGAAGGCTCAGGTCGTTTTGTGCTCGAAGTGGATGCCCCTATTGATCAGGTCGTCGCTTTCTACAAGAAAGCCATGGCGGAGAAGGGTTGGCCGCCGGGAACGGCCATGTCTATTGGAGACAAGGGGGCGATCATGCTGCATAAAGGCGGGCAGCAGTTTGCACTGAAGGCAGAGACGAGAGACGGAAAGACCAAGTTTATCATGACGCTTATAAACAAATAGGCCGGAATATCGCCGATGCTCTGGCTCTTGCGGACATTCTTCTCATCATCCCTGTGATAATCCCGTTACGCAGGGCTGGAATTGAACATGCGCGGGTCCGCATGCCTGCGTGGTGCGGCTTTATTCTTTCGCCCGCGTCCTCTTGTCCATCCAAACGCCGATCTCTTCCTTCATCTCTTTGATCGCGTTCGAGGTCCCGCCGAACAGGGCTGTCCGGGTCCTGACAAGCACCTTTTTCCCAAATTCCGACTGGGATTGACTGAGCAGTTCCAGGCCCTTTTCGATCTCCTTGTTTCTAAAGGATTCACACGCATCTTCAATAAGGGAGAGGGGCTGGTCTATTCTTTCCTGCTGGATCTTGTTCAGGGCAATCCCCAGGCTGGTTGATGTCACGAGAAGCGCCTTCCGGGTCATTTGAATTTCTTCCCGGAGGGCTTCGAGCACGTCCTGTGCGCCCTTTATGGATACCCCGGGATTGATTTCTTTCTTTCGAGCGAGCTTAAAGGCTTTCTTGATCGACTTGCGGGCCTTTCTTATCCCCTTGCGGAAATCTCTTTCTGTTTCAAAATAGCTGATGGAATTCTTGAGGAGATCATCATGAAATTTGACTATGCGCTGCGGCAATTTGTCTTTGTGATATAACCCTAATGAAACCATTTTCGCGCCTCCACGGAAAAATTGAAACGGCAACCTCTCTCCTTTGTTCAGCAAGTTTTGTGCCGATACCCGACAGGAATAGAATGATCTCATCTTGCGCAGTGAAGAAGGTCTTGTCATTCCGGCCGACACCGGCAGGAACAATGAAACAGGGAGCGGAAAATGTCTCTTTCAGGAATATAAATGTTGTTATTTATGCCTTTTTTAGGATTAAATTCAACAAATTTGTCATGCTTGGAAGTGGAACCGGCATGGATCGTGCGAAACCGCAAGAAGTCCAACCGGAGACCTCCCTTCATAGACATTTATCCATTAGAATACGTTGGGTAGAAAAGTGCAGACAGCGCCTCTGGCCAGGAAGGAGTCGGCTTCTATTGTTTTTACAGACGACTCTGAGCGTCTTCCAGAATGGTGATGTAGTCTTGTTGCGTCACATCCCGCGGGTTGGAGGCATTGGAGTTGTTCTGATGGGAATAACGGGCAATGAGTTCGAATTCCTTTGGATCAATGTCCAAATCCGCGAAGCGCGGGATGCCGATACGACGGGACATGGCTTGCACTTCATCGACCAGCAGTCGGGCGGAATCTTTGTCATCTTTCCCGGCAATGCCGATGGCTGCCGCAATGCGTGCATAGCGTCCCGTACAAACCGGAAGATTGAAGCGCATTACGGGAGGCAGAAAGACCGCATTGGCAACCCCGTGCGGGACATCAAAAAGGGCGCCGATGGATTCGGAAATACAGTGGACGGCGCCCACGTCACTGTTGCCGAAGGCAAATCCGGCGAGTGTGCTTCCGTACATCAGGCTCTCTCTGGCGGTCTTCTCTTGCGTAATATTCGCGGACGCCCTGGGTAATGATCCCCATACGAGTCCAATGGCCTTGAGAGCGAATACATTAGTGATAATAGTGGCCGGCTTCACCGTGAACGCTTCGATGGCGTGGGTGAGCGCATCCATGCCTGTAGAAGCAACAACGCCTGCCGGCAAGGTCAGGAGCAGGTCAGGATCCACAATAGCGACGGCAGGAAACAGCTTCGGCCCCTTGATGCTCATCTTGAAATTCCGGCGGGTATCAGTGATAACCGATACCCAGGTCACTTCGCTTCCGGTCCCGCAGGTTGTCGGGACGGCGATGACAGGCAATGGCGCATTGACGTATTTTTCCCGGCCTTCGTACTCCTCGATCAGTCCCTGGTTGGTCGCGAGCAGTGCCACGGCCTTAGCGGCGTCAATGGCGCTGCCTCCGCCCAGAGCGAGAATAACATCCGGGGCCTTCCGCCGGACCATTTCACCGACACGGTTGACTGTTGTGGATTTGGGGTTGGCCTCAACGTCATCAAACACATCCACGCCATCCATTCGGGACAGGACTTTGTCAACCAACCCTGCCTGCCGCAGATTCGGATCTGTTATCAGGATGGGCTGATTTGCACCAAGGTCTTTCCTGACTACCCGTTCCAGGGTGTCAATAACCCCCGGCCCGAAAATCAGTCTTGTGGGCATATGAAAGTTCATGATGACTCTCCTTTTCTTCTTTCAGATCAACTCCACGATACATTTTCCCAGCTTCTCCATAGCCCTCTCAATCATCTCAGACCAGTTGGCAGCATTAAGCCGGATGAAATTCCGGTAACGATCAGTGGAGGAAAAAATGTAACCGGGTGTGATAGCTATTCCCTCCTCCAAGGCCCTCTTATAAAGTTGCATAGAATCAGCTCGATCAGGCAGCTGTACCCAGACAACAAAACCTCCCGTGGGATGAGTCGTCCTGGTCCCGCTCGGAAAATAACGCTCGACCGCATGCACCATGGAGGCGACGTTCCGTTCATAGACACGGCGGATGCCGCGCATGTGGTGATGGTACCCTCCGGTAGCAAGGAATTCCGCAAGCGCCAACTGGGGAAGAGTGGCGGTGGCCATGGTCGAAGTATACTTGAGCCACTCCACCTGTTCCCTGAAACGACCCGGAGCCACCCATCCCACCCGGTAGCCTGGGCAAATGTCCTTTGAAAATGAAGAGCAGAGCATAACCAGGCCCTTCTGATCATATGATTTCGCCACTGCCGGACGGCGGCCGGTGAAGTAGATCTCGCCGAAAATGTCGTTCTCAATAAGCGGTATGTCATGCCCTGCCAGGAGGGTCACAAGGTCCTCCTTCTTATTATCCGGGATACAACTTCCCAAAGGATTGTTGAAGTTCGAAATGACCAGGCACGCCTGCACCGGTGTGTGCTCGATGGCGAATTCCAGGGCTTCCAGGCTGATGCCTTCTCGTGGGTGAGTCGGTATTTCGAGTGCTTTCAATTCTGATGCCTCGACGCACTGCAAAACATCGAAGCTGATCGGCGACTCAATTGCTATGGTGTCTCCCCGCTTGCACACGGATCTCAGACAAAGGTTAACAGCTTCCGTGCAGCCCGAGGTGGTTACAATGTCTCCTGGTGCAAGATTGCATCCGGCCCGTAGACTATTCTTTGCGATCTGGACACGAAGCGCCTTGCATCCTTCCAGCGGCAAATCGTACACGCCGCTCATCTCCTTTTTTCGTCTCCCTATGGAAGCCTGGATCCTGTTGAGCTTCGGCGTGGCCAGGAGATTCACATTCGGATACGCGGCGCCCAAGTGGACCAGATTCGGGTTCTGCGCGTCGCGCAGCATCATCTTGACCAATTGCCAGACGCTCACTTTGCCCGGGTCAAGCTCAGGCGAGGAAATCTCGGGTTCCGGCATAGCACCAGGAATTCTGGTAGAGACATACACTCCCGAGCGTTGCCGCGTCTCAATGAAACCCTGGGCTTCCAGGAGGTAGTAGGCCTGGAGCACGGTGGAAATGCTCATCTGCTTCTGCCTGCTCATCTCGCGCACGGAAGGGATGCGATCTCCCGACCGGAAGGTACCGGAGTTGATTAGAAGAATCACCTCTTCAGCGATTTCTTCATATTTATATAGTCTTGGTCTCACCTGCATTATGCGCCAATGCCCCGGGAGTTCGAATCAAGATTACAGTGCTCTCTTTAGTCAACCATAACAGTAAGCGAAAAAACACATCTGTTCTGGTTACAATTCTATCTTTTTGAGACTGTTACTGTACTTTTTTCTCCTTTAAAATGCAAGAAACAAAATGGAACTTTTGGAACGCAATTCATTTCATAAATGATAGGAGAATAAGCCATGATGAACATAACAGACGTGAACAGGCAAAATAATTTGTCCGGCTTACTGACTGGGCGAGTTTGCAATGAAAGAAATCCCGGACATGAGATAGCCCTGAAAAAAGGGACCCTGAAGAGGCTTTTCGGAGTCAAGAAGTGGGACCTGGTGATTTGTCTTGAAGGGGAAATCTGGATTACGCAGGAGCATGACCTGAAAGACTACGTCCTTTGTCCCGGGGACGAATTTTTCATTACGCTGCCGGGCATTGTCGTGATGCAGGCTCTCCAGGATGCCCGGGTGGAGGTTATGTCGTCATTGAAAGGCACTTCCTACTCAGGAAAGTACCCGGTCTTTCACTAGCCCGGCCCATGGTCCGGTAGGAACGGCCTTCTCCCCGGTTTGTGCCGGTCACACAAGCAATTTCCCCGCGCTTCCCGCGCTTACGCATGACTGCCTTCCTCCGGCACCTTCTCAACACCGACGGTGAGCGGTCTTGCCGGATCGCCTGCAAGGTAAAGCGTCTGGGTCGGAAAGGCGAATTCTATTCCCTCCTCACCGAAGCGGCGGAACACCTCCTTGTTGAACCGCTCGCTGAAATCCATATACGCCCAGTAGTCAGGGGGATGATACCAGTAGAAAACGATGATATTGAGAGAAGCGGAATTGAATTCATCGAAGTAGACCCTTGGGGGGAAGTCAGGGTGCATCCCCTCATGGTCTTGCAGTATCTCCTTGACGATCTCGATGGCCCGTTCGACCCTTTGCGGTGGAGTGTCGTAGGTGATGGTAAGATTGGCTATGCGCTTGATATACGGCCGCTTGCCGATATTGCGAATCATCTTGTTGGCCAGTTCGCCGTTGGGAACAGTGACCAGATGTCCGTCGAGGGTCCTTATTTTCGTGGAACGAAATCCCACTTCTTCAACGGACCCGTCCTGGCCCTCCACCACGATCCGGTCACCCATCTCGAACGATTTATCCACGAACAGAACAACCGAACCGAAGAAATTCTTGACCGTATCCTGGGCCGCCAGCGCGAGGGCCAGGCCGCCGATTCCCAGACCTGCGATAATCGAGGTAATGGGTTTATTACTCAGGGTCTGCGCGATCTGGACAAGCACCAGAACGATCACAGTCACCCTGAGGCTCTTGCGGACGATGGGCACCAGCATATCGTCCAGCCTGGTCTCGGTCTTTCCCGCCACCCTCGTGAACCAGGAAGTGGGCACATCCACGAGCCAGTAGAGAAAATACCCGATTCCCACACTCAGGAGAACCGAACTGGCCGTATCCGACACATCGGCAACCCAGGCCTTCAGTTCCAGGATCTCGAGCCCGACCGAAATTCCGGCAGCGGCGAGGAGGAAAACCGCCCCCCTGCTGATTGCCTTCAGGGTGGTGGCCATGATATCCCGGTTTCTGCTCTCGCACTGCAATCCCGCTTTCTGCAGAAGAGCTTTCGCGATCCTTCCTAAAACCAGGGAGAAAAGAACGATTCCGAACAGAGACAGGATTCGCCATATACTGTTCCCGAGGATTTCGAACTGAAAGAATGTAGCCATGGAACTCCCTTACTCCGATTTCTTTAGAAGAACGGCAAAATCAACAGCTTCTCCCTGCATGAACACGGTTCCTCTTCATGCCTCTCGACGAAGGCGTGGCGGCAGAACGGACACCCTGCGCATGCCCTCTTTCAGTGAAACGGCTCCCTCCGGGCAAAAGCGCGCGCAGATGCCGCAGCCAAAGCAGGAATTCTCATCCCGCTCCGCTTTACCGTCGTCATTCAGTTCTATCGCATCCGTGGGGCATCGGTCAACGCAGATCCCGCATCCGATGCACGCTTCCTCATCTATCACCGACAGGTAATACGTGGAATTGATCAGGGGGAAAACCCCGTCTCTCCAGAGGTGCAGGGTGTCACAGCAATCCTTGCAGCAATTGCAGATGCTGGTTTCCGGACGCGACACCTTGGCATTGGGATGAAATGCCTTGTGCACAAGACCCGCCTCCTCCGCGGCCCTCATGATCTGCCTCGCCTCGCTCTTCGAGATCCTCTCGGCAAAACCCCGGGCAGCCGTATGCCGGGCGGATTTCCCGAAGGTGAAACAATTCCTTGTGGGTGCGTCTATCCCGCACGCTTCTCCCATGACCGCCCGTCGCTGGCGGCAGAAACAATAACCCACCGCAATATCGTCAAACTTGTCAATGATCTCGTCCACCGACTGGCTCGGCAGGACAGTGTCTCCCGGGACCTCCACGTTCCTGTCAAGGGGAATGATGCGGATTGTGTCCCCTTCTTCCGTGTTCCGGATAGGAACGGTCCTGTCCACGGGCGGCGCCTTTTCGAACATGGGAACCAAAGCGTCATAATTCGTCTGGATCTGGTCCCTCATTTCGTTCATGAGTTTCTGGAATAACCGGGCGAGCCGCCGCTCCTCTTCGCTCCATTTGAGTTCCCCCATGAATTTGTATTCCAGCAGCCCGACATTCATGAGGGGCAGCAGGCGGTAAACCATGATCCCGGTCGAACTCGGTTGATCAAATATGAGACCCTTTTCGGCAAGGCTCGTGGCGAGCCGCTCGATTTGCTCCTCGGAAAACTCGCTGGATTTCAGCAGTTCCTCCATGGTCTTCGAACTCTTGTCGCGAAAAGCGTAGATAAAATCCAGCTCATCCTCTTCGTTTTCGACAACGTGTTTTATGATGGAAAGGGTCGTGTCGTTTACCGGAAAAGGGACCATTCCCTGCCTGCAGATAACGCCGGCGGCACGCCTGTATTTCTCTTCCAAGGTCTTTTCGGCCATGATTTCCACTCCCCCTCGATTGACGTAACGTCACCCAGGAAACTATATCATTGAGGGAGATACTTCCAGTTCTTTTTTGTAGAGGACTGTTCGGCTGCGAAAAGTGGGTTTGACAGCCTGCTTTCCTTTCGGATAGACTTGGATTGTGCTTGCGGCTACAACGACGGTCCCGATGGACCAAAACAGGCGTTCCAGGCTGCAGATGCCGGCAAAAAGGAAGTTTCGAAGGGAGGCTCGACAATTGACGCTGCGGGAAATAGCCCGACGGAAACTGCACCATGGGAAGGGGGTGTTCCTGAATCCCTTCAGCTCCGCAGAGCACGGGAATATGTGGAGGGTTCTCCGCTGGAAGCTCTTCGGCAACAACCCTTTCAAGTCATTCTACAAGGATGAACCGACCGTTCCCGTAAAAATCACCTGGGACCCCGTCAAGGAAGAGGACGGATGTGCGGTCACTTTTATAAAACATGCCAGCGTCATGATCCGGGACCTGGAGAGCCGGCTGCTCGTGGACCCCATTCTTTTCGGTCTCATGTGGCTCACTGATTTCAGTCCCCTTGCCTTCGATGCCCATCTGCTGCCACGGCCGGACCATATCCTGATCACACACGGCCATTACGACCATCTGGACAGGTCCTCGCTCAGGATTTTCCCCGAGGAAAGCCATATCATTTCTCCTCTGGGCTACCATGGCGTATTCGAATCTCTCGGCATGCGGAACAGGACACAATTGGACTGGTTCGAAGCCCACAACGATGGGAAACGGGAGATAATCCTCCTGCCCTGCAACCACTGGACCATGCGCAATCCCTTCGTCGGGCCGAACCGTTCCCTCTGGGGTTCATTTCTCGTGAAAGGAGCGAGCGGCTTCAATATCTTCGTTTCAGGGGATATCGCCTATTTTGAGTGGTTCAAAGAAATCGGCGAGGCCTTTTCAATCGACCTGGCCATTTTCAATCTCGGCGCGTACGAACCTCGATGGTTCATGGCCGGTTCCCACCTGAACCCTGCCGAAACAGTCCGGGCATTTCTTGACCTGCGGGCGAAGAAGTTGATGGTCGTCCACTGGGGGACCTTCCGCCTTGGTGATGAGCCGGTGCATTTTCCTCCCCTGGACGTGAGGAGAGAAATGGAAAGACAGGGACTCCAGGACCGGCTTGTGCATCTCAACCACGGAGAAACCTACCGCCTGAACTGACCGGGCTTCACACCCGGTTCAGATGATCGATCAGCTGGCGGAGCCGGCCGAAATTCTTCCGTTTGAACGTGAGAACCAGCCTCGGGAGGTGAAAAATCTCAGGCTCGTCCTTCTCTTCCGGGAGCGCGTTCGGGCAGAAAAAGAAATCACAAGGCGGACTCAGAATATCGGAGAAATTGTCCTTCAGGTCAGCAACCTGATCGGGGGAGATGGGAACGGAGAGACGGATGATCAGGCGATCTCCCACATAGCGGATGCTGTGGTATCGCCGATAAAAACGACTGATATTCTCCACGGCGTCATCCGCCGATGCCGCGAGATCAAAGAGGCGAAGGTCCCCTGGACTGATGTACCCCAGGCGCAGAAGTTCCCGTTCGATGAAATCCATCCACCGGGACCAGTAAGTGCCGCCGGGTTCATCCAGGAAGACGATGGGCGTGGGGTTCCGTTTCCCGGTCTGTACCAGCGTAATGGTCTCCATGGCTTCATCAAGCGTTCCGAACCCGCCGGGGAACAGGGCCACTGCGTCGCTCTCTTTCAAGAAAGCCACTTTCCTGGTGAAAAAATACTTATAATTGATCACCCTCGGGTTGCCCTCGAGGACCGGATTCGCCTTCTGCTCGAAGGGAAGGCGGATGTTCACGCCGAATGAGTGTTCCGGGCCGGCCCCTTCATTCACCGCCTGCATGATCCCGGGTCCGGCTCCCGTAATGACCATGAAGCCTGCTTCCGACAACCGCTTACCGAGCAGGCGGGCCATTTCGTAAACCGGTTCTCCCGGCTTTGTCCTGGCGGACCCGAAGACGGCGACCTTCTTGACCTGTTTGTACGGCCCGAAAATCTTCGTTGTAAAGCGCATTTCCTTCAAGGTGGAGTTCATGAGCTTCAAATCAGCCCGGTCTTCGCTTTCCTGGCCTGCCTTCAGGGCAGCCAGAATCATCTCCCGCACCATATCGCCGTGACGGATACCACCCGCAACAGCGATGAGATCTTCAATTGCCTCATCTGCAGGACCGTTGGTCCTGGTAAAATGCAGTTCCATGTCCTTCACTTCTTTCCCATATTCCTTGAATATGCCGACCATGTTACAAATTGCCCTCGATCGTCTCTTCTATGCTACGAGGGCTCCGCTCTGCGGTTCCGGTGAGGAGGAACCCGGGCCAGCAGGCTTGTTGCCGCCTCCAGGAGGCGTTCCAGGCACGCCTCATCCGCCTTCCGGGAGTGGATCGCCCTGGTGTACGGACCCAGCGGATGCCAAAGAGAAAGGGTGTTTTCTCGAAAAACCGCTACAGTCGGCGTTCCCAGCATGGCGGCGAGGTGGGTAATGCCGCTGTCATGCCCGGCGTAGAGGCCTGCCCCTCCCAGCAGGGAAACAAGCTCGTCATGTCGGGGACAAAAGACCATGTCTTCCGATTCAGAAACCCATTTGCCGAAGAACTCCTTCATACCCTCTTCAGCAGGTCCCAGCAAGACCACCTTTTTGTGGTCCTCAAGAGCCGGCTCCTGCGCTATCCTGTGCAAAAAGGCCGTCCAGAAATCGGGGGGAAGATTCTTGCGGGATGATCCGGACCCGGGATGGACAACAAATCTTTTCTCCGGCACGATGTTGCGGCCTCTCTCTAAGAAAACCCCGTTTCCGGCCCGCTCCATGCCGCTCGCAGGATCAACGGGCAGACCGGCCCTGGCGAGGGTCTCGCAGACATGGCGGGCCACATGCATTTTGTCCTTCACAGCGGGATATGCCGCCAGGACGTGAATGCCGGCACCGGAAAAATAGGCCCTCAGGTTTCTGCCGATTCTCCCGTCCGTATCAGCAAGATAGGCAACAACCATATCCTGTGGAGGCACAGGAAGCTGTTGACGGAGGTCCGGCTCCTCCTGGAAGAGCCTGTACCAGCCCGGTCCCTCGATATCAATGCCCTCCGTACCTGCCTGTTTCAGGAATGTGAGACCCGGCTCGCGAGCGGCGACCGTGATCCTCGCCTCCTTTTCCAGGACCCTCAGGGCCGGCAGAAGCATCAGCGTGTCTCCCAGGGCACCCGGGCGTATAATCAATACCTTCGACACCGATTTCTACCACGCAGGGGAGGCCACCACCAGGATGGTGCGCTCTTCCCTTCGTCCTTGTCATTGATGTTCCGTACGATCATCTCCTGCCTCCTCTTTGCGCCCCAGTCTATTTTCAACTTGATTCTCAGCCCCTCCAGATATTAAAGTAGTAGCTGCCGGGGAGCAGAATACAAGAGATCACGGTGAACCGGCCGCCATGGTGACCGGTATCGGATGAAGCAGCCGGGAAAATTTACTATAACCCAGAGAGCGCCCATCCACAAACAGATTTTGGGCGCGAGCGAGATGTGTCGCATGGAAAAGACAGCGCTGGACCCTCGTTTGAGATTAGTCGAACAGGCGGACCTGAAAGGCAAGGTTGTGCTCGTGCGGGTCGATCACAATGTGGTCAAGAAGGGAGTGATAAAGGACCCCTACCGAATCGATGCGACCATCGGGACCCTTTACACCATCGTTGAAAAGGGTGGCCGGCCCATCCTCATTACCCACGTGGGCAGGCCGAAGGACAAGAAGACAGGGAATATCGCCTGCACGGAAGAGCAGTCCGTAGAGCCCGTCGCCGCCTATCTCCGGAAGAAACTCGGCGTCAAGATACATATTGCTCGTTTCCCCATTGATCCGGAAAAAGGGATTCTCCATATAGATGACTCGGTTCGGCCCGCTATTGAGGACCTGAAAGCAGGAAACCTGAGTATCATATACCTTCCCAACTCCAGGTGGTTTTACGGGGAGCAATCCAGCGGACCGGCAAGAGACAGCTTTGCGGAAGAACTGGCGGGGCTGGCCGATATATTTGTCAATGATGCCTTTGGTTCCTGGCAGCCCCATGTTTCAACCTATGACGTCGCGAAACGCCTGCCTTCTTACGCGGGTCCATTGCTCAAGAAGGAAATGGAAAATCTGTACCGTGCCCTGGAACCGGAAAGGCCGTTTCTCGCAATTATCGCGGGCGCGAAATATGATACCAAAATCGGCCCCGTCAAGGCCCTCTATGACCGGGTGGACCATCTCATTCTCGGCGGTCTGATGTACAATACCTACCTGGCGGCCAAGTACGGGCTCGAGATAACCGGCGTTTCGGCAGAAGACCGCAAAATGGCCGCGGAACTGGTAGAGATTGACAGGCAGGGGGAGAAGGTGCTCGAGCTGCCGTACCTCGTCGAGGCTGATACCATGGAAGGTGAGCTGAAAAAGAACTACCGGACCCGTTCGCTGGAAAAGCTCAAGGAAAAAGGAAGTGCCGGTTATATCCTGGATGTGGCGCCCCGCTCCGTTGAATACCAGCCGGTTCATGACGCCATTCAATCCGCCAGAACCATCTTCACCAACGCTGTCATGGGATTCATGCCTAATTTCTTCGAGGGTTCCCAGGCCCTTTATGAGGCCATTACCGCGAATCGGTCCGCCTTGAAGCTCTTCGGAGGCGGCGACACTCTGGAGGCACTGAAGAGGCTGTGCCCGAGCGTCTACCTCCAGGGACTCGATGAGCCCGATACTTACTATTTCACCGGCGGAGGCAGTGTCCTTGCTGCCCTTGAACAGGGAAGTCCCTACGGTCTGAAACCGGTGGAAATATTGATGGGCCGCCAGTAAAGGAGGCAACTGCATGCCGCGCAGGCCCATCTTTGATCCAAAGGCAGAAGGGCGTTCCATGCGCGTGGCAGCCTTTCTCTCCGGTTCAGGAACCAATGTCCTGCGGCTCATCGAACTTCAACAACATCTCGCGCGGGAACACGGCGTTTCCCCTTTTGAAGTGGTGTTTCTGTACAGCGACCGGTCTGACGGCGCCTGCGCCGGGGAAAAGATCGCCCTTGAAAACGGCCTGCCGTACTTCAGCTACGATATCCGGACATTCCACCGCCTCCGCTCCCTGCCGAGAACCGCCTCTACCCCCAAAGGATTGGCAGCGAGGAGAGAATATGACCGGCTCGCCCAACGCCTGGTGAAGGCCCTTGAAATTGATGTGATAGCCCTTGGGGGCTACATGAGCTACACCACATTACCTGGATGCGTGAATGTGCATCCGGCCGACCTGTCCGTCCTTTCCTCCAACGGCAGACGAAAGTACGTGGGGGACCATGCGGTTCGCGATGCCATCGCAGCGGGGGAAAAAGTTCTGCGGGCATCAACCCTGTGGACCGATGCGGGAGTGGACACCGGTCCCCTTCTCATGGTGTCCGAGCCCCTTTCCGTTACCATCCCCGTTCCCCTTGATGATCTGCTGAAAGACCGCCGGCGGTTCCTGCAGGTCGTGGATGAACACCAGGACCGGCTCAAGAAAATCGGCGACTGGAAGATATTTCCGCGCACCATCGAGATGATCGCGCGGGGCCGCTTTGCCCTGGATGAGCTGAATCGGGTGTATGTGGATGGGCTCCCCGTGCCGGACGGATACCGGGAGGGAGAATAACGGCCTGTTATCCCAGGAGTTCTTCCCAGGGGATATCCTGAAAAATCTTGTGAAGCATGTGGTCGTCTTCCACTTCGTGCACATGGAGATCGGTGAAGACCCTCCGGGCGACGGGGATCACCGTCTCCGGAGGCAGCAAGGTGTCGGCCGTACCGTGGTACAGCCAGACGGGGATGGAAACGATCTGCTCCCGCTTGTCAGGGAGGGCCTCCAGCAGGGAGAGGGCCGGGGCAAGAAGGACGAGTTTTTCTACCCGGGACGGGTGATCCATGGCGAAAATTGCTGCCATAAGCCCGCCGAAGCTGGAACCGACCAGCCTTATGGCAGAACAGTCTGAAAGGACCTCTTCCAGTTTATCGAGCCTCTTTTCCAGTGGGCCTTTAAAATTGGGGATGAGCATGTCAGGATATTTCTGCCGGAAAAACAGAGACTTCGTGCCCTTGTTGCTGCTTTCAAGCCCGTGAATAAAAATCCGCGTCGTCATCTTTCTCGTCCCCGGCCTCCAGTTTCAAGCCTTCAGTCTCTGATCTCCGGTTCTACCCGCATCCTATGCTTCGCTTGTTCTGAGCATCGATGGCGGCATCGACTTCCTTTTGGCTTGCTTCTCTCACGCTGAGGACCTCCATATCCACGGAGGCCGCAATCCCTGCCATGGGTTTGTTGAAGTCCGCCAGCACCGTATCGGGCCGGACTTCCAGTACCTTGAAAGAGACCAGGGACCCCTTTTTCATCTGGCGATAGAACTGCCCTTTCTTGATGCGGCTCGGTATCAGGCCTTTCTTGGGAATCTCGTGTATCAGTACCGGATCGTGGTCTCCATAGATTTCCGCAGGGGGGATATGTGCGTGTATCCTGTCTCCGGGTCGCCCGTGCTCAAGGGCTGTTTCCAGTGAAACGGGCTGTCTTTCCACGCCGAATATGAACTCGATGGTCTTTTCAGGGCGTTCTTTCACTGATCCGTCCGGCAGGTGCGTCTTCATCGCGAACTTGATGGTGACGGCCTTCCCTGTGACAATTTCTTCCATTTTGTTTCTCATCGAATTTGTACGATCTCGTATTCATCGAGACCGCCGGGCGTCCTCACCTTGACTTCATCCCCTTCTTCCCTGCCGATCAAGGCTTGTCCTATGGGAGAGGTGACGGATATTCTTCCCTGCTCGGGATTGGATTCATAGGGTCCAACCAGTTGATAGGCCTTTTCTTCTTCCGTAGCGATGTTGTACACGGTGACGGTCCTGCCGAAGACGACCCGGTCCGTGGGGCCACTGTCCGGCTCAATGATTTCGGCGTTTCCTATGGCCATTTTCAATTCATTGATTCTTCCTTCCAAAAAAGACTGCCGCTCCTTTGCAGCATGGTACTCGGCATTTTCGCTGATGTCTCCGTGGCTCCTGGCCTCTTCGATTGCCCGGATATTCTTGGGGCGTTCCACATTCAGCAATTGCGTAAGTTCCTTCTTGAGCTTCGCAAAACCATCTTTTGTGATAGGAATCCTGTCCATTATCGAACTCACCTCTCAACAAAAAAATGTTGCCCATGCCGCCGGAAGGCGGATCATAGGCTTCGGAAAAATCATACCACTATCTTCTGCTATTTTCCACAGCAAAAAACGTTTTTCATATCAGGTTGATAGAAAACCATATCCTGCCTGGAACTGCGTTCATACGCCAAGACCCAGGAGTCCCCCTCCCTTGGAAATGAGCAATGCGACGATATAGGCCGTCACCAGGTTAAAACCGATAGAAAAGCCGGCCCACCGCCAGGAGCTCTCCTTGCTCATAATAAGAACCGTGGCGAAACAGGGTACATAGAGCATAATGAAGACCAGGAGGGTAAACGCCATAAGAGGGTTCCAGTGGGGATCGCTCTTCAACCTCTGCGTCAGAGAGCCGGCAGCCTCGGGATCCGTCTCTCCAAGAGAATAGGCCGTACCCAATGTGGAAACTACGACTTCTTTGGCGGCAAAGCCCCCCACCAGGGCGATATTGATCCGGGAGTCGAACCCCAAAGGACGCGTCACCACTTCCAGGCCGCGCCCCATCCATCCTGCGACGGTTCGATTCAGCATGGCCTGCTGTCTCCGGGCCGCTATTTCATGCATCCCTTTTCTCAATTGAAGGTATCGCTTTGCAATTGCCAGGTTCTCTTTATCAGGGATTATCGCCGCGCTCTTCCTCGTTTCAATACTGACGGCCGTGCGGACCAGAGGGAAAAGAGGCCTCTCTTCCAGCCCGGCCAAAGCCGCATCGTCTGACTCTCGCAGAGCCTGACGATATTGCGCGTAGAGGCTGTTGAGGCGCTCAAGCCCCCCCTGCCGGCCCCCGATCAACTCCTTGACCGGCGGAGACGCGAGAAAAGCGCTTTCAAGCCCGGACT
Source organism: uncultured Desulfobacteraceae bacterium (assembly GCA_964581175.1). Classification (GTDB taxonomy): domain Bacteria; phylum Desulfobacterota; class DSM-4660; order Desulfatiglandales; family Desulfatiglandaceae; genus B46-G9. Next base: position 86,355 of record CAZONI010000004.1, read on the forward strand.
CCCGTTCGGCGAAGGCCGTAATCTGTTTCTCTGAAAGCCCCGGAAAAGTCATCATGGCCCAGAGGACAATGGATATCCCCAGGATAATGGTGCCCGCCTTCTTTATGTACTGCCAGGTCCTTTCCCAGGCATGAATGAACAGTCCCTTTATGGTCGGCGCCCGGTACGGGGGGAGTTCCATGACAAACGGTGTCTTGGGTCCTTTCAAGATTGTGGCCCGGATGATCTTGGCCGCAAAGAGCGCAAATCCCCACGAAAGCATGGTAAGAATAAAAAGCATACGCGCCCGGTTCCGGGGGAAAAATGCCGCGATGAGGACCGCGTACACAGGCAGCTTCGCCCCGCAATTCATGAATGGTACGACCAGCAGGGTGGCGATCCTCTCTTTCGGGTCTCTCAGCGTTCTGGTGGCCAGGACACCGGGTACGGCACAACCACCTGAAATCCCTCCGCTCACAATCAAGGCCATAACGGAATTCCCGTGCAGCCCGAACCACCGCAACACCCGGTCGAGCATATAGGCCACTCTGGCCATGTACCCCGAATCTTCCATCACGGCAATGGCAAGAAACATGAACAGGATCAACGGCACAAAACCCAAAACCCCTCCCATACCGTCGATAACACCTGAGACGATAAGGGACTGGAGGTATCCGGCGGGAATCACGAGGCATACTCCCTTTTTCAGCAGGCCGAAAAGACTTTCAAGCCAGTTAATCGGTACTTCGCTGACGTAAAAGGTGATGCTGTAAATCCCGTAAAGGACAAGGACCATGATGAGGGGTCCGAGAACCCGGTTTGTCAGGATCTTATCGATCTGGTCCGAGAGGTTCAGACGCGATTCGATTCTCCTCTTGAGACATTTCTTGGTAATCCCGGCTATATATCCGTAACGGTAATCCGCGATGATTCCCTCTGGTTCCTCCTCGAGCGTGGACATCAAATGTTTCGCTGTTCGGGTACAGATTTTTTCAATTTCGGGCCCGGGAACCAGCTCTTTTTCCAGAAACCCGAGGACCTGGCTGTCGCCTTCAAGGCATTTGATCGCCAGCCATCGAGGCGGATACCTCCCGCCGGTCGCCCTGCCCGAGCGGAGGATCTCCTCAATTTCGCGGATACTCTGGTCGACGTCCCTCCCATAGGTAATGACCACCGGCTCCCAGTTCCTCGCTTCGGCTCCGAATTCAACGACCTTGTCCATGAGGGACTTTATCCCTTTACTCGATCTCGCCACCATGGGCACGACCGGAACACCCATCAACCGGGAGAGTTCTTCCGGATCGATGCTGATACCCCTCGATTCCGCCAGATCCATCATGTTGAGGGCGATCATCAACGGGACCCCGAGTTCTTTGAACTGGACTGCCAGATAGAGGTTCCTGTCCAGGTTGGATGCATCCACCACGTCCACCACCAGGTTCGGCCGCTCGTTGACCACAAAATCCCGGGCCACGATTTCCTCCAGGGAATAGGCAGTGAGGGAATAGGTCCCGGGCAAGTCCACCACTTCGACCGCGTACCCCTTATGGGAAACCCTGCCGACTTTCTTTTCAACTGTCACACCCGGATAATTCGCAATATGCTGTCTGGCACCCGTGATCGCATTAAAGACCGTGGTCTTTCCCGAGTTCGGATTTCCTGACAAGGCTATGGTGAGCTTTTTCCCGGCATCTGTCGCCCGCTCTTCAGGGATCTCCACCTCCACCAGGATGTAGCTCGCTTCGTTATTTCGCAGGGTGAGGGTATAATCCCTGATCTTTATGGCCACCGGGTCTTTCAGGGGGGCCCGCCCCTGAATCTGGATCGGCGTCTCAGGTACGAGACCCATTTCCCTGAGCCTGCGGCCCATCTCTCCCGTAGCAGAGACCTTTCTGATAATGCCTGTCTGGTTATCCAGCATCTCCCGCATTCTGATAACCTTCTTCATCCCGGCTCGTTTCCTCCTGTTCCGTCAACCACGGTTCTGAACAAAGCGCGACCTGCCCTGTAGACAATAATGTCTCAGCATCCGGTATGCAACTCTATTTTTTAACACTGCTTAACAGGGAGTGAGACTCTCCGGGCTCTTGCCGGGAGACCGGCAAGGCTCAGGCCTGAAAGTCTTCCATCTATTTATGCGGGTCCTTATGTTCAGGAGTGACGTCTTCCGTAGAGGTATGGACGTGGGGCAGCCGGCCATAGTCATGGACATGGACATGGGTGTGGGGAACGACCTCTCTTTCAGAGGAAAGCTGTCCATTCACCATGGCATACACCTTGGCTGTGGTCTTCACGATGAAATCCATATCGTGGGATATCAGGATATAAGAAAGTTCCAGGTTTTCAAGGATAGAAACAAGTCTCCGGGTGGTCTCGGCATCAAGCCCGGTCGTGGGCTCATCCAGAAGCAGTATTTGCGGTTTCATGGCAAGGACGGTCGCGAGGGAGACCAGACGCTTTTCCCCTCCCGAAAGCTTGTGTGTGACCCGATCCTCAAAACCATCCAGCCCGAGAGAGTTCAGCGTGTCAATAGCGATCTCCCGCGCCTCCCGGCTGGATCTCCCCTGGTTCAGCGGGCCGAACGCAACGTCTTCCAGCACCGTCGGACAAAAGAGCTGGTCATCAGCGTCCTGAAAAAGAAGCCCTATCCTCTGCCTGACCTCTTTGAAATCCTCTTCCCGTTCCATCCGCTTACCGAAAAGCTCGATCTTTCCAGACGACGGACGAAGGAGCCCCATGGTCAAGAGAAAAAGGGTGGTCTTGCCGCTGCCGTTCGGTCCCACCAGGCCCACCTTTTCCTTCCCGGAAAGTTGAAATGAGACATTCTCAAGGGCAGGTGCGCGCCCATTATACGAAAAGGAGAGGTTTTCAAGATTGATCAAAAAAGAATTGTTTTCCATTCCCAGGCTCTCTCCTCGGATCCTACACCCATTCCAACAGGGCCATAGCGGCAATCCCTGAAAGCAGGAATACCGTCAGTGCAATGTCAGCCCTTCTCACTGAAAACTCGTACAACGAATAAAACCGGCCCTTGAAGCCCCTGCAAAGCATAGCCTCTCTTACCCTCTCAGCCCGCTCATAACTCTTGACCAGGAGCATCCCCACCAGATACGCATACGTGCGATACGTGTGCATGTTGCTTTTCGCCCGGAACCCCCTGATTTTCAAGGCCTTCACCAAGCGTTGATATTCTTCATAAATAACATGAATATACCGATAGGTAAAGAAAAAGAGCTGAACCATTTTGTCCGGAATGCCCAGTCCGGCCATGGCATACCCCAGGGCGAAAACCGGCGTCGTGGACACCAGCGCCAGGAATGCAAGCACAATGATGTTGGAACGGATGGTTATCAGCGTTGCCAGGAAAACCCCTTGTCGCGTAGCCGCAAAGGGACCGAGCCTCCATATAATCTCGCCACCGACGGTGAATGGGAGAAGAAACCACAAAAAGAGTACCAGGCCGTTCACCAGGATCAGTCTGCCCATGACTTTCCGCAGGGGGAGCCTCGCCAGAAAGAGCAGGCCGAGGGCCAACAAGGCACCCGGAACGAAGGCACTCCAGCGGGATGAAACCGCAACAACCGCTGAGAACAGGGCTCCGATAACCAGTTTAAGTCTGGGATCCAGGCGATGAACAGGAGAATCTCCCTGACTGAATTCTTCCTCGAGCAACTTCCAACCTCCCCGGGCGAGTCACAAAAAAACCACGCAGGCACCGCTTCACAAGGAAAAAGGGCCTTCGTGGCATTTAGGCGACACGAACCGGTTTCATACCGATATTGAATTTTATTGTGAAACAGGGCGGCAGCAAAGTCAAGGGGTTTGTGGAACGGCCGTCGATGTCCCGCTCAGGATTTCTTCAAGGTTTTTGTGGGCAATCAGTTCGAATTCGTGAGAACCCAGGGGAAGCGAATCGAACCATTTTCTGACATCCAAAGGTTTTCGCCAGGGGGCATCCGTCCCGAACAGGACATGGTCGCTGCCCTTGCGCCGGATAATATTCACGACCTCTCCGGGCGGCACAATGGGAGATATGAAAGAAAGGTCAAAAAACACGTTCTCCAGGGAATACAGGGGCTCCAGTCTGTCCCAGGCATAGAGTGAGCCCAGGTGCGGTGCTATGATGGTCAGATCCGGATAGTCATGTGCCAGTGCCGCAATCCGACGAGGACCTGTCTCGAAAGCTCCGGCCATCCTCGCAAGGTCTTTCAAGTGGGGCTTGTACTTTTCGAGTCCCTTGAGGTACATGCTGTCAAGCATGACCGGAAGGCCCGCCTCTTCAAGAAGGTACCAGAATCCCCTGACCGCAGGGGAAAGGATGTCCAGGCGCTGGAGGAAAGGATGGATCTTGATTCCCTGGAGCCCCAGGTCCAGGACTTCTTCCAGCTGATTTGCCAGGGATGGGGAACCGGGCACAAGGGTCCCAAACGGGATGATCTCGGGATGATCTCGGGCCATCTCCGTCACCCAGCGATTGAGAGTCCGGGTCCGTTCGGGGCGAGCCGAGATGGGGAGCAGCACGAACCGATCAAGCCCCGCCGTCCTCTCCTCCCTGAGGAGAGAAGCCAGAGATCCGTCGTGATGGAGCATCCATTTGTTCGGGTCGGTGTCAGGAAGGGCCTGGTCCAGCAGCGCCGTTCGCTCCTTGACTATCCCCAGATCCTCCTCAGGATAGGCGTGGGTGTGGGCATCAATAATCATTCAGCCTCTTCCTTCAGAATAATTCTCGCATCCACGATCGCCACGCCCTCTTCATACACGGTGACCGGGTTCAGGTCCATCTCTTTGATATCGGGATATGCCTCGATCACCTCGGAACAGATCAGCAGCAACTTTGTCAGGGCCTTTTTGTCCATGGGAGGCCGTCCCCGGTAGCCATTGAGAATGACTGAGGCCTTGATTTCCTCGATCATCTCTCTCGCTGAAGGCGGAGAAATGGGCAGGACCCTGAAAGAGACATCCTTCAGGATCTCAACCAGGACACCGCCGAGGCCGAACATGATGACGGGACCGAATTGATCATCTATCTTGGTCCCGATGATGACTTCAACCCCCTGCTCGGCCATGGGAGATACCAGGATTCCCCGAATATCCGCCCTTTCATTGTATTTTCTTGCATTTGATAGTATCTCATCGAATGCGCTTCGCACAGTCTCTTGCGTCGTAAGATTGGTTCTCACCCCGCCGGCATCACTCTTGTGGAGGATGTCGGGTGAAACGATTTTCAACGCTACGTCCTGGCCCATGTCCCGGAATATTTCGACTGCCTCATCTGCCGTCTTCACTAAACGCTCAAATAGAACCGGCGCCCCATGCAGCTGGAGGAGCCTCTTTGCCTCAAATTCAAGGAGCGAGTTGCGCCTTTCCCTCTTGGCGTTCTTTATAATATCTCTTCCTTCCTCTTTTGTCCTTTCTCCCCACTTGAAAACAAAATTGGCCTTGGAGTGGTATTTCTTGAGATAGTTTCCGTAGGTGGCCAGTGCACTGACACACCTGCAGGCCACTTCCAGGGAATCGTACACGGGGATGTTGTAATAGCGCAGGAGTTCCAGGGAATGCGGCCTTTCATAGCTATACAGGCTGTGCAGGACGATGGGCTTGTTTCGCTTTACCACCATCTTCCCCATCTGGTGGGCAGCGTCTTCTTCTTTGAGGGCCAGGCTCTCAGCGAACCGGATTCCGTAGCCCCCAAAAAGGCCGACGATCAGAAGACCTCCTATGTTATGGTCTTTGAGCATGATCCTGGCACAGTCGGCGAACAGGGATGGATCTGAATCCGTGCCGCCCGCCACGTCGACCGGGTTGGGTACCGATGCAGCGTCAGGGAGGATCTCCCGCAATCTGGCCTGGGTCTTTTCTTCCAGAAGAGGTATCCGGACCCCCAGGTCCGTCAGGATGTCGGACGCAATGGTGGCGTGCCCGCCCCCATCGGCAAGGATTCCGATGCTGTTGTTCTTGATGGGCGGAAGGCTCGAAAGCGTCTCCGCCATGGGAAAAAGGTTGTCGGGGTTCTCCGTAACAATGATTCCCGCCCTTTCAAAGGCGGTCCTCGCTACCTCCGACATGCCCGCGAGCGATCCCGTATGAGAGCCAGCGGATTTCTGACCCGTTGAGGACCGTCCGCTTTTCAGCAAAACAATGGGTTTGTGGAGAGTTGTCCGGTAGGCCTCCTGCAGAAACTTCCTTCCCTCGCTCATTCCCTCCACGTACATGAGGATTGCTTTGGTGTCCGGATCATCACGGAAAAAGGCAAGATATTCGTGGAACTTGATATCCGCTTCGTTTCCCACTCCCACGTAATAGGAAAATCCCTTCCGGCTTTTTACCTTGGCTTCCGTAATGAGGGTCAGGGCCATATTACCGCTCTGGGTGAGAAGGGCGATGTTCCCTTTGGGGGCATCACGAAGACCCACCAGGTTCAGGCTTTCCTTGAGATTTATCATACCCGAGGTGTTCGGACCAATGAGACGGATATGATTTTTCCGCGCCACATCCACCATTTCCCGCTCGAGATCCTTGCCCGCCGCGCCGGTTTCACCGAATCCCCCTGCTATGATGACCGCACCATGGACCCCCTTCTTTCCACAATCTTCCAGTATGGCGGGAATCGTCCCGGCTGGAGTGGTTATCAGGGCAATATCCACGGGATCTCCTATATCGGACACCTTCTTGTAGCACTTCAACCCCAGGATGCTCGATTCCTTGGGATTTACCGGAAAAATCCTGCCGCCGTAATGCTCGTCAATGAGGGTCCTTATGGCCTGGAAGCCTCTTTTCGTCTCCGACTTTGATGCGCCCACAATGGCGACCGATTCCGCGTCCAAAACATGTTTTAAGTCCATTTTCGGCTCATGCTCCCTACTCTTTTTCCTTCTTTTTCCTGCCCTCAAAATCTTTGAGCGATTCCTGTCTCTCCTTTGTTGAAACGCACGCCAGGCATGCCTCCACCTCATAATCCATCAAGGCCTCCAGGCTTACCTCACCCCTTGCCATGAGCAACCCCCGTTTGATCATCCTGAGCGAAAAGGCCGAATTCTTCGCGATTTTCCCAGCCATTGCCCTGGCCTCCTCCATCAGCCGTTCAAGCGGGACAGCCCTGTTGACAAGCCCTATCCGCTCGGCTTCCTTCCCGTCGATGTATTCCGCGGTAAAAAGCAACTCCCGTGCCTTTGCCGGGCCGATCAGGTCCTGGACCAGCCGCATGGCGCCCCCTGTTACGGACGAAGTCACTTTCGCTTCCGGGGAACCGATCTGCGCCTCCGCCGCTGCAATCCGGATATCACAGGCAAGGGCCAGTTCGTATCCCGACCCCAGGGCATACCCGTTAATGGCCGCGATGGTAGGCTTTTCAAAACGGATGATTTTTCTTGATGCCTCCTGGAGCTCTTCAAGATAGTCGCGATAGGCCTCGATGGTCCGGGTCTTTGATTCTTTCAAATCGGCTCCGGTGGAAAAGGCCCGGCCCTCTCCGGTGATGATGACCGCCTTGATCCCGAAGTCGGTCCTCGCATCTTCCAAGGCCTCCTGAAACTCAAGCCACAAGCGTTTATTCATGGCATTCAGGACCTGTGGTCTGTTCAGCTTTATGACGGCAATATTTGCCTCTTTCTCGTAAATGATACACTCAAAATCCATTCCCATCCTCCTTCCGCCCGTGATTCTAAATGATTGACGGAAAATAATCAACCGGTGGTCCTCTCCCCTGCTCACCAGCAAGGTATCATCTGCGGCGCCGCAACACATGCGGAAAAGCTTCATTTCTCTTGACATGTACAACTATTTCCATTATTTGAGCAGAATTCCTTCCTTCTCCGGAGAGAAGGTACAGGTCTTGCATCAGCGTAGAGGCTTGCACCTGGCAAAAGGCTCAAAGAAAGGAGTAGCGTATTCGTCATGGAATATTCAATCAGCCCGGAAGGCGAAAAATTTAAAATACCCGAGGAAGATGACTACAAGGCGGAATATGAGCGTCTTGAAAAGCTGGTGAACACAAAGAGAGCGGAAGGCCTCGAAATCGTCGTGGTCATGGGCCTGGGGTTCGTGGGAGCGGTCATGGCCGGCGTTTGCGCGGACTCAGCGGACAAGAAGACGGGGAAATCCGGGAAATTCGTCATCGGCATGCAGCGGCCGAGTACCCGAAGTTTCTGGAAGATCCCGGTATTCAACCGCGGGGTCTGTCCCATCAAGGCTGAAGACCCTGAAGTCGCACCCCTCATCCAGCGTTGCGTGAAGGAAAAGGGGACACTCAGCGCCACCTTCACCTATGACGCCCTCGCGTTCGCGGATGTGCTGGTGGTTGATGTCCAGTGCGACTTTATCAAGGAGGAACTGGGGAACCTCAGCAGCGGCTATGCTGATATAAGCGCCCTGGAGGAGAGCTTTAAAGTCATAGGCGAAAAAATTCCGCCCGGCTGCCTTGTACTCATAGAAACCACCGTGCCGCCGGGAACCACCGAGTACATTGCCTACCCTCATATCAAGAAGGCCTTCAGGAAACGCGGTATTGACTCCGATCCCCTGCTCGCCCACAGTTTTGAACGCGTTATGCCGGGGAGGGAATATGTTAAATCCATCAGGGATTTCTGGCGGGTATGCAGCGGCATAAACGAGGAAAGCCGCAAGAAGGTGGTCAAGTTCTTATCTGAAATCATCAACGTGGAACAGTTTCCCCTCACCGTGCTGGAGAAACCCGTTGAGAGCGAGACCTGCAAGATCATCGAAAACAGCTACCGTGCGACCATCCTCGCCTTCCTGGATGAGTGGAGCCGTTTTTCGGAAACGAACGGTGTGGACCTGATCAAGGTGATCCAGGCCATTAAAGTACGCCCCACCCACAACAATATTATCTTTCCTGGTCCGGGAATCGGCGGCTATTGCCTGCCCAAGGACGGCGGCCTGGGTCTCTGGGCCTACCGGCATCTGATGGGTTTCGAAGACAGCATCTTCAACATCACCCCCAGGGCAATCAACATCAACGACACCCGGGCCCTGCGAGCCGCGCAGCTCGTGAGAGACGCCATGAGAAACATGGGAAAGATCGTAGCCGCATCGCAAGTCACGCTGCTCGGTGCTTCCTACCGGGAAGACGTAGGAGATACCCGCTACAGCGGCTCCGAGATCATTATTCGAAAGCTCACCGAGATGGGGGCTGAAGTGCACGCACATGATCCCTATGTCCGGCACTGGTGGGAGCTGGAAAAGCAGGATACGTATCCCGCGGTGGGGAAAAGCTGGGCAAGATTTTTCAGAAACCAGAAACAGCTTAAGGAATTCCGGATGATGCCCGACCTCAGGGAGGCCTTACAGGGCTCCGATGCCGTGGTCTTTGCCGTGCGCCACAGACCTTACCTGAACCTCGATCCCGATGAAGTGGTGGAAATGGCGGGAGGCCCCCTTGCAGTGGTTGACTGCTTCGGTATCCTGGACGATGACAGGATAGAACGCTACTTTGAGCTCGGGTGCGAGGTGAAAGGCCTCGGCCGGGGGCACATAAACCGGATAAAGGACCGGGTCCGGAAACGCAAGATGGGTCAAGTTTGACGCGCACCCTGGTCCGCTTCCGCCGGCTGTTACTTTGACCCTTCTTTTTCATCCTCCCCGGGCACAAAGGCGCTGGGGCCGGCGACCAGGTGGATCCCGTTTTCGAGCTTCAGCACATAGAGGTTATATGAGGAGCCGGTCTTCTGCAGAATCACCCCCGGCATATCCTTATAGCCCTTTGTCATTTTCACCTTCGTGCCCGGCTGCAGCATATGATCCCTCCGCATCAGCTCTCTTCCACCAGGTAGTCCTTCAGTTTTTCCTTGAGGCTGTCGGGCCATACCTCATCAAAGAGGAAGGCATTGATCTCCTCCTTGCTCAGTGTTTTCAACACATCTCCCGGCAGTTCCCGCAAGGCTTCCATTCTCCCCTGCCGCGGTTCCGTTTTTCCTTTTTGCGTATCGTTCATGCAACCGCTCCTTTCCTCCTCTGATCAGGGTTCTTTTCCAACCGCGAGCCCATGGCCAATAATAGGCATTCCGCACCAAAAACGCAAGCATCGCCCTCTTGTGTCTTGACAGACTCCCATTTACGTTTAGCTTTGAGTAAACCCTCGGCCTCTGGAGCGGCGTGCTGTTCAGGGAAGAAGCCATTTCTTCCCTGAACAGTCTTCGAGGAGCACCTGATGCCTCTCCCTCTACGGGAGGAAATTCACTCTCAGTCAAAGGAGGACAGATACACATGAAGAAACTGCTGCCATTCCTTTTCCTGGTGTTCGTGGTTGTCCTGCCGGGAACTGCCTCCTCAGCTGCTTTTGACGTCTTCGTCAGTGTCCTTCCCCAAAAATATTTCCTTGAAAAAATCGGGGCAAAACACGTCCATGTCCTGGTGATGGTTTCCCCGGGAGCCAGCCCGGCTACCTATGAACCCAAACCCGGGCAGATGACGGCGCTCTCAACCGCGAAGGGCTATTTTTCAATCGGCGTCCCGTTCGAGAAGGTATGGCTGCCGAGAATTACCGGGCTCTTCAAGCAACTGCCTATCATCCAAACGGATGCGGGTATTGCAAAAGAACCCCTTTGGGAAGGGGACGGAAAGTCCGGCAAAGGGTCCGAGGGTCTGGATCCGCATATCTGGACATCGCCTCCCCTGGTCATGCTCCAGGCACGGACGATCATGGATGCGCTCTGCCTGATGGACCCCTCCCACACGAATGATTACGAGACCAATTATCGGGCTTTCATCAATGAGCTGGTAGACCTGGACCTCGAAATAAGGGGAATCCTGCTTCCCCGGTCCCGCGGAAAACAGTTTCTCGTGTTTCACCCTTCATGGGGATATTTCGCACGAGCCTATGGCATGAAGCAGATCGCGATTGAAAAGGAAGGGAAGGCTCCCGGTCCGAGGCATCTGGAGGAATTGATCGCCCTTGCCAGGAAGGAGAAGATACGGGCAGTATTCATTCAGCCGCAGTTTTCGAGGAAAAGCGCGCAGATCCTTGCCCAGGCCATCGGTGCCCGCATCGTCTCCGCGGATCCATTGGCCGAGGACTGGGCACAGAACCTGAAGCAGGTGGCCACAGCGTTCCGGGATACCCTCGATCAGCCCTGACCCCGGTCCCCGATGCCGACCGCCATATCTCCTCTCACTCTCACCCAAATCCACCATCTAGTTTTCGCATCATGAGTTTCACCCAATGATTTTGCGAAAGTCCTGATCAACAGCAAGGCGTCAGATGCGCCAAGGAGCGACGACTGCGACGTATGGACAATACGTCGCAGGGAGGAGCGAGCGAAGGCACCGCCGCAGATGGTGCCTTGCTGGTGGATCAGGGTCTCAGGGTTGCATCCACCACAGGTAGAAGAAGTTCACGGACGGAAAGACAGGATTGATGGCGAGTATTCCGGCCTCCCGGGCGCCGCGCGACGGTATTTCAGATACCGGAGTCGGCAGCGTTTTGGAAACAAGGATCTTCTGCCCCGCCTTGGTGACAACCGCAACGGGCCCGGAGGGGGTACTGATCCCGATCCCGATACGTCCGCCGGGATTATGCGGGAATTCCGCTGCGAAAAGGGCCGGCTCGCCGGTCATGTACTCCAGGGCGTAGAGTGTCGCTGACCCTCCGGACAACGTCGGAGCGAAGGTGGTGAAATAATAAACCTTATTGAAAACAAGCCCTTTTGCGAGTGCCTTTTCGCCCGCCGGGAGGCGCAGGTACCAGCCCATGTCCACGTGGCCGTTGCTGTCCACATCCATGAAGTCGTCGTCCAGGTCCGGGACCGGCGGGAATGTGGTCACGTCCACGAGATCCAACTCGGTCAATGTATGGGCGTCGTGTAGGTCCTTAACGGCATAGATCCTGTCCAGGGTCGTCGGATTGCAGGGATCCTCCACATCTCCCGTCCCTATGAACACCAGATCATAGCCCTTTTCGAGGGTTACACTGGGGGGATAGAAAAACTTCCTGAGCCCCAGTGGTTCTCCGGAAATGCCTGCGATAAAGAGAACGCGGCCGGTCCAGTCCATGATGTTTTCATCGGTCCCGGGAAAGGGCAGAGGATCGCCTTCTGCATCGGTAAATCTTCCGATGCGCCACAGCTGCCCCCCTGTGTCGCCCACATAGAGCTTATCCACAAATCCGTTATCATTTTCATCCACCGCCGTTACGGCGCTGGGAACGGCGTAATCCATTCCGCTGATGCCCTCGGAACCATTCTGCCATATCTGTAGAACGCTCCCGTCAAGCACCCGGATGGCGAGGACGGCCCTTCCAGAGGAGTTGTCCGTCGTATAGCCTCCGCCGATAAAAAACACCGGCGTTCCTGTTTCGTCCTCGTCCGAGGTCCTCACCAGTCCGAAAGCGGGCTCCGACCAGGTCTGGCCCAATGCCGGAATGACACTGTCCGGCCCGGCGGCGCCGGGAAGACTCAATGCGGCGGCATCACTTGTCTGGCTGATTCTCCACAGAAAGGAGGGTCGCTCGGGATCCGTGACATTCAGGGCAAAATAACTCGTGCCTCCGCTTCTCTCACCGCAAACAAGAAAGACATGGTCTTCGGCATCCAGAACGCCGTCACCGTTTAGATCCTGTACATACACCTTCGGGCTTGCATCGATAAAAAAAGAATGGCCGAGTCCTTCCACCAAATTCTTGAGCCGGTGAAGCTGGTCCGGAGGAATGAAGGCCCAGAGCTCTTTGCCCGAGAGGGTCTCGTCGCCGCCCGAACTTGTGTCACTGTCCAGGAGAGCATGGAGCATCCCATCGTTGGCCCCGAAAAAAACCACCGTCTTGGAAGAACCGTCGGCGTAGCGATACGTGAATGCCAGGGGCTGGCTGTGAAGCACATCCCCCAGGATCACGTCCCTGTTTTCCACGGTGTTTCCATTGTGATTTTCATCAAACACATCTGCGCCCCGCACATAATTGATGACGTCAGAGGGGTCGTGCACGGGATTCCCCAGCACAGCCTCGGTCAGCAGGGCATTGTCGGAACGAAACTGGTTGGTTGAAATCGTCAGATCGCTGGAATCTCCCAGGTAGGTGTAAATCTTCCTTTCACCGTTGGGCACGTAATTGG
>CAZONI010000005.1:0-96172 GCA_964581175.1 uncultured Desulfobacteraceae bacterium
TCGCCATTTTACTCATTTGGTTATTTGTCATTAATTTAGCATTTGGATTTTGGAATTCGGCATTAATTACCTTTGAAACAGGCATTTTCTGCCCTTTTTAAAGCAAATTTTCCGATAAGCTGTTCATATCACCAAAATCTTAATGTATATTTCCCCTTGACCCTCTTCCTTCATGATAGTATGCTCGATTCCGCTTTTTTGAAATCGTTAACACCCCGTCCGCGGGACAATGGTGACTCTTAGAGGGTCGTCAAATTTTTGCGAAGGAGATCAAGACATGGCTTCCAATTCTAAAAAGACGAAACGGATCAGGGCGAGAAAAGCCAGGCCCAACAGGAAAAACCTCAAGGTAAATATGGAACGCCTTCAGGAGAATACGAAAATTCTGAGATCGCTTGCTGACCAGAACAAAGACTGAGAAAAGGAGCTATTCTGATGAAAGACGTCGTAATAGCCTCTGCCTGCAGAACGGCCATTGGCGCCTTTGGGGGGACGCTTCGTGACCTGAACGCGGCCGTTATCGGAAGCGTTACCATGAAGGAGGCGATCCGGCGAGCGGGCATTGAACCTTCCATGCTCGACGATGTGCGATATGGGTGCTGTGTGGAGCCGGTAGATGCGTTGAACGTGGCGCGCGTGTCCGCTCTCATGGCCGGCATCCCCGACAATATCACAGCGGTAACCGTGAACCGCGTCTGTATTTCCGGTATGGAGGCCGTGATATCGGGCATGGCCATGATCCAGGCAGGTATGGCAGACATTATCCTGGCAGGAGGAGTGGAACACATGTCCGGTGTGCCCTACTCCGTCCCGAATGCCCGCTGGGGGTGTCGCCTTCAGGACCACGTGTTCGTCGACAACATGATACACTCTCTTCATTGTGGCTCCCATCTCATCCCTCATCCTGAGGACGGCCCCGTGAAAGAAGGGATGCCGCTGGATCTGTTCAAAGGAAAACCGTATATTATGGGGCATACAGCTGAATTCATTGCCCAGCTCCATAACATAAGCCGCGAAGAAATGGATGAAGTGGCGCTTCGCAGCCACAACAACGCAGAAAGGGCGACCAAAAACGGCGATTTCAAGGATGAGATTGTCCCTGTTGAAGTCCCGCAGAAGAGGAAGCCGCCCATCATGTTTGACAAGGACGAACACTTCCGTCCCGGGCTGACCATGGAGGGCCTCAAGAAGCTTCCGCCCGCCTTTGTACCCAAGATAGGGAAAGTCACGGCGGGGAATTCTTCGGGCATAAACGACGGATCCAGCGGAATGGTGATCATGTCGGCTGATAAGGCGAAGGACCTGGGTATCGAACCCATCGCGAGAATCAGGGCGATCGGCAGAGGCGCGTGCCATCCTTCGGTGATGGGACTGAGCCCGGTGCCCGCGGTAAGAAACCTGCTTGAGAGGAACTCCGACATAAAACTGGAAGATTTCGAACTGATCGAGGTGAACGAAGCATTCGCTGCTCAGTACCTGGGATGCGAAAAAGAGCTGGGACTCAACCGTGAAATTACCAACATAAACGGCTCGGGAATCGGCCTCGGCCATCCTGTGGGTTCAACCGGATGCAGGATCATGGTGACTCTTCTTTATGCCATGAAAAAGCACGGAAAGAATTTCGGTCTTGCGACGCTCTGCGGCGGCGGCGGGGTTTCCATGGCATGCGCCCTGGAAATGATTTAGTTTCCATCCATAAATGGCTATTTTTCACAATCCCCCGCCTATGACGGGACAGGTCAGCGTCAATCTACAGGATCACTTGTGCGGCGTACTATCGTACGCCTCCGCGTAATCCCTTGATTTTCTTGATCTTGTAAAAAATATCTCATTTCTGGACTGGAAACCAGTTCGTGCCCGAATTCAATTGCTGCTGGGCACGATTCAGTTGTAACTGCACCCTCCACCTATTGAAGAGGATCCGGGCAGGTTCCAACGATCCGGGTTCTCCCAGAGCGTAATGTTCAGGGAGGAAGCCATTTCTTCCTGAACATGGCCATTCTGAGCCTCCTGCTCTGCCCGAGAGGAGTCAGCCCGCATTTCGAGGAAGCCGGATTTTATCCCAGGCAGGCGGATGTCTTGAGACGACTCCCGATCCGGTATTCAATGTGCCTGGTCAGGACAGGCCGCAGTTCCCTCGCAACTCCCTCATCCACATACATCAGCTCATTTTCCGGCCACAGTCCTGACTGCAGCCTATCCAGCATCTTTACGCTCACGGGATTCATGCCCGGGCTCTCCGCCGTTTCCCGGACGCAGTTGAGGCAGGCAATGCCTCCTCTTTTGCATTGGAAACTCGCCCTTCCCTCGCCTTCATACGGCCTTCCGCAGATGCTGCACCCACTCAACTGGATACGGTAGCCGCCAAGGGTCATGGCCCGCGCCTCAAACACGAGCCGGAGTCCCGCCCGATCTCCTCCTTTATGAATCGCACCAAGGCATTTCTTCAAGAGCTCGAACAGAGCAGGATCAGCCACCTGGAGAGGGAAGAGGATCTCCGTGAGTTCGACCATGTAACTGGCCAGTGAGAGAAGCGTATAATCGGATCTCAGGGAAGGGAAATTCTCACGCAGTTTTCCGGATTGGAGAAAACAGAGATCCCGGCCCTGTCTGGTAGTGTATTCCAGCGTAGACAGGCAAAAATGATCCAGGCAGTTGACGAAGCGCTTACGGCTTCTCCTTGCTCCCTTCGCAATGCCTCTCAGCCGGCCTTCGTCAGCGGTGAGAAAGGTGACGAGCAGATCGGATTCACCGATCTCTCTTATTCTCAAGATAATTGAAGGAGAAACATGCGCTTCCATTGCACAACTCAACTACCCTGCTGCTCTCCTCCGTACAATTCCTTTATCTTGGCTCGGTCTGGACTCCCGTCCTCCAAGTGAGGGATCTTATCCGCAAATTCCACATACTGGGGTTTCTTGAAGCGGGCGATGCGTCGCCCCACAAATTCCATCAGTTCCCGCGCCTCTAGGCGCTCCCCTTTCTTGAGGAGGCAAACGGCCTTTATTCCTTCTTTCCACTTGGGATCCGGGACTCCGAAGACCACCGTTTCTTCCACAGCCGGGTGTTCCAGAATCGCGTTTTCCACTTCGGCCGGGTACACATTTTCTCCACCCGGTTTGATCAGTTCCTTTTCTGCTTTCCTCCCGGCATACCAGAGAAAACCGTCTTCATCGAATCGGCCGAGATCTCCCGTATGATGCCTGCCGCCCCTGAACGCGTAGGAAGTGTCCTCGGGCAGATTCCAGTATCCTTTGAACACCATCGGTCCCTTGACGGTTATTTCCCCGACTTCTCCCCGCGGCACGGGATGATCACGGTCGTCCGCAAGCACCACGTCCGCCAGGGGAAACATCCTGCCGGCGGACCCGGGTCTTTCGTTGTATGCGGCGAATGTAGCAAATCCGGACGTCTCTGTCTGCCCGTAAAGACAGAAAAAAGTGCCGCCGGTCCGATCCTGGTATCTCTCAATGGTCTCGGGCGATTCGAGTCCGAGGACCGATGAAAGGGAGCCGATGTCTCCTCTCCTTTTCTCCTGCTCATCCAGTATCGAAGAAAGAATGGGGGCAAAATCAACCATGACGGAGGCCTTTCGCTCCACAATCAACGCGTAGGCCTTTTCCGCGTCAAACTTGCTCATGTTCAGGTTGATCCCTCCTGCGTGAAAAATAGAAGTGACCATAAAAAGCCCCCCCACATGAAAAAGGGGAAGCACGTTCAAATGGACATCCTCCGGAGTGAGGTTGCACAACCAGCCGAAATGCATGTCGATACAAAGGGTGTTGCCGTGGGTCAACAGCGCTCCCCTCGGCCTTCCCGCAACCGCGGCGGTGTGAATAATCACGAAACCGTCCTCAGCAGCCACATCTGCCGGGGCGACATTTTCCTCCGTGTTCAGGAGTTCATCGAACATCTCAAAATTTCGCTCGCTGCCCCCCAGGTTGAAAAGTCTCACTCCCGAGGGAAAACGGTCCCGCATGGACGCAACCGCTTCCTGGAACTCGCTGCCCGCAAAAATGATCTTCGGTTCGCAATCGGCCAGATTGTACCCCATTTCCTCTGGCGAAAGCCTCCAGTTGATGGGAAGAACGATGGCGCCCAATGCCGCGGCTGCCCCATAGATCAGAAAATACTCAAAAGAGTTCTTGCCCACAACTCCCAGCCGATTTCCTTTCACGATTCCAGCGCGTTGGAGACCTCCGGCCAGGCGGTCCACCCGGCGCTTCACTTCGGCAAAAGTGAACGCTCTGCCGTCATCCACCTCAAACCAGGCATCCCGGTTCCCATAGCAGCGGGCATTCCGGTTGATGACGTCATAAAATGTAAAATCGTTGAGTCCCATAGTTTTCCTCGCAAAAAAGGGGGCAGGCTCGACACATAGCAGAACTCCGCCCCCTGGTCTTCTTGCTGCTATTTCACAGCTCCTTCAAAGGGGACTACCTTGACGAGGCCGTCAGCCTTAAAGGTAAATGCGCCTTCCGTCACTTTCACGGGAACCGAGTAATCGGGAACTCCCTGCCACCATCGCTCCAGGGCATCCCAGGGGCTCCATCCACGTTCCTTCAACTTGAATCCTGAGGTTACGAGCAGGTTCAGCAAAGCCGACCGCACCGTAATCATAGTGTCCATCCGTATCTGATTGGTCTTTCCCGCCGGAATCCAGTGGGAATCGGTATTGTTGAGAGTTACAAGTTGAAAGTCGTTGTCGAACGCCACGGTAAACGTTATCCCGTCCAGCAACACCGGATAATCATTCGGATTCTGGACGTCAAAAAGAAAGCTCATGGGGAGAAAAGCGCCTCGGTCTCCCGCATCTCCCTTCGTAGGTTTTACTTTCCCTGAATAGTACCAGTATCCGTCATACTCGGGAACTTCAAAAGAACCCAGAGTAACTGTGGGACTTTTGAAGTTGGCGGCGGTGGGCTTGACCTGCATACCCGCACAGGATGCAAACACCACGCCGAAGGCAAAAATCATCGCGGTCAAAAGAACCAGCTTTTTATGCATGATAAAACCTCCCTTTCGAATTCGGAAGTCGGAATAAGCAAACAGACCCTCTATTCAACTTTCCATTTCTCCCCTTCCGACTCAGGATTAGATTTCTGTTAGGAGAGCCACCTTTTTCTACGCTTGTAGTGTTTCACGTCACGAAAACTCTTTCTCCCTCCCTTGTCGCTGAGCCCCAGGTAGAAATCCTTAATATCCTCATTTTCACTCAATTTTTCAGCAGTATCATCCATAACTATCCTTCCCGTTTCCATGATATAGGCATACGGGGCCACATTCAAAGCCAGCTTCGCGTTCTGCTCCACCAGCAGGATGGAGATGCTCTGCTCCCTGTTGAGCTGCATGATGATGTTAAAGATCTCATGAATGAGCATGGGGGCCAGACCCATTGAGGGTTCATCCAGCAGGACCAGCTTGGGCTCGGTCATGAGGGCCCTGCCGACGACGGTCATCTGCTGTTCACCGCCGCTCACAAACCCCGCGGTCTCCGACCGCTTTTCTCTCAACCGCGGAAAATAGTGATAGACCATTTCCAGACCTTCCCGTACGGAACCGGTCTTCCTGAGATGGGCGCCCACCTTCAGGTTCTCTTCCACGGTCAGGTGTTCAAAGATTCGGCGGCCTTCAATAACCTGGACAATCCCCATTTTGGAGATGCGGGACGCCTTTTCATGGTGAATGTGACGTCCCTCAAAATCAATGGCGCCATCAGTCACCTCGCCGTCCTCCACCTTCAGGAGGCCTGAAATCGCCTTCAGAGTCGTACTCTTCCCTGCCCCATTTGCGCCGAGCAGGGCTATGATGCCGCCTCTGGGGACCTCAATGGAAACTCCTTTCAGGACCAGGATAACCTCGTGATATCTGACCTCAATGTTCTTGATTTTGAGTATGGGTTCTGCAGCTTCCAAGATCTAACGACCTCCAAGGAACGGAATTCTAAGGTTTTTCGTGGATAAAGCAGGATCGAATATTACCATCCAAGCCATTCCTTGGCCCATTTTTCCGGCCAGCGCTGCTTCAGATCAACATGCTCAACCGGCTGAAATTTGCCGCCTTTCCATTCCTGGATCAAGCATCCGGTCGCGGGCCGGTGATCGGTTGCCGTAAAGGTAATCGGAGATGCCTTCAGGCCGATGTCAAAATTCCTCATGGTCTCAAATCCCTTGGTCATGATTCCGGGCCCGGAGAGGTCCCCCGCCTTATCCGCGCGTTTCAGGGCCTCCCAGGTGATCAATGCATCACCCCACGCCTGGATTGTATGGATCGTCCTCTTATCCAGCGGGATGCCCGGGTCATACTTTTTGGCGCTTGCCACTACTATATCCATATTCTTGCTGGCCTGCCCGAAAAATGCGCAAGGAGTTGCGCCCATAACGCCCTCTGCGGCGTCTCCTGCCAAACGCGGGAGGTTTTCATCAAATCCCCAGTTATTGACGATCCAGTCCGCGCCGAGACCGAGTGCGTAGGCATCCCTGATGGTTGCAGAAACGGACATGACGGTATTTCCATGCCACACGAGGTCCGGCTTGAACTCTTTCAATGCCATAATCTGGCTCTTTGTATCCAGGGCGAAAAGCGACACATCCTGGTCCGGGCCGATCTCAAAACCAAGCATCGTCGCCTGGTCCTTGATTGCCTTAATAGGAGCACTGCAGTAGGGAGACGCAAACATGTAGGCACACGCGAACCTGGGCTTTCTCTTCCCGTAGTCCGGCTTTGTGGGCCACTTCTTGTCAAACCAGGCCGTGATGGCAGCCCTCGCATTGGTGGAATAATCGGAGGAAAAGAAAAGGTTGTACCTTGCCTTGGCCGGATCGGTCAAATGCGCGGAGTAAGAAGCGGACACATACGGCAGCTTGTCCTTGTTGACGGTCGGAGAAAGGGCCTCGGTATCGCCGGTCCCCCACCCCATGATGACAGTGCTTTTCAACCTCTTGAGCAGTTTATACTTTGTGATGGCCTCAGGGATGCGGTATCCGTAATCGAACCAGGTATACTTGATCATTTTCCCGTTCACGCCCCCCTGCTCATTGATATACTTGAAGGCCTCGCCCATGCCGATTGCATAGTCCTTCCCCACATCGGACGTGGCGCCGGTGGTGTCCATGATGCCGCCTATTCTGATATCCTTGGCGACAGCCATGGAGCTGAATCCAACTAGAAAGATCCCTGCCAGAAAAAGCGCGATAAAACTCAGAAGGATACTCTTTTTCATAACTATCTCCCCCTTTGCGGTTAGAAAATCATAAATCCCGAATGATGCTCAAACTTGATGCCGAAAAATTCCGTTTCACCTCCTTCCTAGTATGAAAATGGCCAAAGATTAAAATAGTTCTTCACCTGCCACCATCGGTAGGCAAGCCCGTTGGGCTCATAGATGAGAAAGGCACAGATGGCCAGACCAAAGGCCATGTCCTTTATGAATGCAAAGTCAATGAGCAGTTTGGGATAGTAATCGGCCAGAGGAATCGCGAGCATCTGGAGCAGTTCCATGATCACCACCATAAAAATGGAACCGAAGATCGTCCCATGAATGGAACCGACGCCCCCGATGAGTATAACTCCCACCAGCCACAGGGACCAGAACCAGGGGAAGTGCTCCGGGCTGAGGGCGGCCGTATTGCTCACCCAGAAGGCCCCCGCGATCCCGGCCATGAACCCTGCCACAAAAAAGGCGAGAAGCTTGTACCACACAATGTTTATCCCCAGGGCCTCGGCTGCGATATCATTGTCTCTGATGGCCACCCAGGCACGTCCCACCTTGGAGCGGAGGAGGTTCGCCAGCATAATCACCATGAAAGTAAGCAGGATGGCCATGAGGTAGTAGACTTCAAAGTCATTGTCAATGACCCACGGCCCGATCTTAATGGTCCCGGGCGGCAGGGAAAAGGCCTGCCCCCTTCCGCCGATCTGGCTCACATACTGGGTGAGAATGAAATCCACCGTGATAAACTGTGCGGCCATGGTCGTGAGGATCAGGTAAAAGCCCTTGACCTTGACACAGGGGAGTCCAAAGAGGACACTCCAGAGACCGGCCACAATACCGCCGACTACAATGCTGATAGGATAGGCCACGCCCCAGTGCAGAATAAACGGGGGCCAGGGAAACTGGAGGACCAGGAGCGTGCTGGTGTATGCGCCCACGGCGATAAAGGCCGCGTGTCCGAGGGTGATCAGTCCCGTATATCCAATAAGCAACTGCACGCCGAGAGCGCCCATTCCCGTATAGCCCACCATCGTTGCCACGCTGAGCCAATAGTCCGGGGCAAGGAGCGGAATGCCGATAAACATGATTGCCAGGAGCAGGATCATCTTCCCTTTTATGACTTTTGACTGCCACCATCCCTGGTCTTCCGCGTAATCCTCATGATAATCACCACACGGCAACCATACGTTGGACATAAACAACCCCTCCGATCAATTTAGATTGCGGCGTTCCTTCCGCATCCTCACTTCCACATTCTCGTCACAAGCTGTCACAAGCAATAGAACCGTGGTTCAATAGAATCAATCAGACCCTTTCAATCCTCTCCCATCCCCAGAGTCCGTACGGTTTGAACAGGAGAAAAACCGCCATGAAGGCAAAGGGCATAATCTGTTTTACCCCGCCGGGAAAATACTTGTCCAGATAGGCCCCGGACAGGTTCTGGAGAACCCCGATAATGATACCTCCGACAATGGCCCCCGGGACGGAATTGAGTCCTCCCAGGACCACGGCGGGCAGGACAAGGAGTCCCAGATATCCGACGGAAATGTTTATCCCGTTGATATTTCCCAGGAGCGCTCCGCCCACACCGGCGCTCATAAAGGCAATGGCCCATGCGGCTGCATAGACGAATCGGGCGCTGACGCCAAGGGAAAGGGCTGCGGTTTCATCATCAGCAGTGGCCTGCATGGAAAGGCCCCACCTGGTATACTTGAAAAAGCATACCAGGATAATAAGCAGGACAATGGAAAGGATAAAAGACCAGAGATAGACCGGAGAGACCTTGAGAAAGCCGACACTGATGGGTTTCAGTGCAAAAACAGGAGGAGCAAAAACGCGTGTGTCGGTTCCGAAGAGAAACTCGATTCCCCCTTTGAAAAAGAACGAAAGGCCGACGGTCACCATGATGACGCTCAAAATAGGTTCGCCGATCAATTTATCCAGGAATATCCTTTCCGTCAGGTAACCGAGGATGACCCCTACGAACAGGGTGAGAACAACGGCTATAACAAAAGGGATGTGCATCTCGTAAAATGCGTACGTCACATAGGCCCCGATGAGGGTCAATTCTCCCATGGCCAGGTTCAGGACTCCTGAACACTTGTAGATCAGTACCCACCCGAGGGCCACCAGGGCATAGATACCACCGACCAGGATGCCGGTGGTCAAGGTCATCAGGAACAGCTCCATTCTCTCCCCCTTTATAGATTGATTCTCCGGATCCCCAGATCAGTCTTGATCCGTTGTTCTCTTCCGTCCTCATAGGTGATGGCCGTATCCATATGCACCACATCCCGCTCTGAGTACAGCCCGTCAATGATATCCTTATACCTCTTCTCCACGAAAGCGCGTCTCAGCTTGCTCGTCCGTGTCAGTTCTTCATCATCAGCGTCGAACACCTTGTAAAGATTAACGAATTTGTGGATCTTGGCGGGTCCGGGCAGGTCCCTATTGGCCTCTTCGATCTGTGCCTGTACAAGATTGTACACGGCCGGTTGCTGAGAAAGCTCCATGTAGCTGGTATAATTGATCTTTCGGTCATCCGCCCATTTCCCGACCACCGCATAGTCAATGCACATGACGGCGACCACATGTTCCCTCTTGTCGCCGATCACCCATGCCTCCTGGATAAAGGGACTGAATTTCAACCGAGTTTCCAGGTACTGCGGCGAAAAGGGTCTCCCGTCGTTCAGGGTCATGACGTCCTTCGATCGATCGAAAACCACCAGGTGGCCGTCCTCATCAATGAATCCCCGGTCTCCCGAATAGAGCCAGCCATCCACCAGGGTCTTTTCGGTAGCCTCATCGTTCTTGTAGTATCCAAGAAACACCGAAGGACTTTTGGAAATAATCTCACCTTCATCGGTAATTTTTACCTCGGTTTCGGGAATGGGTGTGCCCACGGTGTCGAACTTGACATCACCATCCCGGTGGACGATGGAGATTCCGGCTATCTCTGTCTGCCCGTATATCTGTTTCAGATTTACCCCCAGTGCGTGAAAGAAGCGGAAATGGTCCGGCCCCATGGCCGCACCCCCGGTGTACGCGTGTCTGAGCCGGGACATGCCCAGATGGTCCTTGAGTTTTTTCTGCATGATAACGTACGCCACCCACCCGAGGAATTTCCACGACCACGGGACGCGCTTCTTTTCAAACTTCATGTTGGCTATCTTGTAGCCTACCTTGGTGGCAAATTGGTAAATCTTCCTCTTGATCCAGGTGGAATCTATGTACTTCACCTGCACCTTTCTCGTCATTCCTTCGTACAATCTCGGTGGGGCAAACATCACATGGGGACCGATTTCCCGGATATCCTCCTGGGCGGTCTCGGGCTCTTCCGGAAAGTTGAGGGTATAGCCGACCTGCAGCCCGCAGGAAATGGACATCATTTGTTCTCCAATCCAGGCAAACGGCAGGTAGGAAACAAAATCATCAGAGTCGTAACAGGGGTCGACAGCCATGAGATTGTGTCCCATGGTCAACATGTTCCAATGGCTCAACAGCGCGCCTTTCGGCAGTGCGGTGGTACCGGAAGTATAGAAGAGCAGGCATATATCGTCGCCGTGGCCCTCGCGGATTCGTTTTTCAAAAAGGTCAGGATCCTTTTCCGCCAACTCCCGACCAAGCTCCTGGACCTTCTTGATGCTCATCAAAAAGTCCTGATGATAATTGCGCATGCCCTTCGGATCATCCCAGATAATCCATTTCATTTTCGGGCACTCATCCTTGATCGCGAGGGCTTTATCCACCTCTTCCTGGGTCTCCCCCACAAAGAATTTCGCATCGGAATGGTCTATAATATATTTGACCTCCTCCATCATACAGTCCTGGAAGAGCCACACCCCGACCCCGCCGGCGCACAGAGCCGCCATCTCGGCCCAGAGCCCTTCGGGCCTGTTATCACCGATCATGGCGACCTTGTCTCCGGGCTCCAGACCCAGGCTGATCATTCCCAAACACAGGTATTTGACCTTGTCATAGTAATCCTGCCAGGTAAATGGGCACCAGATACCGAATTCCTTTTCACGCATGGCCACCTTTGTTGTCCCATACCTCTTGCATTGCCTTGAGAACAACTTAGGTATAGTGAGGTCCTTTGTGATCTCCGTGCCAGGACTGCTCATATGGTTTACTACCTCCTTGTGGAATACAGGTCCTCTTCGCCCAGGTAAGCCTTGATAACATCAGGATTCTTCTGGACCTCCTCCGGTGGTCCGTCCGTAATCTTGTTCCCGAAATTCAATACAAACACACTGTTTGAGATGTCCATGACCACCCCCATATCATGCTCAACCAGGATGCAGGTCACCTTCCAGCGCGGCTCCGCATTTATATCCAGAATGAAACGGGCCATGTCTTCCACTTCTTCCAGATTGAGGCCTGCCAGGGGCTCATCAAGGAGAAGCAGCTCAGGGTTCAATGCCAGGGCCCTTCCCAGTTCGACTCTCTTTTGCAGTCCATACGGGAGCATGTGGACGGTCTTGTCTCGTATGCTTTCTATTTCAAGGAGATCGATGATTTCTTCCTCAATGAACTTCCTGGACTCAAGTTCTTCCCGTTTCGTCTTCCCCACGTACATGGAACCGCTCAGGATGCCTGACTTGAGGTGTATATGCCTGCCGAGCCGGATGTTATCGAGCACTGTCATCCCCCCGAACAATTCGATCTTCTGAAAGGTCCGGGAAATGCCGAGTTCCGCGCGATGAAAGGGTCTCAGGTGGTTAATCTGGGCGCCCTTGTAGTAGAGATTCCCCTGTTGCGGTCTGTAAAGCCCATTGATGCAATTCATCATGACCGTTTTTCCTGCGCCGTTCGGTCCGATGATGGAATGGATCTCTCCTTTTTTCACTTCGAGGCTGACGCCGACCAGTGCGGCCACTTTGCCGAAATACATGTGGATATTTTCGAGCCTTAAAAGAGTATCGCCCTCTTTCACCTCCCCCACTTGCACCATATGATCTGGCCTCCATTTTCGCTAAATGCCAAACAATGAACCGTACGTTTCTAGATGTGGGATGCAATCGGTTGGATATGCCGAGCAAGAAATCCTGGGTGTCTTCCGGAAATAGACAAGTACCGACCCCGTTGAAAAATGGTGTCGCCATCCCTCCGGAAGCATCTTCTGCCTGAAAAAATCTGTATATAATCGCGCCTATACCCTTTACTTATTCAACGCGTTTTTGTCAACCTCTATTTCATGACACGTCTCGCTGGAACCTCATCACTCGTCGCCGTCAATCTCCGTGTTCAAAAAACGTCTGGTTCTCACCTGCGGGATGAGGTTTTTTCGGCATTGTTCCAGGAAATACTCGTCGGTCATGCCGGCAATAAAATCACGCACTATGCCTGCAGCAGGTGTTTTGCCTTTATAGTCGGGAGACATCCCCTCCAGAAACTCCCGATATATGTCCGACGACTCAATACCCTTCTCAAGATCACTGAGATATGTGTCAAAAAGCAGTTCGAACATGAGCCGGATTTTCCGGGTCTGAGCCTTTACCTTTGGATTCCGATAAATATTTTCCTGGTTGAAATCTTTCAGCTGCCGCAGGGATTCACCCACCGTCTCACTGAAGCAGAGATACGGTTTGTCAAGGCTGCTGGCCACCAGATCTTCCACCAGTCGGTAGACGATGGTCCCATTAGAGTCTCCCAGGACCTCTGTGCAACTCTGAGGAAGATCATTTCGGCGGATCAGGCCAAGGCGAATGGCGTCTTCTATGTCCCGGCCCACATAACTGATGCTGTCTGCCATTCTCACCACACAGCCCTCCAGGCTCATGGGCCATATGTCGCACAGCGGTTCCGCCGATTTCCTGGCCATTTCCCGGACTAGAATTTCAAAAGTCTTCTCTCTTCTCGGTTTAAGGGCCTGCGAATGAATTTCACCGTCATGGCAAAAAATTCCATCGAGGACCTGCAGTGACAAATTCCATCCCCTGCCCTTCCTTTCAATTTCCTGAAGGAATCTTACTCCTTGAATATTATGGAGAAACGGCCCGATATTGTGCCGTTCGCAGAGAAGGGAGAGAAATTTCTCGCCGTCATGCCCGAAAGGGGAATGGCCAATGTCATGGCCCAATGCGATAGCCTCAATGAGGTCTTCGTTCAGTCTCAGCAGGCGACCTACGGTACGGCCAATTTTCGAGACGAGCTGAACGTGTAACACCCGGTGTGTAATGTGGTCGTTTTTGATGAGATAGAAAACCTGAGTCTTGTCTATGTAGCGTGAGTAGGCGAGTGAATGAAGGATGCGGTCCGCATCGATGGAGAAGTTTTGCCGGTGACCGATGCTCACGGCCGGCTCATCTTTCATTCTTACCGCCTCAGCACTGAGGCATGCGAGGGGAGAGAGCCTTGCCTGCTCGGAACGGTCGAGCGCAAACCGTATCTCTCGAAGGGTGTCACTGTTCTTCAACCTTCTTTGTCCCCCTTTTTTCCTTTTTGTTTTCCATAGATGTTCTTGAGTTCACTCCACACGTTCTTGCTTCTGCTGGTGATAATCCTGTGGGCCTCGTCCACCACCTGCCTCGATTGCCCCTCCAGGGTATCATCGGGAGGCATGGGCCTGCCCTCCTTCCGGTATTTCCAGCGAATGACCGATCGGGTGATACCCCGTTCAGCACGATCCAGGGCGCGCCTAATGTCCTTCTTGGTGTCTTCACTCATGTGTTTCACCTGCTTTCAGCAGATCTTTCCCGCACGAAAATATCTGCTTTTTTCTTGCACAATGGTCTCTTTGGTGCTAAACATATCTATTTACGTTGTTTGCGCCACCGCTGCTGAAACGCCTTCCAGAGACCTTTTTGAAGGAATATAACAGTTTTGCGCGGAAAGCTCAAGGCCCCGTTCCGCGACGAACCGCCTTCAGGAAAAAACGGCTCTTCTGAGGGGCTCACTTGCGGCACGATACCGACATGAGCGCAAAAAAAACTTCGCAGATCCAGACAGCCCCGGTGCCCTGTGCCTGTGAGGGTCTTATTTCATCTGGATCGAGGAAAAACTGAGGGAGGGGGATATTCCCATATCTCCCAGAAAAAGGAGGAAATTATGCTGGCAATCAATATGAAACAGCTCCTGGAATCAGGCGTCCACTTCGGACATCAAACCAGGCGATGGAACCCGAAAATGAAACCATACATATTCGGGGCCAGGAACGGCATCCATATCATTGACCTTCAAAAGACAGTCAGGCTTTTCAAAACCGCATATGACTTCGTAGCCAGAATCGTTGCCGACGGTTATTCGGTTCTGTATGTGGGCACGAAAAAACAGGCTCACGATTCCATTGTGGAAGAGAGTGAACGATGTGGCATGTTCTATATGGTAAACAGATGGCTGGGCGGAACCCTGACCAATTTTCAGACTATCCAAAAGAGTGTGACCCGGCTTAAGGAACTTGAGGCCATGAAGAACGACGGAACCATAAACCGCTATACCAAAAAGGAAGCCCTGAAAATTGAAAGGGAACTCGGAAAGCTCGAAAAGACCCTTGGAGGCATCAAGAATATGGACGAACTGCCCGGGGCTGTCTTCGTGGTCGATCCCAAGAGAGAGAGAATCGCCGTGAAGGAAGCGAGAAAACTGGGTATCCCGGTCGTTGCCATAGCCGACACAAATTGTGATCCGGATGAAATCGATTTCATCATACCCGGAAATGATGACGCTATCCGCGCCATACGCCTGATCTGTTCAAAGATTGCTGATGCCTGCATTGAAGGACACAATCTGGCCGAGGAAAGATTGCGAGCTGAAGCAGAGCTTCAGCAACAAAGGGAAGAAGCGGAACCGGAAGTCCAGGCCAGAGGTGAAGGTGACGCAGAAGGACCCGAGGTGATCGTTGTTTCCAAGAAACATGAAGCGCCTCGAGAAGCACCAGAACCGGTCGAGGCAGCCTCGGAATAACGTGTGTATCCTGCTTCAGTTAAACGCCATTTAAAGACCGAGCAATGGATCGGGCACTCGGACTTATACCCTGCTCCGGTCGGGGCTGGGAATACCTTTACGGAGGAATCAGACTTTGGAAATAACTGCAACACTTATTAAGGATTTGAGAGACAAAACCGCCGTTGGAGTCATGGATTGCAAGGAGGCCCTCTCGGAATGCGCGGGCGATATCCAGAAAGCGATCGAATATTTGAGGAAAAAAGGCATTGCCACAGCCAAGAAACGGAGCGGTCGAACCACCTCCCAGGGCCAGGTACAGTCCTACATCCACGGAGGAGGAAAAATCGGCGTGCTTGTAGAGGTGAACTGCGAAACCGATTTCACCGGAAAGACGGAAGACTTTACGAATTTTGTCAGGGACCTGGCCATGCAGATTGCAGCGACAAGCCCCATTGCGGTTGACCGGGAAGGAGTCCCCGATGCAATCGTTCAAACAGAAAAGGAGATCTATGCCTCACAGGCGCGTGAAACCGGCAAACCCGAAAATGTGATCGAAAAGATTGTTGAAGGGAAGTTGAAGAAGTTTTACAGCGAAGCATGCCTCGTTGAGCAGCCCTTTGTGAAAAATCCGGATATCACGGTGCAGGATCTGGCCAATGAAATGATGGCGAAGACGGGAGAAAACATTGTGATAAGGCGGTTCGCCCGTTTCCAGCTTGGAGAGGAGGATGCATAGAACCTCGCCGCCATTCAGCCGTGTTTTGCTCAAACTGAGCGGAGAGGCCCTCATGGGGGATCATGCCTACGGCATTGACCCTTCTGTGCTGCGGTCTGTTGGCGAAGAAATTGCATCCGTCCATGAGAAAGGGATCCAAATCGCAATCGTCGTCGGAGGAGGCAATATTTTTCGAGGTCTTGAGTCCTCGGCCTATGGTGTCGGAAGGGTGCGGGCTGATTACATGGGTATGCTGGCCACCATAATCAACGCCCTGGCCCTTGGAGAGATCCTGGACCGTCTGGAAGCCGAGACAAGAGTCATGACGGCTATCGACATGATCAAGGTTGCCGAGCCGTACATTCGTGGGAGAGCCCTTAGCCACCTGAACAAGAATCGCGTTGTTGTTTTTGGGGCCGGTACCGGAAATCCCTATTTTACCACGGATACCGCTGCGGCCCTGAGGGCCATGGAAATAGATGCGGATATCTTGTTGAAGGCCACAAAAGTGGAGGGAGTTTTCGATTCCGATCCTGAAATAAATCCCAACGCCCAGCGATTTTCCAGGCTGAACTATAGGGAAGTGTTGGAGAAAAACCTGAAGGTTATGGACTTGACCGCTGTTTCTTTGGCAATGGACCAAAATCTGCCCATCAGGGTTTTCAACCTGAAGACAAAGGGGAATATCCTGCGCGTTATCGCCGGGGAAGACGTGGGTACCCTTGTTACAGGAGAAGAACGATGAAAGAGGAAATACTTGCGGAACTACGACAAAAAATGGCCAAAACGGTCGAAGCAATCGGGCGGGATTTCAAAAAAATCAGGACAGGCCGCGCATCTACCGCCCTCCTGGATGGAATCAAGGTTGATTGCTATGATACACAGATGCCCCTTGAGCAGGTTGCTTCCCTGTCCGCCCCGGAGCCGCGCCTTCTTACCATTCAACCGTGGGATCAGTCCATTATCGGCGAAATAGAAAAAAGCATTCTCAAATCCGAACTGGGCCTGACACCCATGAATGACGGCAAACTGATACGAATATCCATCCCTCCCCTTACCGAGGAGCGCCGGAAGGAACTGGCAAAGCTGGCCAAAAAGATGGCCGAAGAGAGCAAGGTCACTATCCGAAATCACCGGCGTGACGCAAATGAAATGTTCAAACAGTTGAAAAATGACAAGGAAATGTCCGAGGATGATTCCTTCAAGGCCCAGGATGAGGTTCAAGAGATTACAGATGAATTTATTGAAAAAATAGATACCGTTACCAAAGAAAAGGAAAAGGAAATACTCGAATTCTAAGGCCCAGCCTCAAACGCACTTGCTGACTGCTCACCGTCTTCATTCATCACTCGCAAGGCCGATCAGGGATTTTCTCCTGTGCCCGGACAGGCATCATATATGGCACTCAACATATCTGAAGAAATAAAATTGCTTGATCCAAAGAAACTTCCGGAACATGTCGCCATTATCATGGATGGGAATGGCAGGTGGGCCGAACAGCGGGGCATGGACAGGGTGCGCGGACATCAGACGGGCGCGGAATCTGTAAGGGAGATCGTCCGGGCCAGCCGTGAGCTGGGCATTCACTGGCTGACCCTTTATGCCTTTTCAGAAGAGAACTGGAAACGTTCCAAATTCGAAATCCGAACGCTGATGAGACTTTTGAGACGGTTTCTCAAGAGCGAACTTGACGAAATGCTTGAAAACGGCATCCGTCTGCAAGCAATCGGGAGAATCACAAAACTCGACGCGAGCACGAGGCAGACGCTGGCCAGGACTATGGAACGAACCGCCGGAAATCGCGATATGGTCTTGACACTGGCCCTGAGTTATGGCGGGAGGCAGGAAATTTTGGACGCTTTTCGTTCCCTGGCCTTGCGCCTGGAACAGGGCGACATTTCCCTCGACCAGATTACCGAACAGACGGTCTCTCGCTCGTTATATACGTCCGCCATGCCTGATCCGGATCTGCTTATCCGGACAAGTGGAGAATATCGGGTCAGTAATTTCCTTTTATGGCAAATTGCCTACACAGAGTTTTACGTTACGCCGACCCTGTGGCCTGATTTCAGAAAAGAGGAATTCCTGCGGGCCATAGAAGATTATGAAAATCGGGAGCGACGCTTCGGCGCCACAGCCGATTACATGGAGCAGAAAGCATAATTTTCTAAAAAAGCGACGCTAGATCTATAAAATGCACTTGAAGCGATGGATTACCGGCATTATTGCCGTGCCTATACTTGTTTTACTCATTGGTTTCGCGCCAAGGTGGATGTTTTATACCCTTGTCTGGCTGGTGTCTTTCGGCGGACTCCTGGAATTCTATCGGATGACAAGCCCGGAACTCTCGCCGGTCATGAACTGGTCCATTTCAGCGGTCACGAGCGTCCTTTTTTTCCTCCTTGGACTCAGAGAATTCTATCTCGCGTTTGGCTTTGTTCCCTTTCTTGTCATTTTTGCCATGATCCTGTTTGTGTTTTCCCATCGATCCATCACCGCTGAAAACACCGGGCTGTTGGCTAAGGCATTGCTGGGCACGATCTATATTACTCTGCCGCTTTCTCTTTTCCTCTTGATAGACCGCTTTCCCGGCGGGAAATTCTGGATTTTTTTTCTCCTGACTGTTATCTTCTCAAGTGATATGGGCGCGTTCTATTTCGGCAGGCTTTTCGGTTCTCACAAGCTCTGCAAAAGACTCAGTCCGGGAAAAACGTGGGAAGGAGCGGTGGGCGGCCTGCTCAGCAGTGTCTTCGCGGCGGCTTTCTTTTCCCGGCTGTTCCCTCTCGGCCAGCCTATCGTTCGAATGTTGTTTCTCGCCGGAGGCATTTGTATCGCAGGGCAGTTTGGAGATCTTGCCGAATCCATGCTCAAGAGGAATCATGCCCAAAAGGATTCGGGCCGAATCCTTCCAGGGCATGGCGGACTCCTCGACAGAATTGACGGACTGCTCTTCGGCATACCGGTCCTCTATTGGTACTTGTCTTTTGTCGTAATGATCAGGTAGATAGACTGAAGTACCTTATGAAATAGATTCGAACCAAATAGGACAGAAATTCTTTTGTGGAACCCTTTTTAATGCCAAATTTCAAAATCCAAATGCCAATTCAATGTCAAATATCAAATGACCAAATTGCCCAGAATATGCATTGCTGGGGGGGTGCGGGCGGCCCCTGCCTGCAGCAGACAGGAGAGCAGCATCTGTTTTGTCATTGAGGCATTGGGATTTCATTTGACATTTGAGCTTTGACATTTGGTTATTTCCGGGTTGCCCGCCTCCGGTGGGTTTATCCAGGTTAGGCATTTAGGCTGCAGCATGAGTGAAACCTTATGAAGAATGTTACCATACTGGGATCCACCGGGTCCATTGGGGTCAACTCACTCAAGGTCATTGAAATGTACCCGGAAGAATACAGAGTTGTCGGACTCGGGGCAGGGAGAAATATAGAGCGGCTAGCGAGACAGATCGAGCGATTTCACCCGCACGCGGTGGCAGTCCGAGACCGGGAGACCGCTCATCGCCTCCGCGAGTACTTTCCGGACAAGAAAAACTTCCTGCTCCTTTGGGGCAATGAAGGCCTTATGGAACTGGCTGCCTTTGAAGAGGCTGATACGGTCATCTCAGCGGTGGTGGGTGCGGCGGGTCTTCTTCCCACGTTCTCGGCGATCCAGGCAGGAAAAAATGTGGCCTTGGCCAATAAAGAGACCATGGTCATGGCCGGGGAATTGGTCATGGCGGAGGCGAAAAGAAGGGATGTGCTGCTTCTCCCCATCGATAGTGAACACAGTGCCATATTCCAATCTCTCCAAGGGCATCCTATCAGGGATGTCAGGAGAGTCATCCTCACCGCTTCGGGAGGGCCATTCAGGAACCTCTCCCTCGATCAAATGGCACAGGTGACGCCGGAGGATGCTCTCAATCATCCCAACTGGCTCATGGGTCCCAAGATTACTATTGACTCTGCCACGTTAATGAATAAAGGGCTTGAAGCGATTGAGGCGAAATGGCTCTTCAACCTTGAAATGGAACAGATCCATATCCTGGTGCATCCCCAGAGCATCGTGCACTCCATGGTTGAATACAGAGATGGATCTACCATTGCTCAACTGGGAGTGCCGGATATGAAAATACCCATAGCCTATGCCCTCTCCTATCCCAGGCATCTTGAGAATACCCTCCTTCCGCTCGATCTTGGATCGGTGGGGATGCTCACTTTTGAAGAACCGGACCTCGATAAATTCAGGTGTCTCTCCCTCGCCCTCGAGGCAGCCTCCGTGGGAGGGACCCTGCCGGCGGTCCTCAACGGCGCAAATGAACTGGCCGTTTCCGCCTTCCTGGCGAAAAAGATCGGGTTTCTGGCTATCCCGGATGTCATCGAGCGGACAATTGAAAAACACACCTGTTCGCCAGGGGAAAGCATTGAACAGGTGATGGAAGCGGACGCATGGGCCCGGAAAACGGCAAAGGCTATTTT
Organism: uncultured Desulfobacteraceae bacterium; assembly: GCA_964581175.1. Classification (GTDB taxonomy): domain Bacteria; phylum Desulfobacterota; class DSM-4660; order Desulfatiglandales; family Desulfatiglandaceae; genus B46-G9. The sequence goes on from CAZONI010000005.1 coordinate 20,288, forward strand.
GACTGAACGGTACGTAGGGTAATGTTTCCGCTGGAATTGGTCATTGATTCGACATTTGGATTTTGTAATTTGACATTGACTACTATCAACCCGAAATTGCCATAACACTTTCAAAGGCAGTATCAATTGGTTGAAAAGTAACGGAGTTCTTATGAGCTTTATTTCTTACTATCTCCTGCCGTTCCTCGTGATATTGGGAATTCTCATTTTCTTCCATGAGCTGGGACACTTCCTTGTGGCAAAATGTTTTGGGGTGAAGGTCCTGAAGTTCTCTCTCGGGTTCGGAAAAAAGATTGTGGGCAAGAAGATTGGAGACACTGAATATCTCATCTCCGTGATACCACTCGGCGGATATGTCAAAATGCTCGGTGAGAGCGACGATGAAACGGAGCCCCTCACCCCGGAAGAAGAGGAACGATCTTTCGGTCATCAGCATGTGCTCAAGAGAATGGCTATCGTTACTGCAGGTCCCATGTTCAACCTCCTTTTGGCATTAATCGTCTTTTCCCTGTTCTATGTGGCTGTTGGAAAGCAGGTTATGGACCCGGAGATCGGACAGGTTCGGGAACATTCCCCGGCAGAGGTCGCAGGACTGAAAAAGGGGGATCTCATCGTGTCGGTAGACGGTACTCGAGTCAGGTCCTGGGACGACATAAAGGAGGCCGTTCACAATCGCGCCGGCCAATCCGTGAGCATGGTTATTCGGAGAGACCAGTACCTGCTCACCTTCACGGTGATCCCTGAGGAAAGCGTCTCCAAGAACATCTTCGGGGAGAAAATACGGACCGCCCTCATCGGCATTGTTGCCTCGGGAAAATTCAAGACCATCGCACTTACAACCGGCAGCGCAATAGTAGAGGCCGCGCAGAGGACCTGGGAAATAATCTGGCTCACGTGCCTGACCGTTGTTAAATTGTTCGAGAGAGTCATTCCGATCAAGACCATCGGCGGTCCGATCCTCATTGGTCAAATGACCGGCGAACTCGCCCACGAAAGCTTTCTCTATCTGATTCCCTTTATGGCTGTCATCAGCGTAAACCTGGGAATCCTCAACCTACTCCCTGTTCCTATTCTCGACGGAGGTTTTCTTGTTTTTCTCCTCATCGAACTGATTATCGGAAAACCCGTGAGCCTTAAAAAGAGGGACCTCGCTCAAAAGGCCGGGCTCTTCCTGTTGATAATGCTTATGATTGTCGTCCTTTTCAATGACATAACCAGGCTGTTTAAATAGCGTCACATGATTCTAGCAATTAATACATCCACGCCCCAGTTCAGCCTTGCAATAATGAGAATGGATGGAGACCTGGCGGCTGAGTGTCTCTTTTCCGCCTCCCGAAGGCGCTTCGGGGAACTTTTTCCTGCTATTGTTTTTCTGCTGAATACATCTCAGGGAAACCTGAGCGACCTGCGGGCCGTAGCCGTGGCTGCGGGCCCTGGCAGTTTTACCGGCCTTCGCGTGGGTCTTTCGACGGCCAAGGGAGTCTGTCATGGGCTTGGCATCCCCTTGATCGCCGTATCAACCCTTGAAGCCCTAGCTCATCAGCTCCCTTTCTCCTCGTTTCCCGTCATTCCCGTCGTTGATTCCAGGAGGGGCGAGATATTCACCGCCTTATTCCAATGGGATGCGCAACAGAACAAAATGAACAGGATTATGGAAGACAGGTGTGTAAAGTTCGAAGACCTGTCCGAGATTTTTGCCGGCTCCGCCGTCATAATCGGGAATAATTTCAGGAAACAGGCCCCAATCCTGCGTGGGTACCTGAAATCGAAGGCCACTCTCGCCCCGGCCGACAAGTGGCATGTCGGGGCAGCGGCAATAGCCAGGCTGGGCAGTGAACGCCTGAAACACGGTGAGACAGATGATTTAAATGGGACCACCCCTCTCTATTTTCGTCCGCCTGACATTCGCCCGAATCCCTATCCCCTGTTGACGCGGACTACGAAGCATTGACACACCTGCAGCCCATTGACCCAGGAAGTTAGTGCCCATCCGCAAATAGAATTTGGGCACTAATTGGTTTCCAATCCAGAAATGAGATATCTTTACAAGGTCTAGAAAATCAAGGGATTACGCGGAGACGTACGTTAGTACGTCGCACAAGTGATCCCGCAGATTGACGATGAGATTGTGAAAAATAGCCGTTTATGGATGGAAACAAGTTAGAAATTGACAAGCATATATGAATCATACTATGTTTTCCGTATGAAACCGGTCTCCCAAGGTTGCTGTTGGTTGCAGGAGACTCCGAAACTGAATCAACCGGCTATTCCCGATTTCTCATGGATTCTTCGCGCGTGAATAATAATTGGCCATTTGCCCTGGAGGGGCTCCCATTTATCCTGATAGCAACGATTCTAACCATTTTTTTCTATGGTATCGGATTCTTTATTCTAGCCGTCCTTTCAGGATGTTTAGCCATTTTTATCGTGTTCTTTTTCAGAGACCCTCACCGCACCTGTTCCTGTACTCCCAACGCGGTGGTGACCCCGGCTGACGGCCGGGTCATCAGAATTCAGCGGTTGGAAGGAAAAGAAAATCCGCTGGAAGGACCCGCCGTCCGTATCAGCGTCTTCATGAGTCTTTTCAATGTCCATGTCAATCGTATCCCAATCACCGGGATCATCCAAGGAATCGATTACCATCCCGGCAAATTTTTTTCCGCGAACCTTGACAAGGCATCGGAGCAGAATGAACGGAACAGCATCGTTCTGGAAACCATGAATGAAAGGCGAATCGTAGTGAGGCAGATCGCGGGACTCATTGCCAGAAGGATTGTCTGTTGGGCAAAGGAAGGCGACCGGGTACAAACAGGCCAGCGGTTTGGTCTCATCCGATTTGGATCCCGGCTTGATGTCTTTCTTCCGGAAGATGCCGAGGTCATCGTCCAGGCCGGGCAACGGGTGAAGGCGGGCCAAACCATCATTGGATACGTATCATGAGACGAAAACGAAAGAAACGACCACGAAACAGCAGGAGAAAGGGCATCTATGTCCTGCCGAACCTCTTTACCTCTGCCAGTCTCTTCGGCGGATTTTATGCCATCATTGCGGCGATACAGGGTAAATTCCCGCTTGCCGCCACAGCGATCCTCATCGCGTGCGTCTTTGACGCTCTGGATGGAAGGATAGCCCGCTTCACCCGGACATCAAGCGTCTTTGGTTCTGAATACGACTCCCTTTCCGATCTAGTGGCCTTTGGGGTCGCCCCTGGAGTTTTGGCTTTCCTGTGGGCCTTGAAACCTTTTGGAAGGCTGGGATGGTTGGCATCATTCATGTATGTCATCTGCGGCGCTCTTCGCCTGGCACGTTTCAATGCCCAGAAAGACACGGTTGAGGCGAACTACTTCAAAGGCCTCCCGATCCCCGGAGCGGCGAGCCTTATAGCCTCTCTCGTCCTTTTTGCGTCCGCGCTGGGAGATATTCCGGAAGGATCGAAACACATTCTGATCATCCTTCTCATTTATGTCCTTTCATTCCTGATGGTAAGCACCGTCCAGTACCCCAGTTTTAAAGGGCTGGAGTTCAAGCATAGAAAATCATTCAATGTTCTTGTTTCAATTATATTGGTTGCCCTGGTTATTGCGTATAAGCCGAGAGTTATGCTCTTTTTTGTCCTGGCTGCCTATGCCCTCTCGGGTCCCGTTATCACCATGTACCGCTTACGGGCCAAACGTGCCGCACTGAAGGAGGCCGCGAATGAATCTATGCCTTCGGTGAAAAAGGAATCTCCCAACACAAAAGAAGACGGTGCCTCCCGGTAGACTTTATGAAAATCACCGGCGGTGAGGTCAGGGGAAGGCTTCTTGCAGCCGTGAAAGGCTACGCCATCAGACCGACCTCAGACCGGGTCAGGGAGGCCATTTTCGATCTGATAGGGCACCAATTGGACGGAAAGCGGGTCCTCGATCTGTTTGCGGGCACAGGGAGCCTGGGGCTGGAGGCCTTGAGCAGGGGGGCTTCGGAAGCCCTGTTCGTGGATTATTCGCCTCATGCTCTGGAACTCCTCAGAAAGAACATCGAAAGGTGTGGATTCGCCCATTGCAGCAAGATTATGAGGAGGGATTTGCGCAGAGCGCCCCCGGGGAGATATCCGTACGGAAAGGATTCATTCCACCTCGTGTTTATGGATCCGCCGTATCGGCAGAACCTGATACCGCTGGCGGCCGGGCGTCTGGCAAGGTTTCTCCATCTCTCTTCCGGGGCCTTGCTGGTTGCTGAATGTTCAAAAAACGAAATCCTTCCTTCATCGATGAACCCATTTGTCATGAGTGATGCACGGATGTACGGTGACACAAAAATTACTATCTATACATACGAGGTTTCGGAATGAACGGGAAATCTGCTATTTATCCAGGGACTTTTGATCCGATTACAAACGGCCATCTCAGTATTGTAAATCGTGCATCAACCATATTTGATAAATTGATCATCGCCATTCTAAATAATCCTCAAAAAAAACCTCTCTTTACCATAAAAGAGCGAATAGACATGATAACCGAAAGCCTCAACGGCGCATCCAACGTGGAGATAGACACCTTTGACGGGCTCTTGGTGGACTATGCGGTCCAAAAGAGGGCTAATGTAATTCTGCGGGGGTTGAGAGCACTTTCCGATTTCGAGTATGAATTTCAGATGGCACTTATGAATAGAAAGTTGAACAGGGAAATACAGTCCATTTTTCTCATGACCGATTACAAGTGGTTTTACATCAGTTCCACGATTATCAAAGAGGCTGCGAGCCTGGGTGGCGACACCAGCGGGCTTGTGCCGGAAATCGTGGATAGGAGACTCAAAGAAAAATTCAATTTTGCAAAAAATACTTGACACTTCTTTTGCCATGAGCAATAGTGCAAGGTCAAAAGACTGAAATTAATAAGTATTATCGCTGAAAGCACCAGACGAGGAGGATGAAAAGTGGCCCTGACGAAAGAAAAGATTATCAGCAGCATTTATCATCAGGTTGGACTGAGCAAAAATCGTTCCAGGCTTGTCGTCGAGACGCTTTTTGAGATCATGAAACAGACTTTGGAGCAGGGAGAAGACCTCCTGGTCAGTGGTTTTGGTAAGTTCGTGGTGAAGGAAAAATCAGCTCGGAGAGGAAGGAACCCCCAGACCACGGAGGATCTCCAACTGAGGGCCAGAAGAGTAGTAGTTTTCAAGACTTCCGGCGTGTTGAGAAACAAAGTGAACCAAGGCCCTAAAGACTGACAATAAAAGCCTCTTCGAACCCCATATCCTCCAGTTTTTTTTCCATCTTCCCTGCCTCCTGCAAGGTAGGGGATTTCGACACCCTTAACCGGTAGACGGAGATGCCGTCAGGTGTTTGAAAGACAGTAATATGAACATAGTCAAATAATACTTTCAACCGATTTGCCAGCCTCAAAGCGTTCTCTCTCTCGCGAAATGCGCCCACCTGCACCGTGAAATTTCCTCTTGCTAGATCTCTTGCTTCAACTACCGCCTCTTTGCCGAATTTCGAATCATGTTCTCCAACTTGTCTCCCCAAGGCTTCTATCCGCACCCGTGCAATACCAGGTCCGATCAAGTCAATATCCTTGGCGGCCGCATAGGAAAGGTCGATCACCCTTCCCTTTATAAAAGGGCCGCGGTCATTTATTCTTACGACCGTCTGCCTCCCATTTTCCAGGTTGCGGACCTGCACATAGGTCCCGAGCGGCAGTGTTTTGTGTGCCGCGGTCCTTTCGTACATATTATATGCGGTTCCACTGGCCGTGGGTTTTCCGTGAAAATCGCTCCCATACCATGAGGCTTCTCCTGTCTGAACAAAACCAAGGCAATCAGGAAGTGGATAGTACCGTTCTCCGTTAATGATATAGGGCTTGAAACTCGCACCTTTTTTTTTAGGTGATACGACGGTTGTCTTCTTTCCTGGCGGTGGCGCCCATACAACATGGTCCCTCGGTCCGGCGCAGGAAAAAACGAAGAACAGCAGGACCAAGAGGAGTGGAAAAAAAGATTTATTCACGTGCATTCTCTCCCTCGGTTGAGTATCGTAAAAAAAGCAGGCACGATTTTCATCAGCCTCAATTCGTGCATCCCGGGTTCTCTTGTCTGGAGGGGAAAAAGCCCTCCACCACCTATGGTATTGCAGGTACCTTGCGTACAATAGTAGCAGAGACACCATTTTTTTCAACCCGATTTCTCGCATTTCGATTTTGCTTGACACTCTTGTGAAATTTTTCTAAAGTCCACAATATAATTATATTGTAGTCATAATGTAATCACTTTATCCAATCGAAGAAACATACCATCTCGATAGAACAAATCAGTTCGAGCCAGGTGCGGAAAGGGAGTTCCATGGATTTGGCAGATAAAATTGCTGTTGTGACAGGAAGCAGCCGGGGAGTAGGAAGGGCTGTTGCTCTTGGTTTTGCTGCTGAAGGCGCCAACGTGGTCGTTAATTACACATCGAATCAGAATGCGGCAGACGAGGTCGTTGGCATCATTACGCGTATGGGTCGCCAGGCAATCGCTGTAAAGGCGGATGTGGCACAGAAGGATGATGTTGAACGCCTCTTCGGACAAGCCCTGGATACCTTCGGCAAAATAGATGTTCTGGTAAATAACGCAGGTTTCACACGCCCCGCGCTCATGCTCAAGATGACCGAAGAACAATGGGATCAGGTGGTCGATATTCACATGAAAGGGGCATTTCTCTGCGCCCAGGCTGCCGGGAACCACATGAAAGGACAACAGACCGGCAAGATCATCAACGTCACGTCAGTGGCCGGTCTTGTGGGCACTGTCGGCCAGATCAATTACAGCGCGGCTAAGGGCGGCATCATCAGCATGACCAAGTCCATGGCCAGGGAACTTGCCAGATACAACGTGTGCGTCAATGTCATCTCCCTGGGTATCGTGGCGACCGACATGACCGAGAAGATCAGGACGGACGAAAAGCTCAAGGAAATTTATATGAACAGGATCCTGCTCAAGCGCTTTGCTGAACCGGAAGATATCTCTCCAGCCTTTGTTTTTTTGGCGTCGGACGCCAGCAACTACATCACCGGCCAGCTCCTTTGCGTAGACGGCGGCTACGGCATGATCTGAAAAATTGGGTCACGGATCGAATCTTTCACCACTGGACGACTCTCAACCATTTGAGAAGAATAACAAGGAGGCAAAAAAAATGGCAGCAATACCGGACAAAATCCTGACATGGCAAATGGTTCAACCGACTGTACGCGATAGAGAAACAGGAGAGGTAATCCCCGGGAGAATTGAAAAGGCAGAACTTCCTGTTCCTGCACGGGGACCCGGAGAGGTCCTGGTGGAGGTGGCCGGATGCGGTGTCTGCCACACGGACCTCGGGTATTTTTATGATGGAGTCCCGACGGTCTCCAAACCCCCTTTGACCTTGGGTCATGAGATTGCGGGAACCGTTGTGGCCGGAGATGAGACGTGGGTAGGAAAGGAGGTCATTATTCCGGCGGTGATGCCGTGCCGTCAATGTATTCTCTGCAAGACAGGGCGGGGAAATCGGTGCCTGGACCAGAAAATGCCGGGAAACAGCCTGGGAATCTACGGCGGATTCTCCAGTCATATCCCTGTTCCCAGCATAGATCTCTGCGAAGTGAAGGAGCGGGGAGAATTTCCCCTCTCGCACCTCGCGGTGGTGGCCGATGCCGGCACCACGCCTTATCAAGCTGCCAAGCGGGCCGATTTGCAACCCGGCGACAATGTCCTTGTCATAGGCATTACAGGCGGAGTCGGTCAATATGTGGGCCAGATTGCGAAGGCTCTTGGAGCGAAGACGGTAGTGGGTATTGCCCGGAACCAGGAGAAACTTGAGAGGGCCCTGAAATACGGCGCTGATTTTGTGATCAACTCGACTGACAAGGATGCGAGGGCCATCTCAAAAGAATTCAGAGGCCTTTGCAAGGAGAACGGCCTTCCCTCCTTTGGATGGAAGATTTTTGAGGTAACAGGGGTTAAGGCCGGGCAGGAAATCGGCCTTGCACTCGTGGGTTTTGTGGGGAAATTGATCGTTGTGGGATTCGGCCTGAGCAAGACGGAATATGCGATCGGGCGGCTCATGGCCTTCGACGCGGAAATTATCGGCACCTGGGGGTGCCTGCCGGAATATTACCCCATCGTCATGGATATGGTCCTGAACAAGAAGATCGATATCGGACCGTTCGTGGAGACACGGCCCATGAGTTCTATCGTGGAAACCTTTGAAGAAGTGCACCGGGCCGGATCCCCTGCCAAACGGATTGTCCTGACGCCTGATTTCTAACGAAGCGCTCCCGGAAACGGACGTGAAGCGCCGGGACAGGAAATTTTTGATCACCCGTGGCGAAATAGTAAACACAACAGGAAGGAGGGAAAGAATCATGAGTTTGAAATGGATGCCGAGAGACAATGAAAAGAAAGACCATCTGCTGCATACGGAAGTTCACTGGGGGACGGAGCCACCGTGTGTGGTCTACGAAAAAAGGCCCCTGACGGACCCAAAAGGCAACGTGGTGGAAGGTCTTTACGTAGCCTGGATCCGCCTCAATAACCCGAAACAGTATAATTCTTACACCACTGAAATGGTAAAAGGGGTCATAGCCGGTTTTGAGAATGCCTCCCTTGACAGGAGCATTGTTGCAGCCGTCTTTACCGGTACCGGACCCTACTCATTCTGTACGGGGGGAAATACAAAGGAATACAGCGAGTTCTATAGCCTACGGTCCGATGAATACGGCCAGTATATGGAGCTCTTCAACCATATGGTTGACGCGATCCTTGCGTGCAAAAAGCCTGTCATCTGCCGGGTAAACGGGATGAGAGTCGCCGGCGGCCAGGAGATAGGCATGGCCTGCGATATAGCCATTTCCTCTGACCTGGCCATCTTCGGACAGGCCGGTCCTCGGCACGGGTCCGCGCCCGACGGCGGATCATCGGACTTCCTCCCCTGGTATCTCGGGATTGAGGATGCCATGTGGAATTGCATCTCCTGTGAAATGTGGTCCGCGTATAAAATGAAGGCAAAGACTCTCATAAGCAAAGTAGCCCCCGTGCTGAAGGTAGATGGACAGTGGGTGAGGAACCCGATGATCATTACCGACAGGTACGTGGAAGACGGAGAAATCGTATACGGCGAATACAAGAAAGGGGATGAACTGAAAGAGGCACGGGCATTTGTTAAGGAACATCAGCCAAATGCGGACTTCGAGCTTCTCGACAAGGAAGTGGACACGATCGTGTGGACCTTCGCGAATCTCTTTCCCGGCTGTCTCATCAAGTCCATTGACAGTGTGCGTGCCAAGAAGAAATTCTTCTGGGATTATTCCAAGAATTACAACCGTCATTGGCTCGCGGCCAACATGGGCGGAGAGGCCTTCCTCGGGTTCGGCGCGTTCAATACCAAGAAAATCACCGGCAAGGATACCATAGATTTTCTGAAATTCCGCCAGAACATCGCCGAATGCAAGACATGGGATATGGATATGTTCGCGGAAGTGTTGGGCAAGCCGCAGGAATAATCATTTTTGAGCATCGTCAACTGCTCATGGCAGGCCGGGTTCCTTCAGCTCTCGGCCTGCCTTTTTTCTCTCTGTTCTCCATCGTTCCCTGAGGAAAGGAGCACGAAACATGAATTACGAATTTATCGAAACCCGTTTTGAAGAAGGCCTCGCGACCATAACTTTGAACAGGCCGCCGGTCAATATCCTCAATATAGCCATGATGCAGGAAATCAACCACTGTCTTGAGTCCTTGCAGGACGAGAAGGATGTCAAGGTGGTTCTTTTCAACGCAAAGGGAAAGTGCTTTTCCGCCGGGGTGGATGTGGGAGAGCATATGGGAGACCTTGCCCCCAAGATGATCGGTGCGTTCCACAGGATGTTCCGCCTCATGGATGCGCTCGGTGTCATGACCGTGGCCTCTGTCTTTTCCTCATGTCTCGGAGGAGGATGCGAGTTGGCCGTCTTCTGCGACCTGGCGATCGCAGCTGAAAACAGCAAGATCGGCCAACCGGAAATCCAGGTAGGGGTCTTCCCGCCGATTGCCGCCTATATCATGCCCCGGATTATAGGAAGGAAAGATGCGCTGGATCTCATTCTTTCGGGCAGAATCATATCCGCGGGCGAAGCAAGGCAGATGGGGTTGGTCAACAAAGTCGTTCCGGATCAGGAATTGGAATCGGAGACAGTTCTTTTTGTAAAGCCCTACCTGAAGCTGAGCGCCGAGGTGCTCCGGAAAACAAAGAAGGCTGTTACCTCAGGCTTGCGGGATGACCTTGAGCCCGCCCTTCAGGCGATCGAGGGGATCTACCTCAATGAACTCATGAAGACAGCAGACGCACAGGAGGGATTGAAGGCCTTCCTGGAAAAGAGAAAACCGGTTTGGAAGAATGAATAGGGGACCCCTTGGATTTGCAGGAGAGCGACTTATATTATTTTGTAGGCGAAAAGAGCAGACTTTTCGGAAGGATTCTGACGATTCCATTGACAAGAGAGAGACGGTATGAGTTCAAGGGATTATTACGAAATACTGAACCTTCATAAAGAAGCGGGACAGGATGAGATCAGGGAGGCCTACCGGAAGCTGGCCCTGCAGTACCATCCCGACCGGAATCGTGACAATCCCGCCGCCACTTCCCGGATGAAAGAGATAAACGAAGCGTATGCCGTTCTTTCCGATACCGAAAAACGCAGACAATATGACGGGCTCTACAGCGCGTATGGTTCTTCCGCCTACGATCATTTCAGGAATGCCTATTCCGAACAAGACATATTCAGGGGTTCCGACATCCAGGAAATCCTGGACCAGCTCAGCAAGGCGTTCGGATTCAGGGGATTCGATGATGTTTTCCACGAGGCATACGGTCCGGGATACCGGTCGTTCGAATTTCGAAGACCGGGAGCTTTCGGGCGGGTGTTCGTCTCGTCATCCGGTAACAGGCCGGGACGCCGTAAGCCTTCCGCTCTGCAAGGAGTGCTGGGCAGGCTTGTCAAATATGGCCTCAAAAAGAAATGGGGCATTGAAATCCCTGAAAGAGGAAGAGACCTTCACGACATTGTCACCATTTCCCCCGGGCTTGCAGTGCGAGGCGGGAAGTTCAGGTACCTCAACAGGAGTGAACAAAGGGAGTTGATCGTCACCATCCCGCCCGGGATACGGGCAGACCAGCGTATCCGCTTGAAAGGCCTGGGGAATGAAGGAAGGGGAGGAGGAGAACCGGGAGACCTTTTCCTGCGGGTTCGGGTAAGATCCGCGTTTTTCCAGAAATTGAGGGATGTTCTGGAGCAGTTACTGGCATATCTGTCAATCAAGACCCATTGATTATGAAATCGTAAGTCTGCAGGTTGTTTAGGCTGTAGACTGTCAGGCTGTCATCAGGAAGCCCCCGAGGGAACTCAGGGAGGAAGCCATTTCTGAAGTGACTGGTGAGAGGGCTTGGTACGCGCATGTGTTTTATTTCGTTTTTTGGGGCGGGAAAAAGAGAGAGAACGTCGTGCCCCCGGACTCATAGCACTCATTCCCTGTGGTGCAAGACCGGCATTCACTGGTTCTGCCGGGACAGCGATCTTCTCCTCCGGGGATGAACCTGCACCGTGAAGATTCCATCTTTATGGTAAAATTGAACCGTTCGGAGAAGATCTTCATACGCAGAAGATCAGCCCCCTTTCCCCCCACGTTAAAGCCAAAAGGCTTGCCTGTCCGGTAGTCGGCCGTTTCCTGGGTCGAAAAAAAACCTTCGAAGATGCGGCGCTGCGCGCTTTCCACAATTCCCACCCCGCAGTCCCGGACCAGAAGGCTTGTTCCTCTCCCTTCCTTGCGAACGATCAGCTCGATCCTGCCTTCATCCGGGGTATTCTCTATGGCGTTTCTGAGCAGCCCATCGACAACCTTTCGCAATATGGTGGGCGGGATCAGCACGGCCGGCGCCTCCTCCATCTGTTCCGTCACGCGCACCTGTCGTTGGGAAAACAATGGCTGGAGTTCCCTCAACCGTTTTCGCACAAAATCATGGAGAAGAATTTCCTCGCTCTCTTCCGGGGCCTCCCCGAACAAATCATCAATCCTCTTCCTTATTCGTTGAGCCAGGTTTGCATTCCGTGACTCCTCCTCCACCAGAACCCCAAGTTCATCCTTGCATTCTTCCAAAAGCAGAGTGAGGAGGTCATGTGCCCGGTAATGCTTGTTCCCTATGATATCACTCACTTGATACTGAATATCCACAATTCGGTCCAAATTTCTCCTCATCCTTTCAATATTCTGTTCCCACGCTCTATCAGGGAGGGTTGTAAGGGTGCGTTCGAGAATCTTGAGGGAACCCCCAAGGATAGAGACCGGGGTCTTCAATTCGTGGGAAAGATGGTGAATCACCTTATCCTTTGCCCGGTTCAAACTTCTCACTTCCTTATAGGCAATTTTGAGTTCGTTATTCACTCTCGCATTCTCGACTGACAGTGCCACGGCGCCGGCTATGGTATTCAGGAGTTCGATATCTCTTTGCTCAAACGAGCCTTTCTTCCGGTTAAGAGCACAGAGGGCGCCGATGATTCGATCGCCGCTCCTGAGGGGCACCAGGACCAGGTTTCGGGTCTTATAGCCCAGCTTCCTGTCTCTTTCCCGGTGAAGTGCGGCATCTTCGGAAGTATCGGAGACAACGATCGGCTTTCCGGTCTTTATGACCTTGCCGGCCACCAGTTCATCCATCCTGAATCGAATTTCCTTCACCCTCTTCTGGGTAGCCCGGTCATCATAAGCGGCACCGAGGACAAAGAGTTCCTGCTTTTCCTCATCGAGCAAAATAGTGACGGATCCTTCGGTATCGAGGTTCCGCTTGACTTCACCATCAACATAATCGAGGAGTTCTTCCAGGTCGGGATATTCGGGGAGTGCAGTGCTGATGCGCAAAATGGTTTCGTTGATTCCCGTAATTCTCTTAAACTCGGTAATGTCCCTGAAAACCAAAAGCAGGCCGGCCTGCTCGTATTCAGATCTCTCATAGTAAGCTATCCGCATCACCACATCGAGAATCGGTCCCTGACGGGTGCTCCGCTTCGTCTCCCGGCGAAGCTGGGACTTCTCCTGAATGACCCTGTTGATGTCTTCCTGTGCTTCATGTCTTAATTCGGGCGGGACAAAAGGGATTCTCCCTCCTTCCATTTCCTTGAACGTCCAACCGAAAAGGCGTATGAATCCGGAATTGAGGTAGCGGACTCTCTGATCAAGGCTGAGAACAGCAAGAGGATACGGAACAAAATCAAAGACCGTATTGAGTCTTCTCCGGGTCCGCAAGAAGGCCTCTTCCACCTTCTTTTGGTTCGCAAGCTGTTCTTCCAGTTCCTGCACCCGGCGTTCTAATTCTTCATAGGTGAGTTTCTTGCCCACAAATAACCTTTCGCTAAAAGATTCCTGTCAATGAATCTCTTTCCATTCATCGAGCAAATCGGCAAATCTCCTCAGGATGCTTGAACTTTCCGGGGTCTCCGTGCACTTCATCATTATTTTGTCGGGATCCTTTTTTTCCATGATGAGTTTATCCCGGCTGTATTGAACATACGCGCGCATGATATCCGCATCGAATTCGGGATGAAACTGGAGCCCCCAGACCCTGCCTCCACACACGAACACCTGATTTGCGTCGAGGGCACTGTACGCGAGTCTGGTTGCCCCGGGCGGAAGACTCAACACCGTTTGGGAATGGCTCACCTGTGCCTTCAGAGAAGCCTCAGATTCTCCCAGGAGCCTGTCTCCTGCAGAATCTTCCGTTCTATACACGTCAACGGTCCCATATTCCTTTCCTTTGGGATTATCTCCAACCTCCCCGCCAAGTGCATAGGCAAGCAGCTGGTGTCCGTAACAAATGCCGAGAATCGGCAGATGCGCGGCAAAGGCATCCCGCAGCCATGCTGCAGTGTTTTCGCTCCATTCGTGATGGTCTGTAACCATTGCATGGGAACCGGTAATCAAAACGCCACCTGTCCCTTCCGGATTCGGCAACGATTCTCCCTTTGAAACATCCAGCACCACTGCGGCATATCGCGTCATATGCATGCCTGAAACGATCCACTGTTCAAAATCCCCGCGACGGGCGCGAAGAGAGGAAAACGTACTTCCTGTCTTTATGATGAGTATTTTTTTCATAATTCAAAGGCCGATCAGCCGGACTGCTCCCCACGAAGCCATGGTGTCGCCCAGGATAGCAACTCCTCCGAAAATACCGGGGATATTTCCAGCGGCGGAAGCGGCTCCCTCGAGGTCCTTTCTCTCCAGGATGGTATTTGCCAGGGCGGTTGCAGCGCTGTCGGCCAGCGCGGCCGATGGAGCGAGAATACTCACCGCGTGGGAAATGCCCATGCTCAGGGAGTGTCCGACCCTTCCCGACGAAGTACATACGCCGATAGGCATCTGTTCCACGGGGATGCTCAAGCCGATACGCCCGCTCAGAGGAGAATCACCGGCGAAAATAGATACCGTAAGAGGCCTTTCGGCTTTCAGATAAATATCTCCCCCATTCTCGACTATGACCTCGTTCGTATATTCCAGCAGTCCTCTTCCAACGTACTGGGCGATCGCACCCGCTACTGCGGCCATGGGCCCGACCCCTGCCTTCCCGGCAGACGCAATCATTTCTCTCACAAGAGGGGGGGCATAGGGATCAGGGGTGAGCGGCTGAAGACTTATCTCGAAGAATGGATGGGTTTCTAAGTAGCTCTCTATTTCATAACGGCATTGAAAAACAAGATCCCGTGCCTCCTTTTCAAGTTCCAGAGCCGCGCTTATCCACAGATCTGTTTCCTTGACGCGGACGCAGAACGAATGAAGCCCGCGTGTCCGAACCTTGCTGCGGTAGGCGCGCTTTTCGTAGACACGTTGCATAAATCTCTTACTCTCATTCCTGCTATTCCCATTCGATGGTGCTGGGCGGTTTTGAAGAAACATCATACACAACTCTGTTAACCCCTTTGACGCTGTTGATGATCCGGTTTGAAATCCTGGCCATGACTTCATACGGGACCCGCGACCAATCTGCAGTCATGGCATCCAGGCTGTCCACGACTCTGACAGCGATCACGTTTTCGTACGTCCGCTCATCGCCCATGACGCCGACCGTCCTGATTGGTAAAAGGACCGCAAAGGACTGCCATACCTTTTCGTAGAGATCCGCTCTGCGGATCTCCTCTTGAACGATAAGATCCGCAGAGCGGAGTATTTCAAGGCGGTCTCTCGAAATTTCTCCGAGGATTCTGACCGCGAGGCCCGGGCCGGGAAAAGGCTGCCGCATAACCAGCTCCCTCGGAAGTCCCAACTCGACTGCAACCTGCCGTACTTCGTCTTTAAACAGTTCGCGCAACGGTTCTATCAACGCCAGTTTCATCGTCTCCGGAAGACCGCCCACGTTGTGGTGGCTCTTTATGGTCGCAGACGGTCCCTTGAAGGAGACACTTTCTATCACATCAGGATAAAGGGTGCCCTGGGCAAGATACCTTGCCTCTCCCAGTTCGCTTGCCTTTTCCTCAAAGACCGTTATGAATTCACGGCCGATAATCTTTCTCTTTTCTTCCGGATCAATGATCCCTTCCAGCTTTTCCAAAAAATGATCTGAGGCATCTACCAGGTGGAACTCCATGCCATACTGTCCTTTAAAGAGGTCAGTCACCTCCTGAGCTTCGCCTCTCCGCAGAAGGCCGTTATCCACGAATATGCATGACAGTTTGTCACCGATCGCCTTGTGCAGCATGACTGCAGTCACCGACGAATCGACTCCTCCGGAAAGGCCGCAGACGACACGGTCGTCCCCCACCGTATCCCGGAGACTCTTTACGGTGCGCCTGACAAATGACGACATGGTCCAGGACGGCTCGCATCCGCAAACGCGAAACAGAAAATTCTTGAGGATTCTCGTCCCGCTCGGTGTATGAACCACCTCCGGATGGAACTGCACGCCAAAGATCCTTCTCTCGTTGTTCGCCATGGCGGCTATGGGGCTGTTCTTGCTGGAAGCCAGGACCTCAAAACCTTCCGGCATCTTTTCGATGCGGTCACCATGGCTCATCCATACGGTTTCATCTCCTTCAGTTCCGACACCGTAGAAGATGTCCCGGTGATCGAGTATCCGGATCTGCGCATTGCCGTACTCCCGGTCAACAGCCTTTGCCACGAGTCCTTGCAGGACATGGGTCAGGAACTGCATGCCGTAGCAGATCCCCAGTACCGGAACAGCCAGTTCCAGGACTCTCCTTTCTGCCAGCGGAGCGTTCGGCTCAAAAATACTTGCGGGGCTCCCGGAGAGGATGATTCCCATCGGTCCAAAGGCCTTGATCTTCCCCATTTCCATGTGAAAGGGGTGAATCTCACAGTAGACCTGGGCCTCGCGAACTCTCCTGGCGATGAGCTGGGTGTACTGGGACCCGAAATCCAGGATCAGTATCTTCTGATTGTAAAGCGCGCTCGTCATGTAAATTCCTTCTTCTGGACAATCAACTCTGTCTTACTCCATCCTGTAATTGGGGGCCTCCTTGATAATGATCACGTCATGGACGTGACTTTCCCTGAGCCCGGCGGGCGAGATCTGTATGAACCTGGCAGAGGTCTGAAGCGCTCCGATGTCGATGCATCCCAGATATCCCATGCCGGACCGGAGTCCTCCCACGAGCTGGTACACCGTGTCAGCCAACGGCCCGCGATAAGGTACGCGGCCGACTATCCCCTCCGGAACGAGCTTTTTCTCAAGCTCCCTGTCTTCCTGAAAATACCGGTCTCTGCTTCCTTCCTTCATTGCTTCAAGGGATCCCATCCCACGATAGACCTTATAGGACCTCCCTTGAAACAGGATAGTCTCACCGGGGCTCTCTTCCGTCCCGGCGAAGAGGCTCCCTATCATGACCGAATCGGCGCCGCCTGCCAGGGCTTTTGTCACATCACCGGAAAACTTGATCCCTCCGTCTGCGATAACCGGAACGTTTGCGTCCTTCGCTGCCTCGGCACATTCCATAATTGCGCTCAGCTGCGGGACCCCTACCCCGGCCACCACGCGTGTGGTGCATATGGAACCGGGACCGACACCGACCTTAACAGCGTCTGCCCCGGCATCAATGAGAGCCCGGGTTCCTCCCCCTGTGGCCACGTTTCCCGCAATAAGCTCCAGTTTCGGATACTGTTTCTTGACGCTTCTGACCGTTTCCAGCACTTTTTCCGAGTGTCCATGCGCAGTATCGATCACGATCACATCCACATCGGCCGACAGGAGACCTGCTACCCTTTCCATCGTGTCCGGCCCGATTCCCACCGCCGCCCCCACGCGAAGCCTCCCCAGGTCATCTTTGCAGGAATCGGGGTATTTCTTGATTTTCTCGATATCTTTGATGGTGATGAGGCCCTGCAGTTTTCCTTCGTCGTCCACAACCAGCAGTTTTTCGATGCGTCTTTCGTGAAGGATTGCCTTTGACTCCTCAAGAGTTATCCCCACCTTTGCGGTGGCCAGATTTTCTTTGGTCATCACCGCGTTCACTTCCTGGTCCAGGTTGGTCTCAAACCGGAGATCCCGGTTCGTTATGATGCCCAGAAGATTTCCCGCCTTGACCACCGGTACGCCGGAAATCCTGTACTTCTTCATGATGTCCAGCACTTCATAAATCTTCTGTTCCGGCTCCACCGTAATTGGATCCACGATCATCCCGCTTTCCGACTTCTTGACCTTTTCAACCTCCAGGGCCTGGCGCTCTATGGCCATATTCTTGTGGATAAAACCGAGACCTCCCTGTCGCGCCATGGTAATGGCCGTTTCAGACTCGGTTACGGTATCCATGGCGGCGCTCACAATGGGAATATTCAGTGTGATATTCCGGGAAAGTCTGGTTTTGACATCGACTTCTCCCGGCAACATGGACGAACGCGCAGGCACCAGCAACAGGTCATCGAAAGTGAAGCCGAATGGAACATCCTCTTTATGCATATTCATCATCCTCCAGCAAAAACTCAACAGATACAAGCAGAAAGGTCTTCCTGATGCGACTGCCGGGAGACCCGGAGGCCACTCTCAGAGGTAGTGAGATTACACATTCCCCATGTATTCCCATAACAGCCCCTCAAGGAGATCCGAGAAGCAGGCGGTGAGCTGTTCCAGGGGAAAAAAATCCATTATCTCGGTGGTAAGAAGAACACCCGCCGGTAACACGCCGGCCCTGCCGGCATCCAACCCGTACCTGGTGACTCTTTCTTCCCTTTTCAAGGTGATCATTTCCCCGAAGAGTTCCTGGATGGCCTCCTTCGTTATCTTGAGACCGGTTATGCGATGCGGATCCAGATCCCTGGTGGAAATGGTGTGCAGCAACATACTAAGGGTTACGATGGTTCCTCCTGTCCCCGCCATCGAAAATACCCTCCGGGAGGGTATTCGGTCAAGTCCATTCATCAGCTTTTGCCTGATAAAATCACGAAGAGCGTCGATATCTGAGCCTTTTGGCGGGTCTGTCTTCAAGTACTCCTCCGTGAGTATGGATGCCCCTACAGGTAGAGAACGGCTCCAACATTCCCCGCAATTCGCAAGCACAAATTCCGTACTGCCGCCACCCAGGTCCACTATCAGGCGAGGCTTCCTTTCCATGTGGAGAGCATGGTGAACTGCAACAGCACTGAGTCGCGCCTCTTCTTCGCCGGTGATTGCCCTGATCCCAATACCCGTTCCCTCTCTCAACAACCGGAGAAATTCCTCTCTGTTTTCCGCCTGTCTCACAACTCCGGTAGCAACAGCGACAGTCATCTCCACCCGGTACGCATGAATAGACCGCTCAAATGCACGGAGGACGTCCAACACACGACGTACCGCATCCGCTGAAAGGATCCCCCCTTTCCGCTATGGAAATCACTCCCTAGATGGACATACGACCGATGTCTCGCCATGTGCAGAATACTGTGAGAGGCCTCATCCCATTCCGCTATGAGCAATCGTGCCGTATGGGTGCCGAGGTCTATGGAAGCGAGTCTTCTGCTCATCTTTGTGTTCAATTCGAACCCAAACGACAGCGATTATCCTCGGTTTGAAGGGATTCAATCTTATCATTATTCAGCATTCAACCTTTCCTTCACGGAGAGCCCGAACATGCCGGCGAGCGACTTTAATTCCTCCGCTCGCATAAACCAGACAGATACGAGATAGCTGCCCGTCCCCAGAACGATCAGTGCTGACAGACAAAGAATATTGTGCAGAAACCTTGACTGAGGGCCAAAAACCAGCCCCCATCTTTTTGCACAGAGTAAGGTCAGGCCCATAACCAGAGATGCAATTCCACTTCTTGCTGCCGACACGAGAAGGGGCCCGATAACCAGGGTCTTGACGCGCCGAAAAAGCAGGACGGCAAGGAGGCAGAATTGCACGCTGGAGGCTACGGACAAAGCCAGAGCGAGTCCCCCATGTCTCAGGGGACCCATCAGCATCAGGCTCAGCGCAATGTTCGCAACTACGGCCACGATGGCCACCTTGACCGGCGTCTTCGTGTCCTGGAGGGCATAGAAACCGGAAACAAGAATCCGTATGCCGGAAAATGCCCAAAGGCCCAGGGTATAGTAAAAAAGGGCCTGATCTGTCATGAGCGTGGCATAGGCGCTGAACTGCCCTCGCTGAAGGAGAATTGAAATAATTTGTCTGCCAAGGACAACCAGTCCCACAGTTGCCGGGATGGTGACAAAGAAGACGAGCCGCAGGGCATGGGACAAGGTCCTGTTGAACTCATCAAGATTTTTTTCAGCGGCATGTCCCGAAAGAGAAGGGAGAACCGCCGTACTGATTGCTATGGCGAACACGCCCAAAGGAAATTGAACTATCCGATCCGCATAGTAGAGCCACGATATGCTTCCTTCGGGGAGGAAGGAAGCGAGCAAGGTCCCGATAAACCCGTTAAACTGGTATACCGCCGAGCCGAAAACCGCCGGGAGCATCAGGCGGCCGATCCGTCTCACAGCCGGGTGATCGGGCATCCACGACGGCAACAGCCGCATGCCTGATTTCATGATCCATGGGATCTGCAGGGCCACCTGCAGCAGTCCCCCGATAAAGACACCCAGCGCCACTCCAACAATAGGTTCGGAAAGGTGGGGAGACAGCAGGAAGGCGCCGCCTATGATGCCCACATTAAGGAGAATCGGGGCAGCGGCCGGAGCCGCAAAACGCCGGAGCGAATTGAGGACTCCCATGAAAAAAGCGACCAGACTTATAAACAGGATGTAGGGAAAGGTTATGCGGGTGAGCAGGACCGTGAGATCATACTTCATTCCGCTTCCACCGAACCCAAAGGCCTGAACTCTCACAATCCACGGAGAAAAAAGGACACCAAGCACCGTAATAACGGCCAGGGCCAGGGAAAGGATGGTCAACACGATCCGGGCCATTTCAAAGGCGTCATTCTTTCCTTTCCGCGTCAGGTATTCGGTGAAAACAGGGATAAAGGCTATGGTGAGAGACCCTTCGGCAAAAAGACGCCGCAACAGGTTCGGGATTCGAAATGCGACGAAGAAGGCATCAGCGCTTAACCCGGAGCCGAAAAGAGAGGCAATGACCATGTCGCGTATGAGACCGAGCACACGGCTAAGAAAGGTGAAGACGCTCACCACACCGGCGGCCCGGCTCACCTTTTCCCCTTCAGATCTGATATTCTTAGAATTCGGCACGAAAATCCTTGACAGAATTGGCGCAATTGAAATAGATTAAATTATTATTTTATTCCTGGAGGTTCTGAATTGGCAAACCATAAATCAGCTCTCAAAAGGGCCAAGCAAAGTGAAATGAGAAGGCTCAGAAACAAGGGCTATAAAACAAGGGTCAAAAACATCGTCAAAGCGGTCCAAAAAGCAGCAGACGGAGATTCACCAGAGGAAGCCCGGGGCGCATTTACCAAGGCTGTTTCCACTATCCAGAAAACAGCATCCAAAGGGGTCATTCACAAGAATACCGCCGCCCGCAAGATCTCCCGCCTCGCACGGCGGGTTAATCAGCTTGAAATTTCTTGAAACGCTTCTCAAAGGCACAACGATATCACGATATTTTCAAGAACCGTACGCTCGGATGAGCCCCTCTTGAGGAGTCCATCCGAGCGATACAGGAGATGCAAGGCATCCTCAATCTCCTCAAATTCCCACTTTCTTGACTGTTGCGCAATCTTGTTTCCCAGAAACCCGGGAATACCCACTTTCATCGGCAAGTCCTTGACCTGCCCTCCCCCTTCCAAAATCTTTTTTGTATGAGAGATCAGCCGGATCTGTCTGTTCAGCATGCCCAGTACCCTCAGCGCCCCGCTCCGATCTTCGTCGAGAAATCGATTCAAGACCCTGAGAGATGGTTCAGTCCGCCTGAAGGAAACCTCGTCCATCAGTTCAAACACCGTGTACGCGCGGCTGAAAACGGCGAGTTCCTTCACCTCTTCCCTGCCGACATGGCCCTTTCCGTGTCGCAGGGAGAGTTTTTCCAGCTCCGAATACAGGTCCTGCAGACGATTCCCGACCATTTGGAAAAGGTAAGCGCAGGCTTCCCCATCCATATCCATACCCATTTCCCCGGCAGTGGTCCGCAGCCAGGGAACAACCTCCCTGTCGGGGAGCCTGTTGAACGCAACACTCCACCCCGCTTCTCTCATCCGCTTGTAAAACCTGGTCTTGAAATTGGTTTTTCCTGAAACGAAAATCAGGCAGGTGGTCGGAACGGGATTTTCGAGATACGGGACAAAGCTTTCAAGGGCTGATGGAGAAAAACTCTCCGTTCTCCGGACGATGACGAGCCGGTTGGGAGACATGAAAGGCAGTGATCTGGCGGCATCCAGTATCGATGAGCCTTCGGTTTCACCGCCGTAAAACAATTCTATATTCAAATCCTTCGCCGCCTCCGGGACGAAGGTGTCCCGGATCTCCGTGAGGAGTTTTTCAAGCCTGAAACGGCTTTCACCGTGAAAGAGATAGACAGCTTGAAGAGTGCCCTTTCTTAAGTGCCGCAAAACGGCTTCCGGCTGGATGTCGCGTGCCATCAAAACCTTTCCATGGTCTGGGCATATACTCTCTTGGCCAGATTTCTGGCAATCGTCTTCACGGCCAGCGTTTGGTTGTAGCGAGTCTTAAGCGGGTCTGTGCTCACGGAGTAGGATGCCTTATCGGTCACGCCTTTTTGATCCCAGAGTATGCGACCGGAAGCGCGATCGATGAGCCGGGCATCCATTCTGAGCCATAGCCATCTGCTGCCGGTAGTCGCATAGTTGAACGTCCGGCCCTGGACGGTGTTCTGTCTCACGTCATAGGTGAGCGGATCGCTGCCGATGCGGGTTATCTGAATCTCCAGAACCGCATCGGCACTCTCCTTTGAAACCACGGGCAGGCCTGAATGATCAATGAATTCCTCCCGGATAATTCGGGTGAAATCTCCCTCGAACCCCAAGGTCGAGGCGGGGCTTTTCACCATTGGCACCGCAATACTAGATATTTGCAGGCCCTCGGGTTTTCCTGTCTGCTGGAAATGGTAGGAGCATGAACCTCCGCCCAAGGCAAGAAATGCCAGGAAAGGGAGAACACTTCGATAGAAGCCTCTTGATCTCGTCTTCATTTTCTATTCCTTTTTCACACGACCATGTTGACCAGTCTTCCCCTGACCACGATCACTTTCTTGAGCCGCTTTTCACCTATGAAGCGCTGCACCCGGTCATCTGCGAGGGCGGCTGTCTTGAGTTCCTCGTCTCCGAAAGAAATGGGAACCTCGATTCTGCTCCGCACCTTTCCATTTACCTGCAATACCACCAGCTTGCTCTCAACGCTCAACGCCTCTTCTCTATGTGCGGGCCATTGGGCCTTTTGGATGCTCCCCTCTTGACCCAGCATCTGCCAGAGTTCTTCAGTCATGTGCGGCGCTACTGGAGAAAGCAGGACAACAATCGCGTCCACTGCTTCCCGCAATACGGACAAAGCCCGTGCATCCCTGCTTCTGTTTTCAATCCCAAGAAACTGATAGACTTCGTTCACCAACTCCATGACCGCGGAAATGGCTGTGTTGAAATGGAAGCGATCCTCGATATCACTGGTTACTTTCTTGATGGTCTGGTGGGTCTTTCTATGAATCTTCCTGAGATCCTCAGAAAGCTCATCTCCTCCTTTAAATGTTTTGGCTGTCTTAATGTCTTCCAGGTTGTCCGCGATGAGACGCCAGACACGGTTCAGAAATCGATAGGCCCCTTCTACACCCTGATCGTTCCACTCCAGGTCCTTCTCAGGAGGTGACGCAAACAAGCAGAACATCCTCACCGTGTCCGCTCCATAAGTATCAATAAGCGCCTGGGGGTCGACGACGTTTTTCTTGGACTTGGACATCTTTACGGTCTTTCCGGTAACGACCGGAGTGCCGCACAAAGAGCATCGTCCGTCTTCCACTTCCTGTGGAAAGAGGTACCCATGCCTGGGGCACTCCTGGGTCTCCTTGCAGACCATCCCCTGGGTAAGGAGATTGGTGAACGGTTCACGCACGTTCAGATAGTCCAAATTCCTCAGAACCCTCGTGTAAAATCTTGAGTAGAGCAAATGAAGAATAGCGTGTTCTATACCACCGATATACTGATCCACCGGCATCCAGTAGTCTACTCTTTTCCTGTCCAGAGGTCCATTTACGTAATCCGGGCAGGCATAACGGTCAAAATACCAGGAGGATTCGACAAACGTATCCATGGTATCCGTTTCCCTCCTCGCCTCTTCTCCACACTTGGGGCAAACGGCCTTATAGAAAGAGGCCTCGAAAGGCAAAGGAGACCCCCCGTTCGGCCTCATATCAAGATCCAGTGGAAGCACCACAGGCAGATCCTCTTCAGGAACAGGAACGGTGCCGCACCGGTCACAGTACAAAATTGGGATGGGAGCCCCCCAATAACGCTGCCGGGAAATTCCCCAGTCTCTGAGCCGGTAATTCACTGTTTTGTAGCCCAGCCCTTTTGACTCCAGGTAGCCCGCTATCTCGTCAAGAGCGGCGAGATTTCGCTGACCGTTGAACGGACCGCTGTTGACCAGGATGCCCTCATCCACGTAGGCTTCGGTCATATCGTCTTCATCCAGTTCGCGGTCCGGGGGGCTGATTACGACCCTGAGGGGGAGATCATACTTCTTCGCGAATTCGAAATCTCGCTGATCATGTGTCGGGACCGCCATGATTGCCCCGGTACCGTACTCGGCAAGGACGAAGTTGGCGACGTAAATAGGGATCTGCTCATTTGTCATGGGGTTCAGGCAGTACCTTCCGGTAAACATGCCTTCTTTTACCGTAAAATCAGCGGTCCGTATGAAGCTGTCCATCTTCAGGGTTTTCTCAATAAAGGCGATGACCTCTTTTTCTTGCGGCAATCCCTTTACCAGGTCGCGGACCATGGGGTGCTCAGGGGCGAAACAAAGGAACGTGGCCCCGTAAAGGGTATCCTGTCTGGTAGTAAAGACCTCTATGACCTGCTCCGATTGCGGGACCGGGAATCGAATGATCGCCCCAATGCTCTTCCCTATCCAATTGCGCTGCATTGTCAACACACGGTCAGGCCATCCCGGCAGTTTCTCGCAATACTCCAGGATTTCCTCAGCGTAGTCAGTAATCTTCAGAAACCAGCTGTCCATCTCCCTGATGACTACTTCTTCATCGGTATGACGCCAGCAGCAACCGTTTTCCACCTGTTCATTCGCGAGGACACTCTGGCATTTTTCACACCAATTGACATGCGTTCGCTTCTTGTATGCAAGCCCCTTTTCATACATTTTGAGGAAAATGAGCTGTTCCCATCGATAATATTCGGGATCGCACGTGGCCAGCTCACGCTCCCAGTCGTAGCTGAATCCCATCCTCTTGAGCTGGGTCTTCATGGCCCGGATGTTGTCATAGGTCCATTTGGCCGGATGAGTCTTATTCTCGATCGCCGCATTTTCCGCGGGCATGCCAAAGGCATCCCATCCCATGGGATGGAGAACATTTTTTCCGCGCATCCTCATGTATCTTGCGACCACATCCCCGATGGTGTAGTTGCGTACGTGGCCCATATGAATCTTTCCCGAAGGATAAGGGAACATCTCCAGGAGATAATATTTTTCCCTGTCCGGGTCTTCGAACGTCTGAAACAGTTTTTCCTGCGCCCAGATTTCCTGCCATTTCTCTTCTAGTTGTTGGGGGTGGTACTTCATCTTCTACCAGTCCTTCCTCTCAATTGCCTGTCGCTGCCAGCGTCTTTCGTAGTCGCGGTGAAACATCCCATCCGCACCGGTGAACAAACATTCTACCACGTCCTCTCATTCCATTCAGACAACAACGATTGAACAAGAGTCCAGGTAACCAAATGTACTTTTCAAGGTCTCCGCGATGCCTTCAAGAGAGCCCTGCAAGGCACGTGGAAAAGAAAAGACCGTCTTGAGGTAACACTCGGATTCCGCTCCGTAGATTTCTTCATATGGACGCAGCAGGGTGATACAGGCGTCGCGATAGAAAGCGGTCGGGTCTGTGCCGGCGTCATGCGGAAGCGGAATCCAGACAACCATGTCTCTGATCTTGAGTTTTGCGAGAGAATGCCCAAGCTCTCCGACACATCTGAGAAAGACCTCAGGAGAACAATCCGCCTTCGGACCGAGGCCTTTCAGAAGGATCTTGTCAGCCTTGATCCTTCCTTCAGATGCCAGCAAAATCGTGCTCCCGAGAGAACCTTTGAAGAACCCGGATTCCTCAAGAAAAGTAAGATATCCGCCCGTGCGGGAGTTGAGGGAAAAAATGGCGCCCTGGGAATCAAAGGGTTCCTGGAAGACCAAAGCCGCCACGGCCTCACACCAAAGGTCTTCCAGAGAGACTTCCACGAAGCGTAAATCTAATTTCATCGTAATAGAACCGGAACAGACTCATGAGAAACGAGAGCACTTAGGGCCCTCGAAATACAGAGCGTTTTCGACCTTGCAGGTTATTGAGCGGCGTCGCTTCCCCGCAATGTGTTGAAGATATCGTCCAGGATTCCGTTGATGAACTTTCCGGACTCGGCATTGCCGAATCGTTTTCCAAGTTCAACCGCTTCATCGATTGATACCTTTGGGGGAATGTCTTCTCTATAGAGGATTTCAAAAACCGCCAGACGCAGGATCGACCGGTCAAGCCGGGACATCCTCTCCAGCCGCCAGTTCCTGGACGACCGCCTGATCATGCAGTCTATTTCCTCCTTTTTCTCACAGGTCCCGAGCACGAGATCCCGGGCAAAGGCACGACCGGATTTCTTTCCAAAAAAGTTGTCGCACACGAGATCAAAGGCCGTGGATACTTCTTCCTGGAGAAATTCCAGGCAAAATAGGACCTGGATCGCCAATTCGCGTGCCTTTCTACGACTCCCCATGCCAGTTACCCGGGCGGAAGAAACCGCGGTGGATGGACCATGTTCGCGGTTCAGGCCAACTCTCGAAAAAGATTTGCCATTTCCATGGCGGCCACGGCAGCTTCATAGCCCTTGTTGCCCGCCTTGGACCCGGCACGTTCAATGGCCTGTTCCAGGTTATCCGTGGTCAGGACGCCAAACGTTACAGGGATGTTGCTTTCCAGGGCTACCGAAGCGATTCCCTTGGAAACCTCGGCCGCCACATACTCAAAATGAGGAGTGGCGCCCCTGATCACCGCCCCGAGACAGACAACAGCATCATACTTCCCGCTCTTCGCGATCTTTTTTGCGACGAGGGGTATTTCAAAGGCTCCGGGCACCTTCAACAGGGTAATCTCTTTCTCATCAGCGCCATGCCGGACGAGGGCATCCATCGCCCCATCTGCAAGTCTGGAACTGATAAAATCATTAAACCGACTCACGATCACTGCAAAACGCAGCCCGGCTGCTGACAACTTCCCTTCAAGAACCCGCGGCATGTTCGGTTCCTCCCTGCTCATTTCCCATCTGGTTTCCATCCATAAATGCCTGTTACTTCACTGCACCTTTTTGGCCCCTCTGTCTGAACCCTTACTTCTCTTCGACGATGTGCATCAGGTGTCCAAGCTTCTGGCACTTGGTCAAAAGATATCTCATATTCTCAGTCCTCGGTTCTATTTCAATGGGGACCCTTCCTGTTACCTCGAGTCCATATCCTTCAAGTCCGACAAGCTTCTTCGGATTATTGGTCAGCAAGCGCATCTTTTTCACTCCGAGGGTCACCAGTATCTGCGCCCCGACGCCATAGTTTCTCAAATCAGGCGCAAAGCCCAATTCCTCATTGGCTTCAACCGTATCAAGCCCCTTGTCCTGAAGCGCATAAGCTTTCAGCTTGTTAGCCAAGCCGATCCCCCTGCCCTCCTGCATCAGGTAGAGCACGACCCCCAGCCCCTTCTCCTGAATCACCTCCATTGCCTTCTGAAGCTGCTCCCCACAATCACAACGGTAGGAACCGAAAACATCCCCGGTCAGGCATTCAGAATGCACACGGACCAGAACCTCCTTTTCCGGGCTGATATCTCCCTTCACCAGCGCGAGATGTTCGTACTCATCGATATCATTGACAAAAGCCATAGCCTTGAACTCTCCGAAAGGGGTGGGCAACATCGTCTCGGCAGCCTTGTGGACAAAGGATTCAGTTCGCATGCGGTATTCGATGATATCTGCCACCGTGGCAATCTTCATGTCGTGTTCCCGTGCAAATACCTCCAGATCCGGCAACCTTGCCATTGTGCCATCATCTTTCATGATCTCGCAGATCACCGCCGCAGGCTTCAGGCCGGCGAGCCCGGCAAGATCCACAGACCCTTCTGTCTGGCCTGTCCTGAAGAGGACACCGCCCCTCCGGGCCCTGAGGGGAAAAATATGCCCGGGCTGGACCAGATCTTCGGGCCGGGAATCATCCCGCACAGCCGTTAGTATGGTATGGGCCCTGTCGGCCGCTGATATGCCGGTGGTCACCCCCGATCGCGCCTCAATGGAAACGGTGAAAGCCGTTTTGAATGTTGAGCGATTGTCATACACCATCAAGGGAAGCTGCAGTCTTTCTACAATTTCCGGGTGCAGTGCCAGGCAGATCAGTCCTCTCCCGAATCGTGCCATAAAATTGATGACTTCCGGGGTCACTTTCTCTGCCGCAATGGTAAGATCGCCCTCATTTTCCCGATCTTCATCATCGATCAGGATAACCATCTTACCCTGTCTCATATCCTCCAGGACTTCTTCTATCTTTGCCATTAGCATCTTATTCGCCAAATCCGTATTTTGTAAGCATCTCCCCCGTTATACCGGAGGATGCCTCTCCGGGTGCAGGAGATCGCTTGTCTTGGAAAAATTTTTCCACATACTTTCCGATCAAATCAACCTCAATATTGACCGGGTCTCCCGTGTGCTTATTGAGAATAGTCGTTTCCCTCGCGGTCTCCGGAATGATATTCACTTCAAAAAACGTCTCCCCGCATTGATTGACGGTGAGGCTGATACCATCCACGGCTATGGAACCCTTTTCAATGATGTACCGAAAAAGCTTCTT
Organism: uncultured Desulfobacteraceae bacterium; assembly: GCA_964581175.1. Lineage (GTDB taxonomy): Bacteria > Desulfobacterota > DSM-4660 > Desulfatiglandales > Desulfatiglandaceae > B46-G9. The sequence continues at coordinate 48,722 of CAZONI010000005.1, forward strand.
TTCCATCTGCACTCTCAGGAACCAGGACCTGTCTCTCTGCTCCTTCCTGACAATCTTTCCCGTGCCGTCCACGTGACCCGCCACCAGGTGTCCCCCGAGGCGGTCAGACAGGCGGAGCGCCCTTTCGAGATTTACCTCTTCCCTTTCTTTCAGAAAAGCCAATGTGCTCCTGGAAAGGGTCTCACCGGACACATCCACGCTGAAACCGTCAGGTCCGATCGCCGTCACGGTCAGGCAGACCCCGTTTACCGAGATGCTCTCCCCCAGGGAGCAGCCACCCATAGAGAACAGGGGGGCGATGGCTATCCTCATGTCGCCCCCGCCCCGCTGGATCGACTTGACCTTTCCTTTCCCTTCAATCAAACCGGTAAACATGATCCGGAGAGCCCTTCTCTATCCTTCCAGAGCTGATAGATTTCACGATGCAGCGGCATAATCGGGGTATCCCACCACGAGGATATCATCGCCGAAACGCTTCACGCGGATATCCTTGAGGAACACACTCTCTTTCATCATCCGCGGGCCCGGTCCCGAGGCCATGGGTACCCCATCTCCACCGCCGAGCAGCCTGGGCGCTTTGAAGATGTAAAATTTGTCCACAAGCCTTCCTCGCAAGAGGGACCCGATAATGCCCGCTCCTCCTTCCACGAGAAGGCTGGTGATCATTTTCTCTCCCAGTATATCCAGCAGGGATTCCATGTCAATTCTGCCTTGCCTTGTGGGGCAGTTGACCACGGTATTTTTCCCCTTCTCAAAATCGCGGACGACGCCTTTATTCATCCCGGAACCGACCACCCACATCGTGCCCGTAGAGGATTCCTGCTTTATGATACGCGCCTGGGCCGGCGTTCTTAAATGGGTGTCCACAACTATCCTCAAGGGGTCCTTTCCTTTACCATGCTTCGGCCGGCAGGTCAATCGGGGATCATCGGCAAGGATGGTCCCGATCCCCACCATAACGGCGTCAACGCGATTCCTCAGTTGATGAACGTACTCCCTGGATCGTTCATTGGTAATCCATCTTGAATCTCCACCGGAAGTGGCGGTCCAGCCGTCCAGTGTCTGGGCCGATTTCACCATCACAAACGGTCTTCCTGACGAGACATACTTCACGAAGTCCTCGTTCAGTTCACGGCACTCGGCCTCGAGCACGCCGAACTCCACCTGGATATGGTGTTCGGCCAGGAATGCCGCCCCACCGCCTCTCACCCCGGGGTTGGGATCCCTCATCCCGATCACCACTCTTTTTATACCACTCGCGAGTATCGCCTCCGTGCAGGGCGGCGTTCGTCCAAAATGATTGCACGGCTCAAGGGTCACGTACATGGCCGCGCCCGGGGCGTTTCCTCCCAGTCTCTTCAGGGCCTCTATTTCCGCATGGGGCGCCCCTGCTCTCCGGTGATATCCCTTCGAAAGAACATTTCCATCTCTCACAATGACCGCCCCTACGGCAGGATTGGGAGACGTTCGTCCCGATCCTTTCCTTGCCAGGCGGATGGCCTCTCTCATGAACCGAATATCAACATTGTGCTGAAACATTATAGGATATAGATATTTTCAGCGAAACACCAGGGCATAGTGAGCCTCGTTTTGCCGAAAAACCCCCGCATCGAATGCCAAATGACAAAATCCAAATGTCAAATCATTGTCAAAATCCTGGTGCACAAAAGCGCCAGGAAATTTCCTATTTATCCGGGTTACAGGCCAAAGAACGATATTTGCCTAAGATGACATTTGTCATTGGTTATTCATTTGACATTTGGATTTTGTCATTTGGCATTACTACGATTACAAGAATCACAGGGGACGAAAATACCCTACCATGGTCATCCAGCTATGCCGTACCTCTCCCTCTCAATGTCCCGCCTCTTTTCTCGCTTCGAGGATCTCTTCCAGCTCGGCCATGAATTCCTTGATATCCTTGAATTGCCTGTATACCGAGGCGAACCGAACATACGCCACTTCATCCCATTCCCTGAGTTTCTGGATGACTCTCTCGCCTATTTCCGAACAGTCGATCTCTTTTTTCCCCAGATCCTGGAAGTACAATTCAAGACTGTCCACGAATTCCTCAATTTTCGTGACGCTGATGGGTCGTTTTTGACAGGCCTTGCGGATCCCGGCAATTATCTTTTCCCGGTTGAACGGCTCCCGCCTCCCGTCCTTTTTCACGACCATCGGAAGGACATCCTCAAGCTTTTCGTATGTGGTAAAACGCCTCCCGCATTCGATACATTCCCGGCGCCGCCGTATGGTCCTGCCGTCCTTGCTCAACCTGGAATCAATCACCTTGTTGTTGATTTCACCGCAATACGGGCACTTCATGGATGAAACCTCACCATATCTATAGAAGCTTCCGCCAGCATCTGGTCGGCCAAGGGATCGTCGTAGCCTTCCTCATAGTGCACTTGCGTGATCCCGGCATTGATAATCATTTTCGAGCAAATCACGCACGGTTTATTGGTGCAGTAGAGTGTTGACCCGCGGATGGATATTCCATGATTGGCGGCCTGAATAATAGCATTCTGCTCCGCGTGGAGTCCCCTGCACAATTCGTGTCGCGTCCCGGACGGGATAGATGCGTCCTGCCTCAGACAACCTACCTCGCCGCAATGCCTCAGACCGGCAGGAGCCCCGTTATATCCGGTTGCCAGTATCCTTTTGTCCTTAACGAGAATAGCGCCGACGTGTCTTCGCAAACAGGTGGATCTCGTGGCGACCACCTTTGTGATGGTCATAAAGTAGTCGTCCCAGGAAGGTCGCTCCAATTATGTCTCCAAGCCGATTTCGCCGTAGATGGGATATGTGCCACAGAGTTCGGATACAACTTTTCGGGCGTTCTCCAGTACATTTTGCGAGGTCGGATTATCCAGGACCTTCTTGATCAGGCCTGCAATGGTTTTCATCTCCGGCACGCCCATGCCCCTGGTGCTGAGAGCGGGTGTTCCCAGCCTGATACCGCTGGTGACTTTCGGCCCTTTCGTGTCAAACGGGATCGTATTCTTGTTCACAACGATCCGCACCTCTCCCAGAATGCGCTCAGCCTCAGCACCGGTCATGCTTCTCCGGCTCAAGTCAACCAGCAGCAGGTGGTTTTCCGTTCCGCCCGAAACCAGATCGAATCCAAGTCCGTTCAGTTCCCCGGCAAGGGTCCTGGCATTGCGAACCACTCTTTTTTGGTATTCTGTAAACTGGGGCGTGAGCGCCTCTCCGAAGGCGACAGCCTTGGCGGCAATAACATGCATGAGCGGGCCACCCTGTATGCCCGGAAAAACAGCTCTATCCAGCCGCTCTCCATATTGTTCTTTCGCCAGCAAGATCCCGCCGCGGGGGCCCCGCAACGTTTTATGGGTCGTCGACGTGACAAAATCAGCCTCTTCCACCGGTGAAGGATGAAGCCCCGCCGCAACGAGGCCGGCGATATGTGCCATGTCCACCATCAAATGGGCATCAATTTCACGGGCAATCGTTCGAAACGCGTGGAAATCGATCATTCTCGGGTAAGCACTGGCCCCGGCAATGATCAGCCTCGGCTTGTGCTCTTTTGCCAGGTCTCTCACCTGGTCATAATCAATTCTCTGAGTTTGTCGTGACACCCCGTAGGAAAATGCTTCAAAAAGCTTTCCCGAAAAACTCACCGGGCTTCCGTGAGTCAGATGGCCCCCGTGGGAAAGGTCCATGCCCAGGATTCGGTCTCCAGGATTCAGGAACGCGAGATAGACCGCCATGTTGGCCTGGGACCCGGAGTGGGGCTGCACGTTCGCGTACGGGGCGTGAAAGAGTCTTTTCAATCGTTCAATGGCCACCCTCTCCACCGTATCCGCATAATCGCACCCGCCATAATACCTGGACCCGGGATACCCTTCCGCGTACTTGTTCGTCAGCACGGTGGCCTGCGTCTGCATCACGTCGAGGCTGGCATAATTCTCAGAAGCGATCATCACGAGACTTTCCTGCTCGCGTCTCAGTTCTCCACGGATTGCTTCGCATACCTCCCGATCCGATATGTTCAAAACTCCCTCTTTCAATTCCTATCCCTCAATCAGATCTATGCGGCGCTGATGCCGTCCACCTTCGAACGGGGTCTTCAGGAAGAGTTCGACCATCTCCAAGCCTATGCCGACACCGATAACACGCCCACCCATGCACAGGAGATTGGCGTCATTATGGGCCCTGCCCAGTCTCGCAGTATACAGATTATGGCAGAGAGCGGCCCGAACGCCTTTGTGGCGATTGGCCGCAATACTCATACCCATGCCTGTTCCGCAGATCAATATGCCCCTGCTGAATTCTCCGCTTGAAACTGCTCTCGACACCTCGTGGGCTATATCCGGATAATCAGACGAATCACGGCTGAACACCCCGGCATCTTGAACCGGATATTCCGCCAGCCCCTCAAGAAAAGACCTGCAGGCCTCCTTCAAATCAAACCCCGCGTGATCGGAGCCGATGATAATATTCATGAAAACTCCTTCCCTCCAACGCATCGATCAGGTGAAATACCGCGACGTGAATCACGACCGAGGCCGTCCGGACCGCCGAAGATCACCCGGATCATTCATGAAAGGTCTTGAATATGAGCGATGCATTGGTGCCGCCGAATCCGAAGGAATTGGTCATCGCAGCCTTTGGGTCGGCTTTTCTGGCAACATTCGGGACATAATCCAGGTCGCACTCCGGGTCCGGTGTTTCGTAATTGATGGTCGGTGGAATGATTCCATGTTTCAAAGTGAGGACCGTATAAATCGCCTCAAGCCCCCCTGCTCCGCCCAGCAGATGGCCGGTCATTGATTTCGTTGAGCTGATTGCAAGCTTGTAGGCGTGATCGCCGAATACGACCTTTATGGCTTTGTTCTCCGAAAGATCATTCAGCTTTGTGGAAGTCCCGTGCGCGTTGATGTAATCAACCTCTTCGGGTCCAATACCGGCATACTCAAGGGCCAGCTTCATACAGGCGATGGCCCCTTCTCCCTCGGGATGCGGCGCCGACACATGATAGGCGTCCCCGCTCATTCCATAGCCGACAAGTTCGGCATAAACGGACGCCCCCCGTTCAAGGGCATGGTCAAGTCCTTCCAGGATCAATATCCCCGCTCCTTCACCCATAACGAAACCATCCCTGTCCAGATCAAAAGGCCGGGAGGCCTTCTCGGGCTCGTCGTTTCGTGTGGAAAGGGCCCGCATGGAGCAGAATCCTCCGAGGGCCAGGGGAGTAACTACCGCCTCAGCTCCCCCGGTGATCATGGCATCCGCAAGACCCTCTCTGATCATCCGAAAGGATTCACCAACGGCATGAGAGCTCGCCGCACAGGCCGTTTCAATGGAGAGATTCGGCCCCTTGGCACCAAATTCGATCGCAATCTGTCCGGGAGCCATATTCGCGATTATGCCGGGAATGAAAAAGGGGCTTATTTTCCGGGGTCCACGCTCCAACAGCACCTGGTGAAAATGCTCGAGCATGGAGAGCCCCCCCAGACCCGAACCGGTGATGCACCCAACCCGGTGTCCGTTCGATTCATCAATCCTCAACCCGGAGTCTTCCATAGCCATCCGGGCTGAAGCTATCGCGTAGTGGATAAAAATATCGAACCGGCGAACCTGCTGCTTGTCCAGAAAATCCTCTGAATTGAAATCCAAGACCTCTCCGGCGATCTGGGAAGAAAAGGGAGAAGGATCGAATTTGGCAATCCTGCCGATCCCCGACTTCCCGGAACATAAGGCCTCCCAATTCTTATCTACCCCGGTCCCCAGAGGAGACACCGCTCCGAGGCCTGTCACCACAACCCTTCTGGCCATTCCCTGCTCCTGTTGTTTCTTTGAAATTATTCGGTCTCTACTGCCCCATCAGGATCAGGTTGCAATGGCTTTTTCAATATAGCTGATAGCATCCTGTACCGTACCGATCTTTTCGGCGTCCTCATCCGGTATGGAAACATCGAACTCTTCTTCCATGGCCATGATCAGCTCAACCTGGTCCAACGAATCGGCTCCCAGATCATCCACGAAGGATGCCTCAGGAACAACATCACTTTCGGAAACATTCAATTGCTCACAGATAATCTTTTTTACTTTCTCTTCGACAGCTGACATACTCCAATTCCTCCTCAATAGTTTTCAGAAAATGGGTGTTGCTGAACCTAAACTCCGGTCCGATCACATGTACATTCCCCCGTTCACATGTATTACTTGGCCTGTTATATACCCGGCGGCCCGAGAGCACAACCAGTAAACCGTCTCAGCCACATCTTCCGGCGATCCCATCTTCCCCAGGGGTATCTGCCGAATGAACATCTCCCGCACTTTCTCCGGGAGAACGGCGGTCATTTCCGTATCGATAAATCCCGGCGCCACAGCATTCACGGTAATCCCGCGCGGGGCCGCTTCCTTTGCCACGCTCTTGGTAAATCCCATGATCCCGGCCTTGGATGCAGCGTAGTTGGTCTGCCCCAGGTTTCCGATCTGCCCGACCACGCTGGAGATATTCACGATGCGCCCATACCTCTCTTTCATCATGGCCCGAATAACAGCCTGGGTACAATTAAAGACACTTTTCAGGTTCACCTGGATCACCGCATCCCAGTCTTTCTCATTCATGCGCATCAAAAGTGTGTCTCGGGTGATACCCGCGTTATTCACAAGGACATCCACCTTTCCATATTGCTCAAGCACGTCCTTGAAAAATGTATCGACATCCCCCCAGGAGGAGACATCCAGTTTGTGACTGACCGCCTCCACCCCTTCTTTTCTCAACAAGGCCAGTGTTTCGTCAGAGGCATTTTCATCCGGATCGTAGTGGACGATGATGACCTTCGGGTTCTCATCGACAAACCTGAGACCGATAGCTCTCCCGATGCCACGGGACCCGCCCGTGATTACTACAACTCTTTTTCCACGCTCTTCCATTCGATTTTCTTCCTTCAATGCACCGGTTGAATCGGAGGTCGGCAATTACTCTTCCTTAATTTTTCTGCAGCAAAGTCGCCATCTTCTCCAGTGTATCGTTTTCTGCGTACCGGGCCGCCAGTTTTATGGCATTCTTGATGGCTTTTGGCGGAGAACTGCCGTGACAAATGATTCCCACCCCGTTCACTCCCAGAAGAGGTGCACCGCCGTATTCGGCGTAATCGAGCTTCCCTGCCCACCGCATCAGAGACCGCCGCCCCAGGAGTAATGCGGCTTTTCCGGCAAGTGATCTCGTCATTTCCTGTTGCAGCATCATGGCGAAGGTTTCCGCCATGCCCTCGGTTAGTTTCAGCGCCACATTTCCCACGAAACCATCACAGACGATAATGTCCACCTCTCCGGCAAAAATGTCCCGACCTTCGACATTCCCCGAGAAATTGAGATTGCTCGACTCAAAGAGCTGGTGCGTCAACCTGACCTGCTCGTTGCCTTTACTTCCTTCTTCGCCAATGCTGAGCAAACCTATCTTCGGATCTTTCACCCCAAGGCAAACGCTCGCAAACGCGTGGGCCATGATCCCAAACTGGAACAGGTGTCTTGGCCGGCAGTCTACATTCGCCCCCACATCAATCAGAACGACCGGTCCTCTTTTCCCCGGGAAAACGCTTGCGATAGCCGGCCTCTCGGCCCCTTCCATCCGGCCAAGTGCTAAAACGCCTGCTGCCATTGTTGCGCCTGAGTTTCCAGCGCTCACGACAGCGGCAACCTCTTTTTTCTTTGCGAGGTCGAAGGCCACGCGAATAGAGGCATCCTTTTTCTTTCTCACTGCCTTTAAGGGGGCCTCATCCATCCGGACCCATTCATCACAGTGATGAATGGTCAAGCTCTTCTCGTTCTTGTGGGAACCCAAAACCTTTTCAAGTAATTCTTTGTTTCCGACGAGTCTGATTTTGACTCCCAGTTCCCGAACCGCCTCCAGGGCGCCTTGAACCTCCACGTCAGGGGCTCCATCCCCGCCCATGGCGTCCACGGCAATTTCCATTCTATTCCTCTTCTGTTTTCAGAATGGTCCTGCCCCGGTACGTCCCACACTCCGGACAAACATGATGCGGTAAGACCGGCTCATGACACTGGGGACACGTGGATAAACGAGGCAGATTTGCACGATCATGCGAGCGGCGAGAATCACGTTTTGCTTTTGATTTTCTCTTCTTGGGTACAGCCATAACTTCCTTTCAGCTCCTTATTTCAAGTAGTATTTCTTTTATGGTTCGCAGTTCACTTCTTTCCGGTTCTCCTCTCTCCCTCCCGCTTCACCGTTGAACCCGGCACACCGGAATGCTGAAGCGGTAAGTCATCAAGTTCCTTCAACTTGGAGAACCCGGGATGGCCGGCCACACGACTGCACCGGCAGGTCCCTTTATTTAAATTAGTCCCGCAGACGGGGCAGAGCCCGGCACAATCCTCCCGGCAGAGGCTTTTCATGGGTAATGCAAGGAAGACCTGTTCACGGGTAATTTCTGCCAGATCGATGATGAGGTCCTCAACCAGACCTTCCTCAAGGTCCTCACGAAAAAGCTCCACTTCCGGTTGGCCGTCCTCTCCCTGCCTGGCAACCAAAGCGAGGCGAAAACCGGTGACCAAGTGGTATTCGTAAGATTCGAGGCAGCGGTCGCAGCGAAGAACAATATCTCCTTTCAGGCGCCCGTCCAGTATATACTTGTTGCCGGCACTGGAAACCAGAATGGTGACATCCATCGGGACCGCAAGCTTGATGGCGGAATCGTCACGGCAATTCTCCTCCCACCAACCCGGGGGCACCGGGAATTGAAATTCCCGGGCGCCGTGCAAAACGCTTCGGAGATCGATTTTCATACACTGCTTACCGCCTCACCGCCAAGGAACCGAATCAAACGTACTGGCTTTATGCGAGCGAGGCACTCCCTCAGCAGGTGATGGCATAACCACACGAAATAAAAAGTTTAGTATATAAAAGGTGTTTCTTTTGTCAAGGCCCAAATGCTTTGGACTGAAGCAATAATCCTGTACCAGAGTTTTATCGTCTCTTCGGGTTTTGTTTTTTGTTGACTTTCCAGTATTTTTTTACTATCTATCCTTGTAGAATTTTTACAGAATTTCTCTTCAACCCCCAAAAGAATCGGCCTCTCTCATGTGGAAATTCCGGGAACAGTTGCACTATTACGAACGATTGAGGCGCTCTCTCTATGAAATCCTGAGGGACGAACTGGAACGCCGCCTTGGGAAAATATCGCTGGTTGACTCCTTCTATAGCTATCAGGAGGCCGGTGAGGATTACAGTTTTCTCGAGAAAAGTGAGTTGCGGCCAAAATCAAAGAAGATGGAAAAGGAATCGGACCTTTTTAACACCTTTATCGTCATTTTTTACGAAGATGTGATCTCTCCGGAACTGAAGAATTACATCCGGTTTTTCCCGGAGAACAAGGTAGTCAAAAACAATATTGAATACCTGGCCAATTTTTCTCTTTATGATCGGTTCAACCGGAATCTACGCTATTTTGACAGTCCCCGCTTTCTGGATTTCATGGAAGATCTCCTGGATGTTGACTACGCGTTACTCATTCAGCAGGATCCCACCCTGAAGAAGAGAAACAGGTACAGCCTGACCCACTTTCACGTGAAAATAGACTGGCCCATTGCCGATGCGGCTGAAGACCTGGCGAAATGGCTCAAATACATCCAGAACAATCTCTATGAAGACGGGGATAAGAAAGCGCGAATTCTACAGAACAAGCTTTTTGAGTATTACGGGTGCCATCATAGCGTGGGCGGCAGACGAACGGCGGGGTTGATCGCAGCCCAGCTCTTAAGGAAACTGGGTTACGTTTCTACCGTGTTTGTTTCCAGTTCAGAATCGCGTGCAATGTACAAGTATTCAGAGAGGGGAGTGTCCAAATTCTTTCTCGTCAAACTCAGTGAAAAAGAGATAAATGCGCTTGCGGCCCGGGAGTCCATGACTCCTGAGGCCTTCATCTCCCAATATGTCTATCCGGCGGGGGATTTTTACGTGGGTATTTCGGAGGCTTGTTATACCTATACCCCGTACTCAAAACCTCCTGAGGACGGCAGATTGAGAAGGCTCTGGCCTGCGTATAACTGGTTGAAAATCTGGTTTGAATACCTCCACCCCAAGGCCTCGGCACTCCATGCCAGGCCCATCAATTACCAGTGGGTCTACAGCACCGATCTTTGATTAGTGCTCGCCTCTCGACTTTTCCCAAACCCAGAGAGTTCTGAATGAGCAAGGAAACAAGGAGAATGACAAATGTCAAAGCTCAAATGCCAAAGAAATGTCAAATGACAAATGCCAAAAGCCTACCCACCAAGTTATCCACTTATTGAAACGCAGACTACTGGTGAGAATGCCTGACGGTACGGGGGAAAGGTCGAACCTTTTTTGAAAGTGTTGACATTGGGATTTTGGATTTGATTTGGCATTTGGATTTTGTCATTTGGGCTTTCTCTTCCCATACCAGGTATCCGTCTCCCTGTCCCACTTGAGCAGATAGGTTCCTGCGCCATCTGCAAGCACCTTGAAATAGTCATGCCTCTCTCCGTACCATCTGTCCAGAATATCGGCCACCACCAATTCCTTCCCTTCCAGATTGAAACGGAGGGGTCTTTCATTACCCTTGTATCCGGAATATGCCCGCACCTTGATTTCATTTTCTTCCATCAGCTTTCTCTACAAGAGATAGACGGGCTCTCTCAGCACTCGTTCGATGGCGTTCCGGGCGCATTCGGCCAGATCAGGGTGCGTGTCGACAAGATTTGCCACCTGGCGCAAATGGTCAGCGGTCCTCATGATGAGAGATGCCATATCGCCTTCGTCAATAGGCACGATAGAAAGTAGTTCTTCCCAGGGAATGCCCTTTGTCCACATATACAGCGCAACTGCTGGCCAGAAAGAAATCACCGGGCTTTCGAATCCTGCCCGGGTCTTTTTTTTCCTCAGGGTATCAATGCTCGAAAGCACCCCATCAAAAAACGCTTCCATTTCACCCCAGTCATGCTGCTCATCTGCGTGCAACACCACCTCCTGGGTCCTGTCCCACACAAACGGCGCAAGTCCTCCCGCGAGCAGCCGGGGGTTTTTGCCGGACAATCCTCCAGATCTGATTGCTTCAGCGATAAGCAGCGGTTGATCGAGCCTGAGCTTTGATGCCCAGTAGCCGTCGGCCGTCAGATTCCCATTTCCTTCAACGAAACCGGTTTGCCGGAGGAATTGCATATGATGTAGAAAGCTTTGCCACAGATCGTCTCCCCGCACATCCCGCATGCCGAAAACATTACTCCTGAATCTCTTTCTCTGAAACGCAGCGAAAGAGCGGGCGAGCAGTTCCTTCACCTCCGCCGGGCGATGTGAGAGCAGCAGGTTCAGTGTCATGGAAAAGTTGATGTGGATCTGGCTTTCTATGGGTTCAGGGGACGAATCGCTGAGTTCATGAATCAATTGAGGGTCCTGATGACGTCCCGGGACAATCAGCACGAAGCCGATGTGGTCTTTTCCTCTCCTGCCGGCCCTGCCGATCATCTGGTGCAGTTCCGTGGATGTCAGATCACTGAATTCCCGTCCGTTGTATCGATCGCTCTGGACCAGGACTACTGTCCTGGCAGGGAAATTGACTCCGGCCGCCACCGTAGAAGTTGAAAAAATGGCCTCCAGGAATCCCATGCCCATGACTTTTTCGACAAGGACCTTCCAGTAGGGAAGCTGTCCCCCATGGTGGGATGCCACCCTGGATGTCAGCAGCCTGTTCAACTGACGGTGCCCCTTGAGGTGTGGAAAGGTTTCCAGGAATGACCTTCCCACGCCACTGAGTTGCTTTCTCAGGTCGGCAGCGCCTTCCACCGGAGGGCAGGTCAGCAATGCCTTATCACAATCGGCGCGCGACTTGAGAAAGAAAATTGCGGGCAACAGATCAAACTGCCGCAAGATTTCAATGATACGGCCGTACTCCATTTTTGCAGATCCTCTCAACCCTCTTCGTCGCGGCCTGTCCATGTATTTCCGGATCTTTGGGACTAATCCCTTTCTTCCCGCCAGGGGCGATATCAGACCGTCGGGAAAAAGAAAAAGGAACTCCAGGGGCACCGGCCTCTCTCCTGCGCGCACAACCTCTATGCGAGTTCCACGTACCGCACTCAGCCACGCACAAATTTCATCGGCGTTGGATATGGTCGCTGACAGGAGGAGAAGTCTGACCCTTGGCGGCAGATAGATGAGGATCTCCTCCCACACCACTCCACGGTCCGGGTCACTCAGGTAATGTGCTTCGTCAAGTATAACAAGGTCTGCCTCAAGGGTACTGCCCTGGTGCATTACGTCGTAGAGCTGGTTCCTGAGGATCTCCGTGGTACCGACAATAACGCGAGCGTCCGGGTTCTCTTTCCGGTCTCCCGTCAAGATCCCGCAAGAGACGCCGCCGAAAGTCCGGCAGAATTCAGTGTAAATGGAATTGGAAAGGGCCTTGAGCGGGGATGCATACCACACCCTTTTATTGCTGTTCAGGCACTCAAGAATCGCCTGTGACGCGATCCACGTCTTTCCTGCCCCGGTGGGAGCACTCACCAAAACGTCGTGATGCCTGATCAGATCAATGGCCGCCGTCTGGAACGCATCCGGTTGAAAAGGGGCGTTTTCCGGGATGCCGATTTGCCTGAAGGAATGGTGCAATCCCGGATCGATTCTGGGCCTTTCATAAGGGGTTTCCCTCTTTCGATGTGCTCTTCTTGGAGGTCTGCTCCCGGACCTTCTTCTGTATGTCTCTTTCAACGGAATAGCTCAGGCCACCAGTTCACTGGATACCTGTCCCATATCCTGGAAAAAATTCCTCATGGAGCGAGGAAAATCCAGGTCGTCTACAGTCCTGACCGTATCATCGATGGTCTGATCGCACCCTTGAAGGATCCTGGCACTGTTCACGTACACCTTTTGCAGAGCTTCCCGGGCAAAAATGCGGGCACAGGCCTTGATAAATTCCGGTGAACGGGACTGTCCGTTTCGCCGGTACACGGCGGCCTTCCTGCAAAGCGCATCGGCAACCTCAGACCACGTCATCATGTCAGCAAGCAGGAACATGACGTACTGGCTTTTCGTCAGCTTCTGACGCCGCGATGCGAGGATCACCTCATTCACGGCACGAAGTCCTCGGGCCACCAGTGGGCCGCCACAGTCCGCGGACAGGGCGTCCAGTCTCTCGGCCATTTCGCGGTAAAAAGCCCCTTTGGATCTGACCGTGCTCCGCATGCGAAACATGGAGATGATGTTCCTCTGAATCTCGCTGGTCCCTTCATAAATAGTGAGAATCTTTACATCCCTCTTTATTTTTTCCACTTCGTACTCACGCATATAGCCATAACCGCCGAAGGCCTGGATGGCATCGTTGGCGGTGGCATCGCCGGCCTCGGTAGCAAAATATTTTGCAATGGAACCTTCCACCTGCAAGTCTTCTTCGCCGGAGTCGATTCTCCGTGCAACCTCCTCGATGTAGGCGCGGGCAGCCTCGAGCTGAACGGCGTGGGGAACCAGGAGTTGATGGGTATATCCCTGCTTTTCCGCCAGGGTGGTCCCGAACTGGACCCGTTCTTTTGAATAGCGGACAGCCCGCTCCAGGGCGGCCATTCCGCCTCCGAGCCCGAAAGTGGCGACCATCAAACGCGTGTAGCCAAAAACCTTGTTGGCCTCTTTGAGTCCCTGTCCTTCGTTGCCGCCGATCAGATCTTCCGCCGGGACATACAGATCTTCCAGACTGAGTGGACACGTATCGGACGCCCTGATCCCGTGCTTGTCTTCGTGCTTGCCCGGAGTCAGCCCTTCTGCACCTTTTTCTACGACAAAAAAGGAGGGGCCTTCCGGAGTATCGGCCAGAATAGTGTAGAGATCAGCCACTCCTCCGTTGGTGATAAACTGTTTCTGCCCGTTCAGCTTATATCCTGTGACATTTCCGCTTTCATCAAGGACGCGGACGGCCTTTGTTTTCAGGGATTGGACATTGGAACCGGCATTGGGCTCTGTCACACCGTACCCGACTATAAGTCCTTCTTCGGCAATCTTCGTTATATATTTCTCTCTCTGTGCCTCGGTGGCGCCCACACGAAGGGGGTCCATCCCCAGGCAGATGGCCAGAAAAGAGGTGGCAATCCCCAGGTCCATTTTGGCCATGCGCTCCGAAACAACCGCAACTTCTGCGGCCCCTGCCCCTAATCCTCCGTAGGCCTCTGGAATAAAGATAAGATGCAGTGCTACCTCGGGACTCAGCATGAACCGGATGAGTTCCATGGGGAACTCACCGCTCCGGTCCATTTCCAGCTTTACCTCCAACGGCAGCTTGTCTTTTTCCAGTTTGTCTATGGTATTCAAGACCATCTGAAACATTTCCGGATCCATCTTGTTTGCCTGCGTCATCAACACTCCTCCATTTAAAATAAAATCTCTTGTTTATTGATATCGGCAGATCTCTTTCTTGTCAATGCTATACAAATTACTCTGCAAATTCGAAAAGCCGCCTGCGCTATTTTTCGATACCTTCCCGTGCCTGCACGCCTTCCTGATAGTAATGCTTTATCTCTTTCATTTCCGTCACCAGATCGGCGACCTCGATAATCCGGGCGTCTGCCCTCCTGCCGGTAATGACAAGTTCAACTTCTTCAGGTCTCTTTTCAACAACAGCCAACAGCTCATCCACTGAAAACAGGTTGTAGTAAGTGGCGATCGTTGCCTCATCGAGGATAATCAGGTCATATTTCCCGGACGTCATCGCCTTTTCGGCCTTATCGAGCCCTTCCCGCGCCATCTGGATATCTTCCTTTTCGGGATCCTTATCGATGAAACAGTCACGACCGTATTGATGAATCGTAATGAGGTCCGAAAATCGTTTGAGGCTTTCCAGTTCACTGTATTTCATCCCTTTGACAAACTGGCCGATATACGTCCTGAGACCCGCCCCGGCGGCACGCAACGCGAGACCCAGGGCAGCGGTTGTCTTGCCTTTTCCATCACCGGTGTACACCTGCACATACCCCTTCATTCCATTTTGCCCCTTTCAAAATCCGGCAACCCTTTTCAGCCTCCCGATATCACCTTTCGGAACGCCTCTTTGACCCTCTTTTCCAGATATCCGAGCAGTGAAGCATCCTCTTCAAAGACATCAAAACAGTATCCATCTTCGCCCAATATCCCTTTAGGGACGAGGTTTCCCAGGCCCTGAGGATCAGAGACAGCGTCGGCGTAAAAGCATACGGAGAGCCACCTGTTCGCGGGATCATCATCCACCACATCCATCAGGAGCAACAATCGAGCATGTCCTTCGACGGTTACTTCCCCCCGCAGGGAATAGCTTACCCCGGGCCGAGCAAGGAAATCAAGTTCTGTTCCATTCAGGTCCAGGACGATCGATTTGAGCTGCAGCAAAAAATCCCTTACCGGGCTTGCCGTGCCGCCCCATGCCTGAAGGAATGCACAGAAGTCTTCGTAGACCCTCGTGTTCTTGAATCTCCCCGCCACATTCATGCTTTTCAGTCCTCAGCTTTCCAACTTGACCATCTCAACGAGAACTCTGGCAGTCCCCTTTTTGAAATATCCCAGCCTTTTTGCCGCACCTTCGCTCAGGTCAATAATTCTCTTCCCGACAAAGGGACCGCGGTCATTTACTCTCACTATAATGCTTCTTCCATTCTCCAGATTTTTTACCCGCACGTAACTAGGCAACGGCAGGTATTTGTGCGCCGCGGTCAGGCCGCTCGGATCGAAGGCTTCTCCGTTCGCGGTCATATGGCCCCCCTTCTTTCTGTAGGTTTCATCTCCGTACCACGAAGCCAATCCTTTCTCCCTGTATTCTTCTGCCTGATTTGTGGACATCGGCACGTACCGCCGGCCATTCACCACATACGCGGAGGTTTTCACTTGCCCCCTCTTGATCGCCTCCCTGGGAGGCATGTCATCTATGGATTCAATGGGATGAGTCAATGGCCATGTGAGAGGGGCCATTACAACCTTGAATGTGAATGCCCCCACCTTGTAGACGGCCTTTCCCGCGCCGAAAGCAACCTCTCCCGTCACCTTGGTAACCCTGTAGCAGGTCGTAACCGTGCCTTTTGTTACATGGTACCCCTCCTTGATCAGACTGCAGGAGCAGACTATCAAGAAAAAGACGCAGAACAGGCATGCGAGTAGTTCGTGGTATGGAATGCTGTTCACGGAAAAATTCGGAGAGGAATCCCTAGGGGTCCGGCGTGCCAGCGCGTCCGGGAGACTCCTGACCGTATTTTTCAAGATATTTTCTTGCTGTCTCATTTCCAAGAGATTCCGCGTGCGTCCAATCTCTTACGGCGAGATCTCTATTTCCCAGCCGGGCATGTATCCAACCCCTCCGAAGATACGTGTGTGGGTCAAGTGGAGAGGATTCTATGGAGCGGGTAAAGTCATCCAGGGCCTTTTCCATTTCCCCGATTCTGACATAAGCGATCCCCCTGTTGTAGTATACGTCGCCCTCCACCCCGTTCATGCCGATTACACGAGTATAATCATCAAGTGCATTTGTTACGTCTCCCACCCGCAGATAGGTGTTCCCCCGGTTAAAGTAGGCCGACACCTCTGAAGGATTAGACTGGATCGCCTGCCCATACTCCTCCAGGGCAGCGTCATACTGCTCCAGACACGATAACGCGATCGCCCTGTTCAGGTGCCCCCGGTAATCATTCGGATTCAACCCGACGTAAAGAGCCAGATCGTTTTCCGCAGCTTCGCAATCCAGCCCCTGCTGCAGTAAAGCAATCCCTCGATTCAAGTAAGCTTCGGTTGTTTTCGGATCCAATCCAATGGCATAGCTGAACTCTTCGATAGCCGTTATCCATTCTTCTTTCAACGCAAATGCACACCCGCGATCTACATGAGAGAGCGGATTTTCGGGCACAAGTTTCACCGCCAGGTCAAAATCCTCAATAGCGCGATCTATGTCTCCCTTCTTGAGAGAGGCGGCGCCACGGTTCATGAGGGCTACAACAGAGCCGCGGTCCAATTCCAGAGCTTGGCTGTAGGCGTCTATCGATTCGTCAAGGTCCCCCTGCGCGTACAAAGAGTCGCCTTTTTGGATGAGGTCCAGAAGGTCCTTCTCTTTTCGGCTTTCCCCATCGAGATCTCCTTTTGCAAGGAGGATCCTGGCCTTAACCACTTCCATCTCTTTTTTCAGCTTTTCAACATCCTCATTCGCCTCCACCGCTCTTTTTTCAGCTGTTTCGAGAGCCTCGACCTTTTTCTCAAGTTCTTCAAGCGCATCTCTTTGTTCCTTGGCCGATTCAATGTCTCCGGTCATCCTCGCCTTCAGATAGTAATTCCGCTCCTTCTCCCTTTCTTCAAGAATTTCTGTCTTGAGGATCTGCCCTGCGACACCTCTCAACTGCTCCCGCGAATATCGGGCGGACGCCAGCGCGGGTTCTTCCAGAAGACCGGAGATCAATTCTTCCAGGAGCAGTGCTCTGACCTTCTCCATGGCCATTTCCCGCAGCTCCTGTTCACTCCTCTCAATCCGGCGGCTGTCGTGGTATTCCTTCTGGTACTTGAAAGAACCGGCAAAGGCAGATCTTGCCGCGGAGAGGTAGAAGGCAATATCTGCCAGGATGCGATGTTGATCTCCTGATGACTCCGCCCCATTGTAGTCAGTCATATTCGATACCATCTCTCTTCCCCTTGTCTACAGGGTTTACTGAAATACGAACATCCCCATCTGATTTCTACCCACAAATGGCTATTCTTGATCCTCTAACGGCGCCATTTCTTCCCGTATTTTTTCAGCAACTCGCGCATAGCCTCCTCGAGAATGTCATTAATGGGACGCTCGAGGTCGATGGCGAGTTTCTTGAACTCCTTCAAGAGTTCGTTTGTCACCTGCGTTGAAAACACTTTCTTCCCCATGGCAAAACGTCTAGCATAAAGATATAAAGATGTCAAGTTATTTTTATTTACATATATCGCGTTATTATAGAATACTTTTTTTCTTTATATCTTTATAAATGCGTAATGCTCAGGGAGGAAGCCTTTCCTGGAGCGCCTGATGAAAGGGCACGGTAAGGCGCGCAAGAATCGGATGCACCGGATTCCTGGACAAGAATGAGACTATTTGAAGGAAGGCAGGGAGAGGGTTATTGGGAATTTCCCGTTTCCTGGGCCTGCGCAACGGTGACGGCAATCACGTTGACGACGTTTTCCATGTCCGCGCCCCGTTGAAGCACATTGAAGGGTTTGCTGATACCCATCAGCAACGGACCGACCGCCTTTGCGCCCCCAAGCCTGTCCAAAAGTTTGTAGGAGACGTTTCCGGAGGACAGATCCGGAAATATCAGTACATTTGCCGCACCGCCAAGGCGATTGAACGGATATTCGCTATTCAGAATCTCTTCGACCACTGCCGTATCCGCCTGCATTTCACCATCGATCACCAGGTCCGGCCTTGCTTTTCGGGCGTACTCGACCGCCTCGCGCACTCGCTTCGCATCCGGATGGCGGGTGCTGCCGAAGTTGGAAAAGGAAAGCATTGCTATGCGAGGCTGAATATCAAAAAAACGTGCCATGTCCGCGGCAAGCACGGCTATCTCCGCAAGCTCTTCCACACTCGGGTGAAAATTGACGGTCGCGTCCGCGAACAGGAGGGTACGGTCCCGAAAAATCATGAGGTATATACCGGCTACTATGGCAACGCCGTCACGCCGGGGGATAACCTGGAGAACGGGACGTATAGCATCCGGATATGGTCTTCTGATTCCGTGTACCTGGCCGTCAACCAGGCCCTCGTTCACCATCATCGCCCCGAAAACATAGCGGTTATGAAGCTGCACTCTCGTTTCATCGATGGACCATCCTTTTCTGCATCGCATACGAAATAATTTCTCGGAAAACTCAGGAAAGAGGGGACTCGTGAGAGGGTCCAGGATCTCGATCCCGTCCATCGGAACGTGAAGCTCCCTTGCGAGGTGTAGAATTTCCTCCTTAGTTCCGAGGAGCAGAGGCCTGGCAATTCCTTCCCGCACGGCCTGGTGAGCCGCCCGCAGGATAACAGCATGGTCCCCTTCAGGGAGGACGATTTTCATGGGTCTCATCCTGGCCCGGTTTATGATCTTCCGCATGATCTCCCGCTCGGGCCCCAGAATTCTTTCCAGATGCTGCACATAGTGGTCCTTGTCCGGTACGGCCCTCCTGGCGACGCCGCTCTCTTCAGCCGCCTTTGCGACGGCCGGTGCGACCTTGAGAAGCACCCGGGAATCAAGCGGTTTGGGGATGATATACTCGGGACCGAACCGCATGGGTTTCCCCCCATAGGCGCGCACCACCGAGTCCGGTACTTCTTCCTTTGCCAGTTCCGCCAGGGCACGCACTGCGGCAATCTTCATCGCCTCATTGATGGTGGTCGTTCTCGCGTCCAGGGCCCCCCTGAAGATAGAGGGAAATCCCAGGACATTGTTCACCTGATTGGGACAGTCTGAACGTCCTGTTGCGACGATAGCATCAGGCCTGGCAGCCTTTGCTTCAAAATAGTCTATCTCGGGATCTGGATTGGCCAGGGCAAAAATGATGGGTTTTTCAGCCATGAGCATGAGAAGTTCCCGGGTAAAGGCACCCTTGACAGATAAACCCATCAGGACATCCGCTCCCTTGGCGGTTTCCTCCAGGCTGCGGAGTGGTGTCTCGGACGCAAAAAATTCTTTATAGCTGTTCATCCCCTTCGTACGTCCTTTGTAGATGAGGCCCCTTGAGTCCAGCATCATCAGATGATCTTGCCTTACTCCCAGGTATAATTGCATTTTCGCGCACGCGATAGCCGCTGCCCCTGCCCCGTTTATCACGACCCGGATGTCTTCCAGTTTCCTGCCCGTGAGTTCGCACGCATTAATGAGTGCCGCGCAGGAAATAATCGCAGTACCGTGCTGATCGTCGTGGAAAACGGGGATGGACATCTGGCGCTTAAGCTCCTCTTCGATGTAAAAGCAGTCCGGGGCTTTAATGTCCTCGAGATTGATCCCTCCGAATGTAGGCTCCAGCAATCTGACAGTTCTGATGAACTCGTCCGGATCACCGGTATTTATCTCGATATCAAATACATCCAGGTCGGCGAAGCGCTTGAAGAGAACGGCCTTCCCTTCCATCACCGGCTTGGCAGCCAGCGGGCCGATGTTCCCGAGTCCCAGCACCGCGGTCCCGTTCGTCACCACCCCGACCAGACTCCCGCGGGAGGTATATTCAAAAGAAAGGTTCGCGTTTTCCTGGATTCTCAGGGCCGGAACAGCGACACCCGGCGTATACGCCAGGCTGAGATCCGACTGAGACACGCAGGGCTTGAGAGGAACCACCTCGATTTTCCCGGGCCTGGGTTCGCTGTGGTAACGAATGGCTTCCTTTTCATACAACATTATGCATGTTCTCCTTGCGTTTTCCGGCGGTGTGTCTCTTCAAACAATATGGTCAGCCGACGAATCTCAGATAGGACGTTACGAAGATCAGGTAAATGAGGAGACCCAGTATATCATTTGAGGTCGCCACAAAAGGCACAGTGCCAAGGGCGGGATCAAAATGAAGTTTTCTCAAGGCAATAGGCACCGAGGCCCCAAGGAAGCTCGCGTTGAGGACAATAACCACAAGGGCCAGCCCCACAACAGATCCCAGGCGGAAGTCGGATATCCAGAGTCCTACAATTGCTCCGAGCAGAACCCCGCATATAAGCCCATTGAGCAGGGCCACTTTCATCTCAACAAGCAGTCGCCTCCCGATTTTCAGAAGACTGATATCTCCGGTTGCCAGCCCTCGAACAACGATCGTGGCGGCCTGGTTGCCCGTGCTCCCTCCCATGGCCATAATAACAGGGAAAAAAAAAGAAAGCGCTATAATCTTTTCTATGGATGTTTCAAACCTGCTGATTACGAGTGCGGATACGATTTCTCCCAAAAGCCCTGCTATCAGCCAGGGCAGCCGTGCTCTGGAGATCTTCAGGGGGGAATCTTCCGTGATCTCCTGGTTGATCACGCCGACCATGAAAGAGATGTCTTCATCCGTTTCCTCTTCAATGACGTCAATGATATCATCATGGGTGATGCGGCCTATCAAACGATGTTGAGCGTCCACGACCGGGATATTGACGAGGTCATATTTCTTGACGAGGTGAACCACCTCTTCCTGGTCGGCGTCCGGATGGATTGAAATAACTTCAGGATTCATGATTTCCCTGATCTTGCGATCAGACGATGGTTCCAGGACAAGGTCCTTCAGGGAGATGACGCCTACGAGTCTCCCAAAATCATCTACCACCCAGATGTAGTAGAGATTTCCAACTTCCTCTCTCTTTTCCCGGATAAGGCGGATGGCATCTCCGACCGTGGCATCATCGCGAATGGCCATGTACTCCAGGCCCATGAGCCCCCCTGCCGTATCATCAGGGTATGGAAGGAGTTTCTCCAGGTCCTGGGAAACATCTTCTCCCAGAGTCTCTATAATTTCTTTGGCACGGTCGGCGGGAAGGTCGCCGACGAGGTCTGCTGCGTCATCGGATTCCAGCCCCTGGACGATTTCCGATATGGCCTGATTATCGAGACCTTCAAGAATGCGCCCCTGAACAGGGGGTTCAATCTCTACCAGGACATCTCCGGCACCTTCGGGCTCAAGGACATTGAAAATGGAAATCCGTTCATCGCGGTCCAGGTGTTCTATGAGATCCGCCACGTCAGCGGGCATCATCTCTTCAAGGAGCCTGCCGAGAGCCTTCTGGTCTCCCTGTTGGATGAAGTTCTTGGCATCGTCGATCAATTTTTCGCTGATTTGAGATTTCGCAAGACGCGTCAAAGTATTTCTCCTAACACCACTTCTTGACCTGCTTCGCGACCAGCGCCCCTACGTCCACTCTCTCCTTCGGGGAACTCTTAAGCTCCGCGAGTGGAATCTCCGCTCTGGCAGCCCCGTGGTGTCCCCCTGCTGCTCCCCCCAGGGAGCCGAAAAGCTTCTGGGCGATTTTTCCCGCATCTCCCCTGAACCCGGCATTCCGCAGGATGACAACCAGTTTATCCTCATATTCTCCTGAGACGATGCTCCAGGTTGTTTCGGCCATCTTCATAAAAAAATCAGCTATTAGCACCAGGATATCGGGATTTTTCACGACCCCCATATGAATAAACGCTCTATCTCGAACGAAGGCCACTCCGTCAATGGCAGCCCTGAAATGCTCCAGGTTCGGGCGCATGATTTCAGATGACTCGATCTTCTTTATGATGTTCAGGTTGGCGAAACGATAAAGGTATTGAAATGCATTGATATCATTGGGGATTGATTTTCTCACAAAATTGTCCGTATCCGTCTTTATGCCGTAGAACAGGGCTGTGGCCAGTCTTGGAGAAGGCTTGATCTTGGCGGCTTTCAGGTATTCGGTCATGATAGTAGCGGTTGCACCATAGTCTTCTTTTATGTCCACGAACGACGCTTTGGAAGATGCATCCACAGGGTGGTGGTCAAGGATGATATCAAAATGCAGGCCTGCAAACTGTTCGTGATGTTTTGGCTGGGAATCGAGCACGGCCACCTTGTTGAATTCTTTACGTCGAAAGCGAGTTATGTGTTTTTGTTCAATTCTCAAGAGTCTGATGAATGCCAGGTTATCGGCTCGTTGTATCTCGTTGATGTGAAAAATTTCAGCATGTTGAACTTTTCGCCAGAAGAAGCGTTTCAGGGCCATCGCACTGGATATGGCATCCGGGTCAGCGTCGATCAGGATTGCCAGGCTGTCTTCAGGGTGCACCACTTCCCTGAGCCTCTTGCACTTTTCAGTGGCTGAAACAGATTTGGCGAACGGATGCTCCATAATCTCGTTCATACGGGTATCTCCCCCATGAGGACGCATCACCCTTCACAAGTTCCGTCCTCAAAATATCAGAAATGCATGCGTGATCGTTACTTTATAGAAATAATGACTAAAATTCAATGGGAAAGAGAGGTCCCTGCTCCACCAGCAAGGTATCATCTCTCCGCGGAAACGGGATTTCGCAGGGCTCGGGCTGCGCTGCCTTTGCCCGCCCGTGCTTGCTGCGCATTATTCCACACGCAACAGAAATTCGACGGTGGATTTGGGAGGGGTTTCTCATGACCAGGGCCATACGCGCTCCAGGAACTCAAGGCTCGGCCGCAGTTCCTCTTCCCTGTGCGGTTCCAGGGTGACAACAGGAGGGGTTTCCATCTCTTTTTTCAATGCTCTGAAAAAAGCAGGAAAATCAATGAGCCCGTGTCCCAGGGCAAGGTGGTCATCTTTTTCTCCAAAATTATCATGCAGGTGGAGCTGACCGATATAGGACCCGAGCGAGCCGACCCAGGTTTCAAGCGGTGTATTGCTGAAGGCGGATTGGTGCCCCGTGTCCAGGCAGAAAGCGACTCTTTTCTTATCCAATGATTCAAAAAGGGTCTTCAACTCACCAGGTCCTTCTTCAAACACATTTTCAAGCATCAATCGCGCACCCTCTTCATGGACCAATCGTCCAAGCCAAGTCCACATTCTGATGCTGTTTTCAAACCAGGCATCCCCGAGAAATCCATACCGTTTGGTCTCAAATCCCGCGTGACACACCACGGTTTGGGGGCGGAAAAGCGGGATGAGTTTCACGACCTGCTCGAACCTCCGACGGGTCAGGTTCCAGAACTCCGGATCCGGCGATCCAGGAGAAAGATCAACAAACGGGGCATGGAAGGTCACTTGCAGCCCCCGATCAGCAAGTCTTTCCGCCGCCTGACGGAATTCCGGCAGAGCAAAGCGGTCCAGCGCATCGGCATCCAGGCCGATTTCGGGATTGATCCCTTGGTCCAGGAAACGCTCAAGGTAGGCATCGTGGAGCATAACGAAGGGGATATTGACCTGGACTTGTTCTCTCATCTCTTTTTTCATACCCAAACCTCTTATGATGACCCACCCATTGCCTGTCAGCATTGACAACACCCTCTTATTGGGATACCTTCAATCGCATCCAGCATATCAGGGGTTCATCGGACTATGAAGAAAGCTTTCGTTTCAGCACTGTGTTCCGCGCTCGTCATTCCCGGCCTGGGGCAAATTCTCAATCAGCAATTGAAAAAGGGAATTATTATGCTCGGGGCCGTACTCGTCCTGTTTGGAGTGGGGGTGGTGGCAATGTACCGAATAATGAAAGCCGCTTTCCTCGAAACTCCCCCTGCCAATGCAAATCCTGAGTCGATTATGCGAAACCTCGGCTCTCAGGACTATTTAGCTCTCTGGATTATCTTTGGGCTCTTCGCGCTTGTATGGATAATTTCCGTCCTGGACGCGTTCTTGGCAGGAAGGAAGATGGACCGTCTTCAAAAAGAGGGCCAATAATGCGGGCATACCTTATCGACGAAATAAGCACTTCCGACATGGTGAAAATCAACGGATACCTTCGCGACACCGCCATTTCCTCCAGCCTGCAAAAGGTCTATTGGGTACAGATACCCGAGGATCTGCTCAATGAAGCCCAGATTGCCCACAAACACTGCCAACCCTATGTTTTTGCGGTAGAACTGGGCAGCGGGTGGATCAAGCTGGAGTTCTTTTCACGCAGCCGGAAAGGCATGAATTGCAGTTGCCAGACCTATTCCTCCCCATCCCAATTGGAGTATATTACCAGCTTCGCTCATGCGATGCTGGAAAACCTGGGAATCGAGACGTGACCGGACTACTCCTCATTTCCCGAAGAGTTCCTTTCGAATCTGTTCCGCGATGATCTTGGACGCCTCCTGATCTCCAAGGGTACCGACCCTTATTCCCACCTCTGTCTCCTTCGCGGACTTGTATTTGAGCGAGACGACAATCCGCGCGCCATCAGCTCGCTTCGCGACGATCTTTCCCTCCGTAAGATCATGCTTTGCGCTCTGTACCACCAATTGCAAGTCCACTGCTGTCTGATTGGCCGCGTGCCACGTATCAATGTAAGGTGCTTTGTAGGTGACATTGAATACGCCTTCGTAGTATTTGTACCCAGCCACCCCTGCAGCGCCTCCCGCGCCAAAAAAAACCAGTGGAGCGGCACACCCGGCCACCAACATGCAACACGCCAACAACGCGATCATCCTTTTCCCTTGCATTTCATCTCTCCCTGATTTAATAAGATCATATTTTTATCCCTCTATTAATGCCTTATTGAAATGGTGTCAACCACATATTTCTTTTCCAAATTCACCATCTAATTTTCGCATTATGATTTCATCGGATGATTTGGTGGAATCCCTCGTCACCAGCAAGGCATCAGATGCAAGGCGCCAAGGAGCGACGACTGAGTCGTATAAACAATACGACGCAAGGAGGAGCGAGCGAAGGCAACGCCGCAGATGATGCCTTGACGGTGGTTCAGGGTCTTCCACAACAAACGTGTCGGATATCGGTTCTTTCGGGCGGCAGGGAAAGGAACGTCCTGTCTGCTTCAGTCATCTGAAGAAACAGAGGATTTCCATATTATGAATTTGACTTCATAATGCCTGTTTGCTATCCTTCATCGTTACGTTACGCTTTCCACAACACGTTACCCTTTTCCAAAACGCTCACTTTTCATATGGGGACACCCGTTTCTTCTTCGAATGACGGCCCGGAAGATTCGGAACAACAATGGGAACAACTCCATCCGCCATGGACGTAAAGAGAGCAACACTGTAACCGATTTGGCTGGCAGGAGGCACAGGTACATGGATTATAAACAGACGCTCAATTTGCCCAAAACGGCGTTCCCGATGAAAGCGAACCTCGTGAAAAAGGAACCCGAGATTCTCAAAAAATGGGAAGAAGAGCACATCTACGAACACATTCGAGAGATGTCCCACGGCAGAAAGCCATATATGCTGCATGACGGCCCGCCTTATGCGAACGGTCACATCCATATGGGGACCGCCTTTAACAAGATACTGAAAGACATTATCATAAAATCCAAGCAGATGGCCGGTTTTAATGCGCCGTACGTACCGGGATGGGACTGTCACGGCCTCCCCATTGAGCATCAGGTGGACCAGGAACTCGGCCCGAAAAAGGCCGATATGTCCCAGCCCCAAATTCGGAGCTATTGTCGCAGGTATGCGGAAAAGTACCTGGATATACAACGGGAAGAATTTAAACGGCTCGGTGTTCTCGGAGAGTGGGGAAATCCGTACCTTACCATGAATTATCCGTACGAGGCCACCATCGTGAGGGAGTTTGGAAAATTCGCCCTCAATGGAAGCCTCGTCAGGAGCAAAAAACCCATTTACTGGTGCATCTCCTGTCAGACTGCCTTGGCCGAGGCGGAGGTCGAGTATGAAAATCACACTTCACCGTCCATATTTGTCAAGTTTCCGCTCACCTCCGAACCGGAAAAAATCTCCGAGAACCTGCGGGGAGAAAAGGTATCGGTTGTCATATGGACGACAACGCCATGGACGCTGCCGGCTAACCTGGCCATCGCCGTTCACCCTGACTTTCAGTACGTCGCTGCAAAGACAGAAGAGGAAGGCGTCCTCATACTTGCCGAGGAGTTGCTGGACATCTGCATGGATTCCTTCGGCATTTCCTCCTATGAGGTAATCGCTCGATTTGACGGGAAGACACTGGAAAATCTTGAAGCGCGACACCCACTGTATGACAGACCGTCGATCATAGTTCTGGCTGACTATGTGACCCTGGACGCAGGAACGGGATGTGTACATACGGCGCCGGGACACGGCCGCGAAGACTACGAAACCGGGCTCAAGTATGGTCTTGAGGTATACTCTCCTGTGGATGATCAGGGTCGCTTCACCCCGGATGTGGAGTATTTTGCCGGACTCCAGGTCTTTGAAGCCAACCAGGCGGTCAATGAAAAGCTGCGGAAAAAAGGCGCTCTCCTCCGTGAACAGGATATCTCTCACGAGTATCCCCACTGCTGGCGCTGTAAGAAACCCGTCATCTTCCGCTCAACAGAGCAGTGGTTTATCTCCATGGAAAAAACCGGCCTCAGGAGGAAGGCGCTGGAAGCCATCAAGAAAGTCAAATGGATACCTTCCTGGGGTCAGGAGCGTATTTACCAGATGGTTGCCAACAGGCCCGACTGGTGCATCTCCCGACAGCGGGCATGGGGTGTTCCCATCACGGTATTCTTCTGCAAGCAATGCGGTAACCTGCTCATCTCCCAGGAGATAATCGATCACGTGAGTGCCCTGGTGGAAAAATACGGAGCGGACATATGGTTTACCGAGTCTGTTGAAAATCTCCTGCCCCCGGGAACGGGGTGCCCTGAATGTGGCTCCCGGGATTTTGAAAAGGAGACGGATATCCTGGACGTGTGGTTCGATTCCGGTGTGAGCTACGCGGCAGTAATGGAACAGCGTGAGTACCTGAACAGTCCTGCGGACCTCTATCTGGAGGGGAGCGACCAGCATCGGGGTTGGTTTCACAGTT
The DNA here is from genome assembly GCA_964581175.1 of uncultured Desulfobacteraceae bacterium. Classification (GTDB taxonomy): domain Bacteria; phylum Desulfobacterota; class DSM-4660; order Desulfatiglandales; family Desulfatiglandaceae; genus B46-G9. Next base: position 76,075 of record CAZONI010000005.1, read on the forward strand.
CACTTCTCTGCTCTGTGGGGACAAGGAATCAGGCTCCCTATCATCACGTGCTTACCCATGGATTCGTTGTAGACGGTTCCGGAAAGGCGATGCATAAATCAGCCGGCAACGTGATTGCACCGGAGGAGCTCATAAGCAACTATGGCGCCGAAATTCTCCGGCTCTGGGTTGCGGGTGAGGATTACCGGGATAATATCCGTCTCTCCAAGGAAATCCTTCAGAGACTCACTGAGGCTTATCGCCGGATTCGGAACACCTGCCGGTATCTCCTGGGAAACCTGAACGGATTTGACCCGCAAAAAGACATGGTCCCTTATGACGAACTTGAAGAGTTGGACCGGTGGGCATTAAACAGGCTCCAGGAGCTGAATGAACGGGTCCTCAAGGCCTATGAAAAATTTGAATTTCATCTTGTCTACCACAACCTGCATAATTTCTGTGTTCTCGACCTTTCTTCCTTTTACCTCGACATCATCAAGGACCGCCTGTATACCTCTCCGCCGGATTCAGTGGCCAGGAGATCGGCAAGGACCACCATGCATGAGATTCTTGAGGTCATTGTACGGCTTATGGCCCCCGTCCTCTCTTTTAGTGCTGAAGAAATATGGCAGTACATGCATGGAGACGATAGAACTCGAAGCGTTCACTCCGAATGCTTCGTCCCGGTGAAAGACGAATTTCTGGACCCGGGACTTGCAAAAAAGTGGGAGACCATTATTGCGGTAAGGAAGGAGACCGCAAGGGTACTCGAACTGGCGAGAAAAGAAAAGAAAATCGGGCATTCCCTGGACGCCTCCGTAACCCTGACTCTCCCATCAAACCTCCTCCACGAACTGGAACCTTACAAGGATCAGCTGAGATCGATATTCATTGTCTCTTCTGTGGATCTCCTGGAGGAAGGGGAATCGGCGAACGGTATCGAGAGCGAGACGACTCCGGGGCTGAAGATCAGCGTCAGTCCTTCAGATGCCCCAAAGTGTGAACGATGCTGGGTCCATGATCCTTCGGTGGGTGAAAATGTACAATACCCGACCATTTGTGACCGTTGTCTCGGGGCCCTGGCGGAAATGGAGCTCGTTGACCGTTGAAAAGAAAGGATCACTTTTTTATCTGGCCCGCGGCGGCAGTCTTGTTCCTGGATCAGCTTTCAAAGTTGATTGTCCTGGCCTTTTTTGAACAGCATAATTTTTTGCGCGTTGTGCCTGGGTTTTTCAACATTGTCCTTGTCAGGAACAGGGGAATGGCCTTTGGGATCATGAATCGTCACCAGGGGCACTTCGGCTCCTATTTTTTGATCCTGGCGACAATTGCCGCCATCGTCATATTGATCTATTGGGCCCGCCGTCAACGCGAGGATAGGAGGAAAATCCTTTTCGGGCTCGGCTTAATTCTGGGAGGAGCCATCGGGAACCTTGCTGATCGGGCCCGCTTAGGATCGGTCGTCGATTTTCTCGATTTTTACCTGGGCCGCTACCACTGGCCGGCATTCAATCTGGCTGACTCTGCCATTACCATCGGAGCCATTTGGGTTGCCATTCAGCTGCTCCGCTCAGGAACTCATCAAGGTTGAAATTCTTATGTATCCTGAACTCTTTTCTATCGGCCCCCTCACCCTCCACTCCTATGGCCTGTTCCTGGGCCTTGGTTTTCTGGCGGCCCTTCTGATTGCCATGCGTACAGGGCGTTCTTATGCCCTGGCGCCTCAGCAGGTCCTGGATATGGGGTTCATCATACTGATCTCCGCCCTCGTGGGGTCAAGGCTCCTGTACGTTCTCATGAATTTCACTTTCTACGTTCAGCATCCGCTGGGATTCCTTGAAATCTGGCACGGGGGTCTGGTGTTCTCAGGAGGAGCTCTCTGCGCAATCGCATCCCTGATCTGGTACGCCAGGCGCCATTCATTGTCCGTTCTTGACCTCGGCGACCTCTGGGCTCCTGCTGCAGCCATAGGACAGGGCTTCGGAAGGATCGGCTGTTTTATGGCAGGATGCTGTTATGGGAAACCTGCCGACGTCCCTTGGGCCGTGGTGTTCACGAACCCCAAAAGCCTGGCTCCCCTCAATGTTCCCATACATCCCACGCAACTCTATCATTCCGTCAGCGGATTTTTCCTGTTCGGCATCCTGATGTTTATTCACAGAAAAAAATCGTACTCGGGACAGGTGATCTTATGGTACCTGCTGCTGCACAGTTTCAGCAGGCTTTTCATCGAGCGTTTCAGGGGGGACGACCGGGGAATCTTTTTCCATACGAACATGACAGTAACGCAATTCATGGCGGTTCTTATTCTGGCAGGCTCGTTTACGGCACTTGCGATCCTGAAGACAAGAAAACGGGCGCCCGGTGAAGACTGAATAAAAGACACCAAATGGGTGAAGTGAGGAAAGAGGGACTTGACACCGCCGATTCTGTGAAATCGATTGCCGGCAATGATAACTGGATCGAGAGAGAATGGGCTCAGAAAAGTCGGAAAAGGATGTCTTCCTGGACCGGGATTCCGGTACGCGAATAGCTTGCCCGCTGAACGAACAGGGTTGCCCGGTACAAAAGGAGGTGGATCGCCTCAGGTCTGAGTGCAAGCGCCTGCAAGACCTTTCTCGTACCGATCCCCTTACCGGGTTCTTCAATTTTCGCCATCTCCACGCCGCTCTCTCCGCCGAAATGGAGCGTACCAGGCGGTCCGGGCTTCCAACCGGCCTTCTCATGATTGATCTGGACCATTTCAAGCGCGTAAATGATACCTATGGGCATGAGGCGGGGAACAGAGCGCTCATATGGGTGACCAAGGTCATGCTTGAACGAATCCGGCGCATCGATATCCCGTGCAGGTTCGGCGGAGAAGAATTTGCCATAATCCTTCCGGTCACCCAGCTCCCTCAAGCCATACAGGCTGCTGAACGTCTCCGGAGAGCTCTGGAAATGAGTCCCGCAATACTTGAAGAGGCACGGTCGCTGGTTCCGGTCACTGCCAGTTTCGGCGTCGATGTCTACAGAGGGAGAATCAGGCTAACGACGGACGCGTTTATCGAGCGTACCGATCGATTCCTCCTGGAAGCGAAGGCCACGGGAAGAAATCGCGTTTGTTATGACGGAAAAAAGGCCCACAGGGTGCTCACGGAAGTTACCGACGAGGAAAGGAGAGCCCTCTTCGGAAAAGCTCCTCTCGAGAAATGAAGCTCGCCGCAGTCGCACCTCGGAGGCAGAATCCTGGGAAATACTTCTGAGTAATCTTTTTTGGCTTGAACCAGGGAAACTCTGACTATGGAAACAAAGATACTGAAACAAACTCAGTTGCATCAGGGCCGGGTTTTTACACTCATCAGGGAAAAAATCACCCTGCCCAACGGGACGACAGTTGATCTGGATATTATCCGCCATCCCGGCGCCGCAGCAATGGTCCCGCTGAACGAGGACGGATCACTGGTCATGGTACGGCAATATCGCCATGCAATCGGCGAGTACATCTGGGAAATACCGGCGGGGACACTGAATCCCGATGAATCTCCTCTGGAATGCGCGAAGAGGGAGCTCATTGAGGAAACGGGCTATTCTGCAACTGAGTGGGAAGAACTGGGAGCAATAGTCCCGGTGCCGGGATATTCAGACGAAAAAATTCATATCTTTCTCGCCCAGGGGCTGCGCCCCGCCCGCCAGGATCTGGATCCGGATGAGATCCTCCGTGTTCGTGAAATTCCCCTGGAAGAGGCGTTCCACATGGCTGAAAGGGGAGAAATCAAAGACAGCAAAACCATTTCGTCGCTGTTTCTCCTCAGAAGCCGACTGGAAAAGAGGTAAGTCCAACACCTATGCCGGAGGCACTCGCTATTCCGCCCGCCTATTGAAGAGCCCGTAATAGTAGAGGACTCTTCCAACAAAATCCTGTGTTTCCCGGATCGGAGGGATTCTGCCATAGGCCTCCACCTTCGTGGGACCCGCGTTGAAGGCAGCCAGAGCCATCGGTGTATCATTATGAAAGCGCCGCAACAACGAAGCCAGATACCGGGTTCCCCCGAGAATATTCGCGGATGGATTGAAGGGATTTTTCACCTCCATCTCGTCGGCGGTGCCTGGCATGAGCTGCATCAGTCCTACGGCCCCTTTCCGGGAAACTGCATGGTGGTCGAAATCCGACTCGGCTTTGATGACCGCCTTGATGAGCGTTGATTCCACGCCGAACATTGCAGAGGCTTTCCTGATCATGCCCTGGTAGGCCTGTATGAACTCCTCTCCGCTCATTGATGAGGATCTCGGCCTGAAACGAGCGCATTCTCGAATCCCGGAGCCGGGAAAATGCCAGTGCCCGTCACTGTCCTGGTACCCGAGTATCTCTCCTTTCGCGTTGGGCGCCAGGAAGAATGCCAGAAGAAACAGCACTGTGCCCAGGATAAGAATATCCTTTCCCGTCACCTTACTGTGAGAGCTCGTCCCCTTGTTCAGATACCTTCTTATCTTTCCTCCCTCCGTTTGCCAAGGCAGAAAGCAGGTCGATAATCTGTTTGTTCTGCTCGATCATCTCATCATATTTTCTGAGCATTTCATCATACTTTTCAACTAGTTCCTCATTTTGCCGGTAAAGCAGCGCCAGTGTCCTGGTGGTGTAGATCGAGCCGAGGGCTGCCTGCTTTATTTTGTAATCGCTATCGACTGAACTGTATGGGGAAGGGGGTTTTGCCGCATTATAATCCTTCGTGAATTGTTCCATGAGGTCTGAAAGGGGGTCCGACCCGGCAGCACCCGCGAAAAAGAAAAGTACACAAATAAGACAAAAAAAGAAGGTGCCTTTCTTCATGGGATATCCTCCTCTCCATCAGGCTCCTCAATGCCCTTCGACAAATAGGATTTCGGGGCATCTCTTCGCCTATGGATTGTATATGAACTTCCATTCAGAATAAGTCTTCGCCTTTTCAAAGGACTGGTAGTCGATCGGAAAGTCTCCGGTCTTCAAGGGCTTTTGCGTGCTCTTGCTGAAGACCCCTTTTATCCCTCCTCCTTCAGCCAGGACCAGTCCCCATACCCCGTCTTTTGTCATTGGATCCCGGTAGAGCTTCCTGAGGTGCCGGAGAGTTTTCAGGGACCGGGGATCCTTGAGCAGGTCACTCAGTGTCCCGGGATACGATTCCGGTTTGCCCGCCGGACCACCCTTGTAATAGGATGCAATGGCTCTCCTGATCCGGTCGCCCCGAAAAAGCAGTTCCTTCTCACGCTCCCTTTTCGCAATGGTGCTCCAGTACTCACTGGCAGCGGTCAGCGCTATGCCCGATATGACCACAACAATCAAGGCGCTGAGATAGGTGAACCCTCCGTTCCTATGACGTCTCCGTCTCCACTCACCATTCATTATAGGGTGTTCCATCGAGGGCTAACAGATCGCTGCCGCTGTGAACATCATATACTCCGGACTCCTCAGACCCCTCAGGCGGGATCACGACCCAGCTTGTCCTCGAACGGGTAAAGGGGTCTTCGGGAAGGTCTCTTATATAGTGTTCTCCCACCAACGATTCAAGAGTTTCAGGGTAATTTCCATGGTCCGCATAGTACTGGTCGATCACGTCTCGGAGCACGAACAGGCTCCGTCTCAGGGAGGTTTCCCTGGCACGAATGATCGCTTTCTGGAAATTCGGCTGGGCTATGGATACAAGTATCCCGATAATCGTCATGACGATCATCAATTCTATGAGGGTAAACCCTCTCTTTCCGAGATCTCTTTTCATATCAATTGGGGCTGCTACCAATCCTTATAGTAAGATCCATCCAGGGCCTGCTTGTCGCTTTTTGAATACACATCGTAGACGTCTTCACCACCCCAGGTATCAGAGTCAGGTTCATCAGAATAAGAGCGGAGTCCCCACTCCCCATCCTTGGTCATGGGGTCTTTGGGGATCCTGCGCAGGAATTTTTCCCGGAAGGGAACGGGCCCCTGAACATCAACTCCCTTCACCAGGACATCCAGGCTCTTGGGATACCCGCTCGAAAACGCCTGTGCGGGGATCTTGCCTTCAACAACCAGTTCCTTATAGTCATCAAGTGCCTTGCGAATTATGCGCAAGTCGTGTTTGAGTTCTATCTCCTTTGAACGCTTGTAGGCCATCTGCGACAGCGGCATAATACCCGCTGCCAGGATGGACATAATTACCATGACCACCAGGAGTTCAATGAGCGTTACGCCCGTGTTGTCGTGAAGTCGCAGGGTCAAAAATCACTATCCTCCGAAGGCCCACCTGCGATCTGCCACGTGGATGTCCGCAGCGAATCCCTTTTTCTCCTTCAGTGACGCGCACATGGAAAGTGCCGACTGGTAATCGCTGAAACGGCCCACAAACACCCTGTAGAAGAAACCCATCCCGGGCACATTCACGGGAACGAGGAAACAATCGAAATTATCCTGGCTCAGTTTCTGCAGACGAGACTGTGCCTCCGTCCGGGTAGGGAAGGAATTCACATGAATGCTGTACCGAATGCTGTCGGGCCAGAAATACTTCTTGTTCTCACTTTCCGTGGGACTCGCCGGCTTCTTTTCCTGTAGTTGCGAGAGAGCCTCTTCTCCCTTTTTCTCGCTGATCGGAGCAGCACCGGCAGGCGTGACAGGCTTCGGGCCGGGAGAGGGTTGTACGATTTTTTGCGGGGGAGCTTTTTCTTGTTTCTTCTCCGGGATCGGAGCAGCACGGGCCGGCGTGACATGATCCGGATTTGAAAAGGGCTGCACGACTTTTTCAGGAGGCATCGGAATCAGGAGGCCCTGTTCCGGAACCGGCTGGCTGCTCTTTCCGGACACCTTCGGCATGTTTTCACTCCCCGTGGTTCCCGCGGCCTTATTCACCCCTTCGGGACCGGGTTGAGCAGCAACTTTTCTCGCATCCTTCGGCAGATTGTAATACCTGTCTTTCCGCTCCGCATAGCTGTCATACGGCTCTTGCAGAGAGAACTCGTTTTCTTTGCCCGACCATATCTCCGACACGTCCTTGCCCGGGATGTCTTTGGCGCGGATAATGACCGGCGTTATCGCCATCAGGACATCCGTTTGCACATTGCTTTTATCCAGGTTGGAAAAAATATAACCAATAACCGGGATATCGCCCAGCAGCGGGATCTTCCGCACGGTCTTCCGTTCCTCATCACTGATTAATCCGCCGATAATGACCGGTTCACTATCCCGCATGGTCAGCACGCTGTCCGTTTTCCTGGTGCTGATGGAATACTCAGGCTGATCCGGCGTTCCGACATTCGCTCCCAATGTGCTGACCTCCAGCCCTAGTTTCAGCGAAACTTCGTCGTTCTGGTTCACTACCGGTTCAGCGTCTACTTTTATCCCGACATCCTGATACTGGTAATCAGTCGTGACCGCGCCGGTGGTATCAATCCTCCGGTTCACTTGCAGCGGCACCCGTTCCCCCACAAGGAAGCTGGCCTTCCCCCCGGTTCTTATCCTGATCTGGGGGCTTGCAAGGGTCCGGGTATCCGCGTCCTGCTTCAAAAGGTTCAGGGTGGCAAGGGGCAGGTTGAGGAGTAGTTCCTTATTCGTTATCTTTCCGAGGGCATACGCCGATACATTCGGTGCGAAAACGGAATCCGCGTTAACCTGCGGGCTCGTCTCTCCGATCCCGAAGGTAATCGACGACGGATTCACGTCCAGGCCAAGCTGTCTTTCCTTGGAACGACTCACCTCCAGGATCTCGACATTAAGGAGGACTTCGGCCGGAGGACGATCATTGGCCTCTATCAGCTTTGACGCGACCTCTATCAATTGCTTGGGCCCCCGGATGACCAGGGCATTCAAATTTTCGTTGGCAATGATATCCTTGCTCTTGAGTATTTTAGACAGGAGAGCGACGGCCTTTTTCACGTCCAGATTCGAGAGATAGAAGGTCCGGATCTGGAGATCCTCGTAATCCTTGATCTTGGCAGGCGCATTGGGATAGATGATCATTGTCTTATCATCCACCAGTTTCCCGGTCAGGCTGTTTGTTTGAAGCAGGACTTCCAGAAAGCGCTCAATAGGCACGTCCGTCATGAAGAGGGTGACCTTGGTCTCTTGCACATCCTTGTCAAAAATGAAATTGATGCCGGTGAGCCTGGAGAGCACCTCGAACACGCTGGTAATGGGTGTCTTCTTGAACCGGAGCGAAACAGGGACAGAGGATTTGGGCTTCAACCTGAAACGAGGAGGGCGCTCTATTTCCTTGCTATAGGCGGCAAGAGCCTTTTCCGCTTCCTTATTTTCCGGATTCAACCTGACGGCCCCTTGAAAAGCCGTCCTTGCCTTGGCGTACTCTTTCTCCTTGAGAAATTTCTCCCCCCGCCGAAACAGGATACCGGATTGCTTAAAGGCCCTTGCTCTTCTCATGAGCACTTCTGCCCTGACATTCCCGGGCTTAAAGGCAATGCTTAACTGGAATTCCCGTATGGCCTCATCAAATGAGCCTTTGTTCAGCAAGGCCTCCCCCTGAGTCATATGCTGCAGGGAAGCATTTGTCTTCGCCCGCATGAGCAGGAGTTTGACGTCGGGATCCGATGGGTTTTTTTTCTGTGCTTCCTGCAGAACCTGCACACTCTTGTCCCAATCACCGGTAGAACTGAGCGCTCTTCCCTCGTCGACATACTGCGAAGTAGGCGCGCATGCCTGCAGCCAGATCGCGGCAGACATGATAAGCGCGAGCAAAATGTATTTCCTGAGCCCTCCAACCACGACGTAAGCCATGACGGCCTCCATTAGCCTAGCTTCCATCCATATCTGGATTGGAAACCCGGCCGTACCCGAAATCTACCTGTGAAAGGGTACAATCTTGTGGAAATCCTCCTAAAAATCGCTCAAATCGATGTGAATGTTCTGCTGGATCTCTTCAGCCCACAGGTCCAGTGAATTGCTGGTAATGCTCTTAACCAGGTACTTATTATCGATTTTGTCTCCCGCCCGCACGATGAACACGTCTTTGCCCCTTTCCAGGAACAGCATATTCTTGTCTCCCTCCTGGCAGGAACCAAATACCCGAAAACTGCTCAATTCCCTCTGCACCCGGACCCTTGGATCTTCCTCGGCAGACTCTGTTTTCTTCTGGGGCAGTTTTGCAGCCACGGCCGCCGGCAGGTTTTTCGCTTGTGCACCCTCCTCCGGGCCAGAAAAAGGATCATGAATCACCTCGCCATGGTGGTGCGGAGATTTTGAGAAAACTGCCAGCATCAGCTCGGGGCATTTCAGCAGACGGTCCTCCCCTTTCGCGGTTTCCTTCTTAACGATGACGGTTTTCCGGTTCCCGCTGTACTTCAACCGGGACACTCTCTGCTGACGGTATGGATGCGTGACCCGATACGCGAGAGAAAATACAAAAACAAGCAATAGTATGGTAAGCGCAAGCTTCTTCTTTTTCATTTGAAATAGGTCGATATTTCCAGCTTCATATCTACCGTCCCCGGTGATCTGGACACCCTCTTGAAAGAAAGATGTTCGAGACAAAAAAGGCTCGGCGAATTCTGGAGAGCGGCGATAAAGGGCTTCAGCTGAGAGTATTTTCCCTGCACGCTGAAGGAACTGGTGTACTTCCATAACTTCATCGGGCCCGCTTGTTCCGGCTTGAAAGTGAGCCTTTGCATCTGCAAGCCATTCCGATGAAGAAGGTCGTGGATCTCCCTTACCCTCTCTACAAATTTTTCTTTCGGGGACAATTTGTCTTTGAAAACCTTCAACTCGACCTCTGCAATCCTGTACCGGGCAATTTCATCTCTCTCGCGGGGCACATCGGGGTTTCTTTTCTTGCTGTACAAGGCCTGCAATCTTGCAATATGACTTCTCTGCCGCTGAACTACCGCCAGGTATAACACCAGATTAATTAACAGAATCAGTGCGCAGCTCGCCCAGAGGAAACGGTTAAAACGAAGGGCCCTGATGATCCTTTGAAGTTTCATTTTTCCATTGTTTCCGGCCGTCACAGGCCCGGAACGCTCTTCTCTTGGGTGAAGGTTTCCTGCAAGGTTTCCCCCTGTCCTTCATATTTCTTACTGCCGCAAAGCTCTTCAATGTTCAGCTTGCTCGTTATCTCGAAACGCATCCCGCCCTCGGGAATGTCGGCAGAATCATTTTTCCCCCCTTCTTTTACGCTCAATTTGGTCAGGAGATTTCCCTCAAATATACCCGTCTTTTTCAGGCGGGACAATACGAGATCGATTTTTTCCGAAGACTTCGCCAATCCATCCATTTGAACGGTCTGAAAATCTTCTGCCACGGTGAGATCTTCCAAAACGATGCCTGCGGGCATGCTGGTCTCGACGGCGTCCAGGAACCTGTCCCATGGGAATGCATCCTTTGCGATGATCCTGTTCACAAAGATGGTTCCTTCCCGGATAGACTGCATTTCTTCTCCTTTGAGTTTCTTGCGCACATTTTCCCGGGCCTTTTTGCTCTTCACAAGGCTTTTCTCAAGGCGTTTAATCTTACCCTCGTAGCTCAGAATGTCCGCCTGTCCTTGAATGCCTTGGGTGACATTATACAGTGAAAGCCCCCCCAGAACGAGAGCTATGACGACCAATGCTATGGAGGCTACCCGTTTGTCATAGTACTTGAAGGTGGCTAAATTGAGTTTTACCGCATCCAATGTATTTCCAATTTCCTTCGTGGCATCAATGTAATGATCAGACTCAGATCTCTATGCCAGGCTCTGGGCGGCACCGATCGCGGACGCGTAGGAAGACAGTCCTCTCCCGTTCGATCCGGCAATTTCTCCATCTCCGGAAATCAGGTCTTCGTGATGGACCCGGGCGATAGGCATCTCCCCCATGGTTCTCAATCCCTGTTCCAGGGTCTTCCCGAACCCCACCTGGCTCCCGAAATAGAGCTTTTCTATCTTATACCCGGGATTCTCGTTGTAGAAGAGATTGAGAGTCATATCCACATCCTGAAAGAAATGAATGTCCGAAAATCCTCGCTTCACGCCGTGATAAAACAACATTGCCCCGTGTACACAGACAATGAGATTGAAAAAACTGCGAAAAAGCCCCAAGAAGGCGACTGTTCCCGTCCGGGGAATCCGATCGGAATAGAAATTGAACTGGTTGATGCCCGCCGGACGGATTATTTCTGGCTCTATTTTCAATTCCCGCAGGTTCAGCTCATACTCCCTGATAACATCGTAGGAGCCGATGGCCATCAGGATTTTTTTGCCGTTACCGGTCCCGTTTGAGAGGATGTAGTGGGAAATTTTTGTGCTTTCCGCGGGAAAAGGGAGCGATTTCTTGGCCGCCCAGGCGATCATTTTTTCAGCCTCCTCCCGTGACTTGGGAAGGCTCGCGTACCGCTTGATGGCTATCTTTACAATCTCGTTCGGAACTGAAAGTCCTATCCGATGCACTTTCTTTTCAAACCCGCTCAACGCGACCCCAACCGTTTCAAGGAACGCCTGGGGATCGTTTATGTTCTTGGTTTTCAAAGAGAGCCTTAGGGTGTCTTCCGGAAATGGAAAGGTCCGCGCAGCAATGAGCCGCCATCCTTTTTTCTCCCTTTGAATCTGCACGACCCTGACCGACGAACTGCCGATATCAACGCCGGTCAAGGGCCTCTGAAACTTGTGAAATATCATCTTTCCAACTCTTCTTGACAATCAGCGGGAAAGCGCATTCTTCCCGTCATCATGAGGGATCAACTCTCCAGGGTCACGCCTCAAGGGTTCCGCCGAGCAGCTATCCTGTTGCTTGTGCAAGGGTTCTATGAAAGTTACCCTGTTCACTTCCCGAAGGGTAGTGCTGCCGTCCAGGACTTTTTGCAGGGCGGCCTGCCTCAGAAAGACGGTACCGTTCTCTGCGGCCTGCTTTTTCACGGTTGAAAGAGGGGCCCGGCGAATGAATAACTCTCTCATATCATCGTCTATCTCCATCAGTTCGACGACTGCCTGTCTTCCCAGATAACCGGTTCCCTTGCAGTGCTCGCAGCCTCGTGCTTCATAAAACACATGGCCTTCGCACGTGGCGATATCAAGGCCCGACTCAGCCAATTCTCTCTCGTCCAGTTGCACTTCCTGCTTGCAATGGCAGAGGGTTCGGACAAGCCTTTGGGCTGCGATACAATTGAGCGCGGCCATCAAATTGTAAGGCTCAACCCCCATATGTATAAATCTGTTGATCACTTCAAAGGAGCTGTTGGCATGCACGGTAGTAAACACCAGGTGACCGGTCAAGGCGGACTGGAGAGCAATCTCGGCCGTCTCCGAATCTCGTATCTCACCAACCAGGATCTTATCGGGATCGTGCCTGAGAATGGAACGGAGTCCCCTTGCAAACGTGAGCCCCTTCTTTTCATTGACCGGGATCTGTACGCTTCCCTTTACCTGATATTCTACCGGGTCCTCAATCGTGATGATCTTTTCTTCCTTGGTATTCACTTCTGAAAGCGCGCGGTAGAGGGTGGTGGTCTTTCCACTGCCCGTGGGCCCGGTGATCAGAAACATTCCATACGGCGCCCGGATCATTCTCCGGATCCTCGCGAGTTCGTTAGATGGGAGCCCCATGTTGTCGAGTCGAAAATCCCCCACATCCGCCACGAGGTTCTCGCGGTCCAGAATCCTGATTACCACATCCTCACCGAAAATAGTCGGCAGTATGGATATCCTGAAATCAATGTAGCGATCTCTCACTTTGAGCTTGAATCTCCCATCCTGGGGGACACGCTTCTCGGAAATGTCCAGTTCAGACATTACCTTTATCCGGGAAACAACCGGGCTCTGATACTTCAAATCCAGCGGTTCGGTGGCTTGATGCAGCATGCCGTCGATGCGGTACCGCAAAATGACGCCGAGGTCCGACGTCTCAATATGTATGTCGCTCGCCCGCTTGTTGATGGCATCCAGGATAGTAGAGTCCACCAGCTTGACGATGGGGCTTTCTTCTACGGAAACCTTTTCAATGCTGAGGATGTCCTCTCCCTTTTCAGTCTCCCGCACGAGGGGGAGACGCATGTCATCCGAAACCGAGTCCAGGACACTCTGGGACGATTCGACCTTCTTGAGAACTTCGCGGATTTTCCTTTCGCTCGCCACCACGATGGAAACGGGCATATCAAGCATTATCTCCAGGTCATCCAGCGCCTTCAGAAAATTGCGAGGTTCGGCCATAGCGATGCTCAGCCTGTCTTCCATTTTCCTATACGGAACGAGCTGGTACTTGGACATGAGATCAATGGGGATCAGGTTCAACAGATCCGGATCTATGTTCTCATTCAGTTGCACGTATTCATAGGAGTGCTGGGCCGCAATGATCTGAGCGAGCTTGTCTTCGTCCAGGAAGCCCTCCTGGATACAGATCTGGCCGATTCTCTGCCGGGTTATATTCTTTTTGGAGTTGACATACTTGAGCTGTTCCTGGGTCATGAACCCCAGTTCGATAGCCCAATCACCCAACCTCATTCGTCGATAAACTTGTGTCATCTCTACCAGCGACTTCTTTTTCTCCGGATTCATGACATGGCCCCCGCCATCTGAAAAATGGGCATGTACATGGCCAGGACAATAAATCCAATCAAGAACCCCATCACGATCATGAGAGCGGGTTCGATAACGGAAGTCAGTATTCCCAGCCTGCTGTCCACATCGCTTTCATAGAATTCCGCCATATCATTCAATACCTGCTCAAGAGAGCCGGCGCTCTCCCCCGCGTCGATCATCCTTACAGCGAGGGCCGGGAACGCCTTCGAACGGGAAAGGGTTTCGGAAAAACCTTCTCCCTGCTCAAGACGTGAGATGGCCCTTTCAAATTCCATTCTCAGGTACTTGTTATTCAGGGTACCCGAGGCAATGCGAACGGAGTCGACAAGAGGGATCCCTCCTTTGAGTACCGTGGACAGCGTCCTGGACAATTTAGAGATGGAATAGTGAAGATACACATTCCCCAGGAAAGGTATCCTGAGCTTCCATCGGTCCAATTCCGTCCTGCCTTCCTCTGTCCTACTTATATACAAGAAACCTGCCACAATGCCAAATGCAACACAGAAAATATAAAGAATATTGGACCTGATTCCATTGGAGAAATTCACCAGGAGCAAAGTGAGCCCGGGCAGTTGTGTTCCAGCCTCGAAATAGGTCCTCGTGAAGGTGGGAAGCACGTAAAGGAGCAGGAAGAGGAGGGCAAACAAAGAGGCAACAGTGAGGATCAACGGGTATATGGACGCGGCGATCACTTTCTGCTTTATTTCTTCGATTTTCTTCAAGTAGCTGATATGCCTGGAAAGCGCCAAAGGAATATCGGCACTCTTTTCACCTGCCTGAAGGTTCGCGACATAGAGGTTGGAGAAGATGTGGGCGAACTTCCCAAAGGCCCCGGGAAGGGAATCTCCCGATGCGATATCTCCCCTCACTTCCCTCAGAATATCGACAAATTCTCCTTCACCCATTTTTTCGATAATAGTGTCCAATGCCAAGAGAACGGGGAGCCCGGCCTTGATAAGAACGCTCAACTCCTGGTTAAACGTGATAAAGTCTTTGGGCCTAAATCGTTTTCTGATGCCGCGCAACCGAAAAAGACGAAATCCTCGTTCAACGCGGCGAACATCGAGCACAAAATGCCCTTCCCTTTCAAGGTGCTCCTTCAGAGTGACTTTATTGTCTCCGATGAGCGTCTTTTCGATGATACGCCCGTCGGATGTGGCTAATTTGCAATGGAAACTCGGCATGACCAGGGTGAAACCTCCAGAACCAACGCAGAAAGGTCTGCTCTTTTACCAGGTAATTTATACATTTTTATCAATAAAATATACAGAAATATACAAATGCGTTCAGCTATTGCATAATTTCTATATAATTTACTATAAATTAGTGCGAACTCTTCCTATTCAGCGGGCCGTATCGGCAGGGGTATCCACTCCCCGCACGTCCATCCTGCAACGACGCGGCGGACTTACTGAACCGAGATGCCTTGAGGAGGCGATGGAGGGGTATTATCCCCGGTGGAATAGCTCAACGGACTTGCATAACCGCTTTCTCCGGCAGAGTTGTACGCAGTGACTGTCAGGTAGTAGCTCGTCTTATCAGCCAACGGCAAGTTGTTAAGGTTATACTGGGTCGCGCTCTCCGCGTCCCGGCTATTAGGATAATTCCCCGGTGATGTCCCCCAGTACACACGGTATCCCTGGGCGCCCTGCACCGGATCCCAGACCAGGCTTGCGCCTATCGCGATTCCGGAAAAGAGGGCCACGAAAACAATCCCCATGCCCACTATCTTCAAGTAATTGATTACTCGCATACGATCACCTCCATTCTCCTGTTCTCCAGACAGGCACGAAACCCTTTTTCGTTTTGTACCGGAGAACATCCAATCAAAAATGTGCCCGACATCTACCCTGACCTCTTCTCCCCGGAGGCTCTCCGGCAGCACCATCCCGGAGGCTCATTCTCAGTCGCCATCCAGGAAATCTCCCAGAGATCCGAGGATGGATCCTTCCCCTTTTCCGCCGCCTCGCTCCGGCGCCGCCTGGAGCATTCTGCCTGCGAGCCTGGAAAACGGCAGTGACTGGAGCCAGATTTTCCCCGGCCCCTGCATTGTCGCGAAAAAGAGTCCCTCGCCCCCGAACAGGGCGGTTTTGATGCCCCCTGCCTGCTCTATGGCAAAGTTTACTGTCGGTTCGAACGCGACGACACATCCGGTATCCACATGCAGGACCTCCCCGGGCTCGAGCCGCCGTTCCACGATAGTACCGCCCGCGTGGACGAACACCAGCCCGTCGCCTTCCAGCTTCTGCATGATAAAACCCTCGCCCCCAAAAAGTCCAGTCAGGATTTTTCGCTGCAGGTAGATTCCTATGGAAACACCCTTTGCGGCACAGAGAAAGCTGTCTTTCTGGCAGACAAGGCAGCCGCCGACGCTTTCCAGGTGTATCGGGATTATGTTTCCCGGATAAGGGGCGCCGAATGCAACGTGGGCTTTTCCCTGACCCGTGTGGGTGAAGACGGTCATAAACAGGCTCTCACCGGTGAGAACCCTCTTGCCTGCGCCCAGCAGCTTTCCCATGAACCCTCCACTGCCGCCGGTCGTCGACCCGTCCCCGAATATAGTCTCCATATGCACAGTAGCATCTTTGTACATCATTGCGCCCGCCTCGGCAACAGCGCTTTCTCCGGGATCCAGTTCCACCTCGACGAACTGCATCTCGGTGCCCATAACCTTAAATGCTATTTCATCGGCCCTTCCTCCCACCGGAGGAGGCGACGAGGCAGCAGGCGGAGCAGAGGGACCCAGTTCCGCGACCCGCGAGATAGGAAGCCACTCGGCAAAACCTTCCCGCCAGGCAAAACCGTTCGGATTGCTCCCGACCCTTGCGACGGCTTGGGCATGATCCATGGGCCCTTCCTGATTTCCATCATAACTGAGATACCATTGTGTCATTTTGTCATTCCCTTTCAACGCCGAGTTGGTCATGAATCTCATCCACAGCAGCCTTGTCCAGGCCGAGACGCCTGGCAAGGGTATCCATGTATTGTTCAACCGCAGCCATTGCCACACCCAGAAGACCGAGCGCAACGCCGCCGCCTGAAAGTATGCCGCCTATTCCACCCCTGCGGCGCGAACCGCCCAACAACATACCTCCCAGCACCTTCTCCGGATTGAACACTCCCTGCGCCTACCTCAGGTCATTTCCTTACCGGCATCTGTTGAAAACCGACAAAAACTGTGGCAATTTTGCCCGGATGTTCACGCGTGAATTCTGAAATAACGTGTTTCCCAAGTCAAGCCAAAACTAGAAAAACCCATCGCTGCAGGACCTGATCCCCTTTGAGTTATGGGTCTTGACATATTCCGGATGTTGGCAGACTATAAGCGGGATTTTTCTCTGTACGCGGCCCTACTATCTGGATTTTCAAGGCCAAGTTCTACGATGGGGTAACTGCAAAAAATATGCCTGCAAACCGCCTTTCACCCGCCCTGCAAAATGGGCGTTTATTCTCATCCGTGATCAAGGGTCCCGCCCTCATGTTCGGGTCTGCCCTGCTCTTTGCCGCCACGGACATTATCATCAAAATAATCGGACCCGCATTCAGGGTATGGGATATCGCCTTTTTCCGTTTTGGAGGCGGTATCGTGCTCATGATCATCCTCTTCGGATGGTTCGCAAACTTGTTCAAGGGGAACAATACACGGCTCCTCATTATCAGGGGCATCAGCGGAGCCATGGCGTTTCTCAGTCTTGTGGGCGCTATTCAGTTGTTGCCTCTCTCGTCTGCGATCGTCCTTCTCTATTCTTTTCCTGCCTTCGCTGCCCTGTTTTCGGCAATCATCTTCGGCGAACGAATTTCGATACTGCAGCTGGTCTGCATCTTCGGAACCCTGGTGGGCGTGGCGATTCTCCTGGATTTCAGCCCTAAAGGAAATCTCCTGGGCCAGATCATCGGCCTCCTTGCGGGCATGTTTGCGGGAATTGCAGTCTGCTTCATCAAGAAACTCAGGGAAAGCAACGGACCGGTGATCATCTATTTCTATTTCTGTCTGGTGGGCGGCGTGATCGCGTTTCCCGCGTTTATGGCCAACCCAAGACTTCCCACAACTGCCGGAAGTTCTCTCCTGGTTCTGATCCTGGTTCTCATCTTCCTCGGGGCACAACTGCTCATGAACCAGGGCTTCAAGTACTGCAGGAGCTGGGAGGGCGGCCTGTTCCTGAGCAGCGAGGCCCTTTTTACGTCCATAGCGGGGATATGTTTTCTAGGGGATCCCGTAACCTGGCACTTCTGGGCAGGGGGATCGCTGATTGTCGGGAGTGTTGTTCTGCTGAACACAGCAGTCCCGAAATCCGGGGAATCCCCGGGAATGGCCGCCGGAACTCCCCTTTCTCCTCCGACAGGAAATGAATGAAACAGGATGTGCTTAACGAAAGGAGGCTAACGATGGCACACAGGAAATTTATCGACCTCAGTATCAGCATCGAACCCGATCTTCCCAGCGATCCGCCCATCATGATCCCCAAAATCGATTACGTAGATCATGCCCAGGGCGCCGAGCAAATGAAGGACTTTTTTCCCGGTATCAAGACAGAGCAATTGCCCGGCGGGCTGGGCTGGGCCCTTGAGTTTCTCACCTTGACAACCCACAGCGGCACGCACCTGGATGCCCCCTACCACTACCATCCCACCATGGACAAGGGGAAACCGGCAATGACCATTGATGAGGTTCCCCTCGAATGGTGTTTCAGTGACGGGGTGGTTCTTGATTTTCGCCATAAGAAGGACGGGGAAAGAATCACCACGGACGACCTGAAGAAAGAGTTAAAACGGATCGAGTACCGGATCAAGCCGCTCGACATAGCGCTCATCCAGACGGGCGCCGACCTGGCATGGGGCACCGAGGAATATCTGGTCAAAGGCGCCGGGATGGACCGGGAGAGCACCCTGTATCTGACCGAAAAAGGGGTGAGGGTCGTGGGCATTGACGCATGGGGCTGGGACCGCCCCCTTCCCTTCCTGGCGAAAGAATTCCAGAAAACCGGAGACCCCAAGGTTATCTGGGAGGCGCATTTTGCCGGGATAGAAATCGGGTATTGCCATATGGAAAAGATGGCCAACCTTTCCACGATCGGAAGGCCTCACGGCTTCACCGTCTGTTGTTTTCCCACCAAGATAAAAGGGGCCAGCGCGGGCTGGGTCCGGCCGGTCGCCATCGTGGAAGAAGGATGACAAGAGACGCGAGATGCTCAAAGGGGCTAGCATAACGAAAAGCTTCGGAGGACTCAAGGCCCTGAACGGCGTTGACTTCGAAGTCCATGAAGGAGAAATAGCGTTCTCGGGGAGAAGAGGGGAACCGGAAAAATTCAACGAGAAATGGAGGTTAGAAGAATATGCGAAAAGAATTGAAGAACAAGGTTATCATTACTGCTGCGGTCACAGGGGCTATTCATACACCCACCATGTCCCCCTACCTGCCCGTTACTCCACAGCAGCTTATTGATGAGATTCTCGCGGTTCATGATGCAGGAGGAACTGTTGCCCATCTCCACGTGCGGGATCCGGAGTCCGGTGCCCCCAACGCAGACCAAGACATTTTTACGGAAATAGCAACCGAGGTCAAGAAACATTGCGATATCGTCCTCTGTACCACGACCGGGGGCAGGCTCGGGGAATCAGTTGAAAAGAGGGTGCAGGTCGCCTCGACCCTGCGGCCGGAACTGGCTTCGCTCAACGCCGGCTCCATGAACTTTGCCCTTTTTCATGTCAAGGACAAGTTCAAGAACTGGAAGTACGACTGGGAAAAACAATATCTCGCATCGACGGAAGATTTTATCTTCCCGAACACCTTCAAGACCATGCACCAGTTCCTGGAAATTTTCAATAGGACGAATACCAAGCCGGAATTCGAGATCTATGACGTGGGCATGGTCAATAATGTGGCTTTTGCAATCAAGGCCGGCTGGGTTAAGAAACCCGTGTACCTCCAGTTTGTGCTGGGCATCCTGGGGGGTATTCCTGCCACGCCTGAGAACCTCATGTTTCTGGTCGAAGCCGCCAGGAAGACCATCGGAGACTTTGAGTTCTCGGTCTGTGCCGCCGGCAAATACCAGTTTGCCATGGGGACCCAGTCCTTCCTCCTGGGCGGCAGCGCGCGCGTGGGGCTGGAAGACAACCTGTACCTCTCAAAGGGGACCCTGGCCAAGAGCAATGCCGAGCAGGTGAAGAAGATTATCAGCATCGCACGGGAATTGGATCTGGAGCCGGCTACGCCGGAGGAAGGAAGAAAGATACTCGGGTTAAAGGGACTTGATCAGGTCAATTTCTGATTCGGCGTCAGGGGATTGGGAATCGTAATCACGCTCGCCTTCTCGGCGGGCTGACAAGGGCGTATCCGTGAACGACCCTTTCCCCTTCGTGCTTTATGCACGTGGTCTCGAGCCTGACATGCTTTTTCTCCTCAAGGATCGCCATCACCTCCACTTGGGCGGTGATGGTATCCCCTATCCTTACCGGACCCAGAAATTCCAGTTCCTGCTTCAGGTAAATGGTCCCCGGGCCGGGCAGTTGATTCCCGATTACCGTGGAGATAAGTCCTCCCAGAAGCATCCCGTGGGCGATTCTGGTCTTGAAGTGCGTATTTCCCCAAGATCCGCGATTGAGGGCATTTTGGTAATGAAATAAATTGAAAAACCTCG